>DATLDH010000013.1:0-2441 GCA_035526015.1 Acidimicrobiales bacterium
CCGACCGGCGGGGCGAGTGGGTCGAGCGCGAGCTGGTGAACAGGGTCGAGCCACTGGCCGCCGGCGACGGCTGGTCGTCGGAGCGCACCGGCCTCCACGGCCTCGAGCCCATCGACACCGTGCGCCACTGGTTTCGCACCACGGTTGCGCACGACGACACCGACGGCGTGCGGGTCCTCAACCTGGTCGACGGAGCGGCGGCGATGGTCTCGTCACCGGATCGAGCGTGGGACCCCTACGAAGTCCACTACGCCGAGACCTTCATCGTCCCCGCCGCCGCCGGCCCCTTCACCGTCACCCCACTCCACTCCGAGTCGGCGGCGACGATCAGGGCGACGATCCGCCCCCTCTGACCCAGATCCGGCGGAGGTCGGGGGTGCCGGTGAGGGGGTCGAGCCACTCGCCCGTGGTGGAGGCGACGCGGTCGGGACGGACGTCGGCGATGGCCAACGACGTGGTGAGGGGGAGCGACGGGAGCCGGTCGCACAGGCGGAGGGCGAGACGGCGGTAGAGGGCAACGCGGTCGGTCTCGTCGGTGGCGGTGCGGGCGTCCTCATCCAGGAGCCGGTCCCACTCCGGGTCGTCCCACCGGCCGAGGTTGGCCTCGGTGGTGGCACCACCGGCGAACAGCGGAGCCAGGTGGGCATCGGCGCTCGCGTACGGCGCCGCCCATGACACCCGCACCGGGCCGTCGATGCCCGCCGCGCCGGTGGCGCGCGCCAGCAGGTCGTCGAAGGCGACGACCTCGACGGTGACGGCCAGACCGAGGTGGTCGTGCCACTGGCGGGCCAGCTCGTCGGCCACGGCCCGGTTCGGACCGTCGTCGTTGACGGTGATGCGCACGGGGAGCCCGGACGGCTCGATGCCGGCGGCGCGGAGGAGCCGGCGCGCCTGCTCCGGGTCGGCGGCCGCCGCCACCTCCTCGGGGCAGGCCCGGCCGTCGATAGTGGCGGGGAGGAAGCCGCGTGCCGGAGCCCGCCGTCCCGGCGTGGTGCGCTCGACGAGGACCGCGCGGTCGGTGGCCAGGTCGAGGGCGCGGCGCACGCGCCGGTCGCGGTACGGGCTGGCCGTCCCCGTGGGGAGCGCGAGGTACTCGACGCCGGGCCCTGGGCCGCTCACGCGCGTGGCACCGGGGGCAGGCGTCGCTGTGACGTCGGTCGGCACCACCACGTCGGCGCTCCTGGCGCCGATGCGGAACTCGATGCGGTCGGCGTACACCGGCCGTCCCCTGTAACCGTTGACGCGTTGCAGCGTGATCGTGCCGTCGGCCGGCGACCAGGCCCGCGTCAGCCGGTACGGACCGGCACAGACCGGTCGGCGGCCGGCGCCGTCGGGGTCGCGCTCGGTCGCGGCGCGCGACACCGGCGCGGTGACGGGATGGGTGAAGAGCGCCACGGCGTCGCCGACGGGCCGGCTGAATGCGATCTCGACGGCCCCGGCCCCCACGACGCGCACGCCGCCCAGTCGAAGTCGCGACCGCTTTCCGGGTGCGCCCACCTCGTCCTGCAGGTCGTCCCACCCGGAGACGGCCGACAGCAGTGCGGCCTGGCGGCCGGCGAACGACGGGCTGGCGGCGCGCGTGAGGCTGAACGCCACGTCGGCGGCGGTGACCTTCGACCCGTCGGAGAACCGGGCCGAGCCGCGCAGCCGGAACGACACCTGCCGGCCGCCGTCGAGCACGTTCCACGACGCGGCCAGGCCGGGTCGCAGCCGGTGGGTGCGCGGATCGAGCTCGACGAGGGTGTCGCACATCGTGCGCGCCACCAGCAGCCCACTGGGCTCATAGGCGTCGAGCGGATCGATCGACGCCGGCCGGCCGATCCCGACGGTGAGGGTGCCACCCGTGCGCGCCCCGGGAACGGGCCGAGCGGTGTCATCGCCGTCGCCACCCGTGCACGAGGCCAGGAGGACGACGGCCGTGAGTGCGAGCACCACGCGCCTCATGCCCGTCCGCCCGGCTCGGCCGACACCGTGCTCTTGATCCTGCGGCTGACGGTGTCGTCCCCCTCGTTGCCCTGCACGACGAGCTCGTCGGCCAGCGACAGGCCGCCGTACTGGGTGCCGATGGCGTAGGCGGCGGTGAACGTCACGTCGAGGGCGGGGCCCACCGCCCGGCCGTCGGAGAGCTGCACCCGGTAGGCGTCGAGCGGCGTGCCGCACGCGTCGACGCGGGTCTTGGTGGTCACCGTCGAGCGCCACGACACCGCCACCTGCGAGGCCGGGTCGGTGCCGGCGGTCGTGAAGGTGGCGCTCGGGACGATCGGGAGCTCGACGACCTTCAGCGGGAGCGCGGGCTGGAAGCGCGCCGTGGCGCTACCGGGCGCCCGGGTCGCCACGAACGTGACGTAGAGCCCGGCCTCACCCGGCACCGGGCTCGCCTCGATCACCTCGTACCCGGTGGTGGTCGTCGTGCCGCCGAGCTCGGCCGCCACCTCGTAGGT
>DATLDH010000016.1:0-33791 GCA_035526015.1 Acidimicrobiales bacterium
CCCGCCTCGCCCCGGGGTGGCGGGCCGAGCTCGTCGGCGAGCCGGTGCGGCAGCTGGTCGAGGGCAAGGCGGCCCTGGCGTTCTCGGGCGACGACCTCGTCCTCGAGCGCCGCTCCGGATCCCCGCTCTCCACGGGATGAGACGGCGGCCGGACCCGGTCGCCCTGCTCCTGCTCGCGGCCGCCGGCGTGACGCTGGCGGTGCGGATCGTCACCCACGAGATGTGGTTCGACGAGCTCCAGGCGTGGTCGATCGTGCGGGACAACTCGCCCCTCGGCGTGCTCCGCGCTCTGGGATACGAGTCGCATCCACCGCTCTGGTACCTGGTCCTCTGGCCGGTCTCGCGCCTCACCCGCGACCCGCGCGCCATGCAGGTCGTGCAGTTCGCGCTGGCCATGGGGACGGCCGCCGTCATCGTGCTCTGGTCGCCGTTCCGCCGCTGGCAGCAGGCCGCCCTGCTGTTCGGCTACTTCCTCGGGTTCGAGTACGGCGCCCTGAGCCGGAGCTACGGGCTCGGCGTGCTCCTCCTGGCCGCCGCCCTGGCCTTGGCATCGGTGAGCTCGCCGCGCTGGAAGGTCATCGGTGCGTTCCTGGGCCTGGCCTGTCTCACCAGTGTGATGGCCGTGTTCGTGGCCGGTGCCATCACCGTCGGTCTTCTGGTCCGTGAGCGACGTGCCATCCCGGCCCTCATGGGACCGGCGCTGCTCGGCGCCGTGCTGACCGCCGTCTCGCTGCGCCCGGCCTCCGACATCGGGCGGTCACTGTCGTACATCGAGCCGTCGTTCACCCCGCAGCGCGCGTTCGTGGCGTCGAGCCGGGTGTGGCGGGCGCTGGTGCCGATCCCCTCGACCAAGCCGTGGCCGTGGAACACCAACATCCTCGACCCCGGCCACCACATCGAGAACAACCCCTTCACCGACGTCGCCTACAGCTTCACCATGCAGCGCGTCCTCGGCCTGTTCCTCATGGCCGCAGTGGCGGCCGTGCTGTGGCGTAACCGCGCCGCCTTCACCGTGTGGGTCACCGGCGTGCTCGGGCTGATGGTGTTCTCGCTCTTCGTCGTCGGGCTCGGCATGCGCCACACCGGCCACTTCTTCCTGGTGTTCCTGGCCGCCGTGTGGATGGCCGGCACGCATTCCGCAGGTTCCGACGGTGACGACGCGGGCCAGCCGATCGTCACCCACTCGCTCGTCTCCGTCCTCCTGCTGGCCCAGCTGGGCGCCGCCCTCGCGCTGACGGCCCAGGTCGGCGACCGGCCCTTCTCCCAGGGACGGGCCGTGGCCGCCATGCTGCGTCACGACGGGCTCGACGGGCGGCTCATCGTCGTCGACAGCGACATCGCCAGCGCCGCCACCGCCACCTGGCTCGACCGCCCCGTCTGGTTCGCCAACGCCCAGCGCTTCGGGCGGTACCCGGTGTTCGACAAACGCCGCGAGCGCCGGGGCGACGCCGCCCGGTACGCCAACGTGGTCGAGGTGGCCCGCGACGCGCCGAACCCATCGGGGAGGCCGGTCGTGCTGGTGCTCAACTATCCGCTCGAACCGGGGCCCGGCCTCGAGCTGTACGCCACCTTCGCCGGCGACGTGGCCCTGGAGAAGGGGTACTGGGTGTACGTGCTCGACGTCAGTCGGCCGGTGGCCTGAGGTCGACGCGCAGGACGAGCACCCCGTCCTCCAGCGCGCTCGTGGCGTCGCCGATCATGGCGAAGTCCTGGTAGTCGAGCTGGGCCTGCTGCAGGAACAGCTTGCGCTGCTCACCTTCGAGCGGTGGCACGCCACGCGACCGCACGGCGCGCGCCCTGCTGCGGAAGCGCTCGATCATGGCGTCCACGTCCAGATCGTCGGGCATGGCCCCAGCCTAAGGTGACCGGCGATGGTGGCGACGTCGACGAAGGACCTGGCCCAGGCGAGGGCCGACCTGGCCGAGCACGGCTACTGCGTGATCGAGGGGGTGCTCGACGCCGACCGGCTGGCCGCGACCCGCGCCCGGCTGGTGGAGGTGGCGGCGACCGAGATCGCCGACGGCACCGACTATGTCTACGAGGACGGCGCCAACCAGCGGGTCTGGACGCTGCTCAACAAGGGCCCCGAGTTCGTGGAGCTCGCCCTCGACCCCACCGTGGCGAAGCTCATGGCCGACCTCCTCGGTCCCGTCTTCCTGCTGTCGAACCTCGACGCCAACATCGCCGGGCCGGGTGGCAAGCCCATGTTCATCCACGCCGATCAGAGCTTCGTGCCTCCGCCCTGGCCGCTGGCCATGGTGGCCAACGCCATGTGGATGCTGGACGACTTCACTCCCACCAACGGCGCGACCCGGATCGTGCCCGGCTCCCACCTCCTGGGCCACGGGCCCGATTACAGCGCCACGGTAGAGACCACGCCGGTCACGGGCCCCGCCGGCAGCGTCATGGTCTTCGACGGTCGCCTCTGGCACCAGACCGGCGCCAACACGACCGGAACCGAGCGCCGCCACGGGGTCCTCGCCTATTACTGCCGCCCGTTCATGCGCACCCAGGAGAACTGGTTCCTCTCCATCGACCCGGCCGTGCTGGCCGCCGAGCCCCGCTTGCGGGCCCTCCTCGGCTACGAGCTCTACCTGTCGCTGGGGATGGTCGACGGCATGCCGAGGAATGCGCCCCGGTTCTGAGTGGTTCTGGTCCCGCGGGTACAGTGTCGGGGTCTGGCACTCCTGAGATGTGGGGGAGCGAACGTGAAGAAGGGTCGCCACCGGAGGTTCGAGGAGGCTCGCGCGCTCAAGCGCCTGAACGAGCCCAGTACCGAGCCATGCCCCGAGTGCGGCGCCGACCCCGAGGACGACCACGCCTCGTGGTGCCTGGTGCCGCTGGATGCCAACCAGGACCTGTTCGTCGGCGGTGAGGAAGAGGGCGAGGAGATCGAGGCCTAGGCCCGGTCAGCGGTGGAGCGGTTCCCGGCGTCACGGCGGCGCCGGTTCGAAGGGGGCGGTGTGGCAAACAGTTCAGGGCGGGTGGAACGCGTGCTGCGCATCGTCATCGGCGTGCTCCTGCTCGCGTCCGTCGCCGTGGCCCGGCAGGCCGGTGGCCAGGAGGACGTGACCCGGGCAGCGTCGGTCGGTCGGCTGCGCACCGTGGCCCCCGAACCGTCGACGACGGTGACCGAGCCGGAGACGACCACCACCACCGCCGTGGCCGAGACCACGGTCCCGCCCACGAGCGTCGCCGTCGCCGCGACCCCGCCGCCGACCGCCCGTGTCGCCCGTGCGCCCCGGACGGCGCGTCCGGCACCGGTGGTGGCGGTCGCCCCGTCGGTGGCCGCCGGCCTGGTGCCCTACACCGGGCTCGGCACCTGGGTCGACGTCTACGACTGGAGCCAGACCTACACGCGCGACGGTGCGCCGGCCGTCGACGCCGCCACCGTCGACGCCATGGCCGATGCCGGCGTGCAGACGCTGTACCTGCAGGCGTCAAAGCACGACGCGCCGACCGATGTCCTCGAGCCCGAGCGCCTCCTGCCGATCATCGACCGGGCCCACCGCCGAGGGGTGCGCGTCGTGGCGTGGTACCTCCCGACCCTGGTCGATACGGCGCACGACCTACGCCGCATCCTCGCCATCGCCTCGCTCGAGATCGACGGCCTGGCGGTCGACATCGAGGCCCGCAACGTCTCCGACGTGAACGAGCGCAACCGCCGCCTGGTGGAGTTCAGCACCAGCCTGCGCAACGCCCTGCCCGAGCAGGCCATCGGCGCCATCGTCCTGCCGCCCGTCGTGCTCGAGGAGGTCAACCCCAACTATTGGCCCGACTTCCCGTACACCGCCCTGGCCCCGCTCTACGACGCGTGGCAGACCATGGGGTACTGGACCAACCGCAAGGCCTCGTCGGGGTGGCGCAACGCCCACGACTACACCGTGGAGAACGTGGTGCGGCTGCGGCGGAACCTGGGCCGTCCCGACGCCGTCGTGCACCCGATCGGTGGCATCGGCGACGCCACGACCGCGGCCGACATCGACGGCTTCCGCCGCGCCGTGGGCGAGACCCACGGTGTGGGCGGCAGCCTCTACGACTGGCGCACCACGAAGGCCGACGCCTGGCCCGCGTTGCGGGGTCTACGCGCCTGAGCGCACCGCGGGGTGGGGGAGCGGCACGCTGCGCCGGCGCCGGGGCTCGAGGTAGGCGACGAGCAGTTCATAGACCGTCGCACCGACCATGGCGACGAGCTCGTCGCGCATGCCGATGTAGACCGGCGTGGTGCCCACGAACGCCTCATGGGCCTCGGTGCACCACCAGTGGAACTCGGCGCCTCCGTCGCCCCAGTGGCGCCGGTCCCACTGCTTGACCGTCGAGGTCACCCAGCCGTCGTCGCCGTCGACGTCCTCGCGCCGTAGGGGAAGCTGCCAGCACACCTCGGGCTTGGTGTCGATGTAGGACTCGCCCCGCTCCAGGGCGGCCCGGTGCAGCGCGCAACCGGGGCCGCCGGGGAAGTCGGGACGGTTCAGGAAGATGCAGGCGTCGCCGACCAGCCGGGTCACCAGGTCGCCGGCCTGGTTGGTCTTGGACACACCCTTCCGCATCCCCTGCTTACGGAACTGCCACTGGTCGTCGGTGAGGGTGAGGGCGGCCGCCTCCACGCGGGCGACGTCGTCCTGGCCGGTGAAGTGGGCGCCGTAGCTGCAGCATCCCTGCACCAGCTCCGGAGCCGGCCCGGTGAGGACGCCCTGGCACCCGCGCCCGAAGATGCACGTCCACCGGCTGAGCAGGAACGTCACGTCGAAGACCCAGATGCGCTCCTCCTCGGGGTCCTCGAAGCTCACCCACTCGTGCGCCGTCTCGAGGTCGGCCACCTCAGCCATGGGCGGCCGCCAGCTCGTGCCAGAGCTCGCCGGCGGCGAGCAGCCCCTTCCAGAACTGGTCCATGAGCATGCGCTCGTTGGGCGCGTGGAACCGGTCGCCCGGCAGCCCGACGCCGAGGTAGAGCACCGGCGCGGCCAGCACGCGGCCCAGGGTCTCCTCGGGACCGCTGCCGCCCTCGCGGGTGAAGAGCGGGGCCTTCCCCCACACCCGCTCGATGGCGGTGACCAGCGCGCCCACGGTCGGGTGGTCGACCGGCGTGAGGGCGGGCGCGACGGCCCCGAGGGGCGTGAGCTCGACCTCGACGCCGTCGGGGATGCGCGATCGGACCCAGGCCATGGCCGCCTCCTGGATGGCGACCGGGTCCTGGTCGGCGACGAGCCGGAACGTCAGCTTCACGTTCCCGACCGCCGGCACGATCGTCTTCACGCCGTCGCCGCCGTAGCCGACGGTCAGGCCGACGACGTCGCACGTGGGACGGGCCCAGGCCCGCTCCAGCGTGGAGCGGCCGGCCTCGCCCTCGAGCCGCCGGACTCCCGCCGTCGCCTTCCAGTCGTCGTCGTCGAACGGGAGCAGCCGGAGCGACGCCTCCTCGGCGTCGGTCAGCGGGCGGACGTCGTCGTAGAAGCCGGGGATAGCGACGCGCCCGTCCGCATCGTGCAGGTCGGCGACGAGGCGGCCGAGCACGTGGGCGGGGTTGGGCACGGTCCCGCCGAACACACCGGAGTGCAGGTCGGCGTCGGCCGTGCGGATCGAGACGTCCAGGGCGACGAGGCCGCGCATGCCGACGCATGTCGACGGCACCTCCGGCGACCACATGGTGGTGTCGCTGACGACGACGACGTCGCAGCCGAACTGCTCGCGACGGGCCACGAGCAGGTCCTCGAAGTTGGGGCTGCCGACCTCCTCCTCGCCCTCGACGAGGAACTTGAGGTTGACCGGCAGGCGGCCGTCGGCGGCCAGGAGCCCGCGCACGGCCTCGATCTCGTACAGCACCTGGCCCTTGTCGTCGATGGCGCCCCGCGCCCGGCACTCGCCGTCGACGATGACGGGCTCGAACGGCGGTGATCCCCAGAGCTCGAGCGGATCGACGGGCTGCACGTCGTGGTGGCCGTAGACGAGGGCGGTGGGCGCATCGGCGCCGGCGCCCAGCCACTCGCCGTAGACGGCGGGCGCACCCGGCGTCTCCATGATCTCGACCTGGTCGAGGCCGGCGTCGCGGAGCAGGCCGGCGCAGAACTCGGCCGAGGCGCGCACGTCGGCGGCGTGCCCGGGCTGGGCCGAGATCGACGGGATGCGGAGCCAGTCGAACAGGGTGGCGACGATGCGGTCGCGCTCACGCTCCACGTAGTCCTCGAGCCGGAGTGCCATACCCGGGCGACGCTAGACAAAGATGAGCGACGTGCCTGACGCCGGTGTCGATGCGGTCGTCGCCGATCTGGCGGCGGCGCTCCCGGGCGGCGCGGTGCGGTCGGGCGCCACCGAGCTGGCTCTCTACGCGAGGGACGCGTCGGTGATCGAGGGCGAGGCCGGGGTGGTGTGCTTCCCGACCACGACGGCCGAGGTGCAGGCCTGTGTCCGCATCGCCAGGGCCCACGGCCGCGCCGTCGTGCCCCGTGGTTCCGGTACCGGGCTGGCGGGGGGTGCGGTGCCCGTCAGCGACGGGCCGCCCCCTGTCGTCGTGGTCACCACCAAGATGAACCGGGTCGTGTCGGTCGACCCGGTGGCGCGGGTGGCGTGGGTCGAGCCCGGCGTGCTGAATCTCGACCTGTCACGGGCGGTCGCCGACCACGGGCTGCACTTCGCGCCCGACCCGTCGAGCCAGCAGTCGTGCACGGTCGGCGGCAACGTGGCCAACAACTCCGGCGGCCCGCACTGCCTGGCCTACGGGGTGACGAGCGCCCACGTGCTCGCCGTGGAGGTCGTGCTCCCCGACGGCGAGGTGGCCGTGCTCGGCGGTCTCCACCCCGAGCCGGAGGGTTACGACCTGCGCGGGGCGTTCGTCGGGAGCGAGGGGACGATGGGCATCGCCACCCGGATCGCGGTGCGCCTGACACCCGACCCCCCGGCGGTGCGGACGATGCTGGCCGACTTCCCGACCATCGAGGCGGCCGGGGCCACCGTGACCGGGATCATCGCCGCCGGCATCGTGCCCGCGGCGCTGGAGATGATGGACGCGCCCATCACCCGGGCCGTCGAGGCCTACGTCGGTGCCGGGTTCCCGCTCGACGCCACCGCCATCCTCCTCGTGGAAGTCGACGGCCTCCCCGACGGGGTCGAGGCCATGGCGGCCACCGTCACCGAGGTGGCCATGGCCAACGGCGCCGGCGGCGTGCGGGTGGCGGCCGACGCCGCCGAGCGCGCCCTGCTGTGGAAGGGGCGGCGCTCCGCCTTCGGCGCCATCGCGCGCATCGCGCCGAACTACTACCTCCACGACGCCGTCGTCCCCCGGTCGAAGCTGGTGGACGTGCTGCGCCAGGTGTACGAGATCGCCGGCCGCTACGACCTCACCATGATGAACGTGTTCCACGCCGGCGACGGGAACCTCCACCCGTTGATCGTCTTCGACCGGCGGGTGCCGGGCGTCATGGAGCGGGTGATGGCGGCCGGCCGCGAGATCCTCCACGCGTGCGTGGCGGCCGGCGGCGTGCTGTCGGGCGAGCACGGCATCGGCCTCGAGAAACGCGACTACATGCACCTGGTGTTCACGCCCGACGACCTCGACGCCCAGGGGCGCCTGCGCGCCGCCTTCGACCCGGACGGCACCTGCAACCCGCTCAAGGTCCTGCCCGGCGGTGCCGGGTGCGGCGACGTCCAGCACGTCCCCGAGGGTGCATGGATCTGACCGAAAGCCTGTTGGCGTTCGCCGACGAGATCGGTGCCGAGGGCCCGGTGTGCGCCGTCGGTGGGCGCACGCAGTGGGAGGTGGGTGGCCTGCCCACGCCCGGCACCCGTGAGGTGCGCGCACCCGCCGGCATCGTGTCGTACCAGCCCGAGGAGATGATCGTCCGGTGCGGCGCCGGCACCACGGTGGCCGAGGTCGACGATGCGCTGGCCGGGCGCGGCCAGATGACACCGCTCGATCCGGCCCATCCGACGCAGGCGACGGTGGGCGGCGTGCTGGCGGTCGGACGCAGCGGCCTCCGGCGGCTCCGGTGGGGCCCCGTGCGCGACCTGGTGCTCGAGGCCCGTTACGTGTCGGCCGAGGGGCGGCTGGTCAAGGCCGGCGCGCCGGTGGTGAAGAACGTGACCGGGTTCGACCTGTGCCGGCTGCTGGTGGGCTCGCTGGGCACGCTGGGACTGATCGGCGAGGTGGTGCTGCGCGTCCTGCCGCGGCCGGCGACGGCGCAGTGGCTGGCCGGTGCCGGCGACCCGACCGCGGTGCTGGCGTCGCTGTACCGGCCGTCGTCGGTGCTCTGGGACGGTCACACCGTGTGGGTCCTCCTCGAGGGCCACCCCGCCGACGTGGCGGCCCAGGCCGGCGTGCTGGGGGCTCGATTCGAGCCCGTCGACCATCCGCCGGTGTTGCCGACCGGCGGGCGACGGTCGCTGCCGCCCGGGGAGGTGACCGGGCTGGCGGGGTCGCCGGGGCCGTGGATCGCCGAGGTCGGCGTCGGCGTGGTGCACACGGCCGCACCCTCACCGGTGCCGTCGTCCTCGCCGCCAGGCGTCGGCCACGACATGGACAGGAAGGTGAAGGAGCGCTTCGACCCCACCGGTAGGCTCAACCCAGGGAGGGCGTGGGCGTGAAGCTGCTGGTTGACGAAGACGAACTGGCGGCGTGTGTCGCCTGCGGTCTGTGCCTGCCCCACTGCCCGACCTACCGCGTCACCGGTGAGGAGGCGGCGTCGCCGCGGGGGCGTATCGCCGCCATGCGGTCCGTGCACGCCGGGGCTCCCGCCGACAGTGAGTTCACCGCCTTCATGGGCGCGTGCGTGCAGTGCCGCGGGTGTGAGGCGGCGTGCCCCTCGGGGGTGCCGTTCGGTCGGCTGATGGAGGGTACGCGCGCCACCCTGGCTCGGCGACAGGCTCGTCGGAGTGGCCGCCGGTTGATGCTGCGGGCGCTCGGCCACCACCGCCTCCTCGTCGCCGGGTCACGGCTCCTGGCCGTGGCCCAGCGGGCCCGGCTGGTCCCCGCCCGCCTCGGTCTCCCGCCGTTGCCGCTGTCCCAGCCGGCGTTGATGGCGCGGCGTACCGGTGGCGAGCCGGTCTGGCTGTTCCCCGGGTGCGTGATGGACGCGTGGATGCGGTCCACCCACCAGGCCGTGGTCCGCGTCCTGGAGGCGGCCGGCGCCGAGGTCATGCTCCCGAGCTCCGGTGGCGACTGCTGCGGTGCGCTGGCGACCCACGCTGGATGGGCCGACGACGGCACCCGCTTGCTCCGGCGCTCGATGGCGGGCTTCCCCGGCACTGCGCCCGTGCTGGTGGACTCGGCCGGCTGCGGCGCCCAGCTGAAGGAGGCGGCCGAGCGCCTCGGCACCGCCGAGTCGGTCGCCTTCGCCGCCCGCGTCCTCGACGTCCACGAGTGGCTCGCCCCTCGCATGTCCCGTTTTCCGGGCACGAAGCGAGTCTCTGGCTCACCTGGTGCCCGGAAATGGGAGTCGGTGGTGGTGGCGGTGCAGGACCCGTGCCACCTGCGGCACGTGCAGCGGGCCCACCTGCCGGTGCGGCGGGTCCTGGAGCCGTTCTTCGCCATCGCCGAGCTCGACGACGACGGGCTGTGTTGCGGGGCGGGCGGCGCCTACGCCGCCGAGGAGCCGGAGATGGCCGCCGCCATCCGCGATCGCAAGCTCGGCGCCATCGCCCGCAGCGGTGCGACCGTGGTGGCCAGCGCCAATCCCGGGTGCCTCCTGCACCTGCGGGCCGCCGGTGTCGAGGTCCGTCATCCGTGCGAGCTCGTGGACGAGGTGCTCGATGGCCGGTGAGATCGACGAGATCAGAGCCAAGCTGGAGGCCATCGCCGAGGAGCTGGCCGACCTCGCCATCGTGCGGCTGCGGGAGTCGATCGACGCCGGCGGCACCGAGCTCCCGCTCGACGAGCGGCGCATGACCCGCGCCAGGCGCGCCGTGGAGAAGGCCATCGGCGTGTTGCGTGAGCCGGACGACGGGGACTGACGTGGGCGAGGCGTACAAAATGATCGCCCGTCGCATCATCGACGAGGTCTGGAACCGCGGTGAGATCCGCAACGTCACGGACCTGATCGCCAAGGAGTTCGTCATGCACCGGCGAGGCCAGCGGATCACCGGGGGTCCCGACCTCGTGGCGGGGTCGATCATGATGACGCGGGCGTCCTTCCCCGACCTCGTGGCCTCGATCGACACGCTGATCGCCGAGGACGACTGCGTCGCCATGTACCTCACGATCACCGGCACTCACACGGGCGATCCGTTCTACGGCATCCAGCCATCGGGCCGCGAGATCAGGATCGCCCAGACCGGCATCCTTCGGTTCGAGAGCGGCAAGGCGGCCGAGAGCTGGATGGTGCTCGACGAGCTGGCCCTGATGGAGCAGCTCGGCGCCCGCATGCCCCGTCCCCGCTAGGCGGGGACGCGATGAGGCGCGTCTCGGTCGTCGGCAACTCGGGCTCCGGCAAGTCGACCTTGGGCCGGGCCCTGGCGGCGCGGTTGGCGGTGCCCTACGTCGAGCTCGACGCCGTCCACCACCTACCGGGCTGGCAGGAGCGTCCGCTCGAGGAGTACCGCCTCCTCGTGGCCGAGGCCGCGGCCGGCGACGGATGGGTTATCGACGGCAACTACCGCCAGGTGCAGGACATCGTGTGGACGAGGGCCGACACAGTCGTCTGGCTCGATCCTCCGCGCCGGCGCGTCATGACCCGGGTCGTGCGCCGCACCCTCGTCCGCGTCGTGACCCGCCGCGAGCTCTGGAACGGCAATCGCGAGCCGTGGTCCAACCTCTGGAGCCTCGACCCCTACAAGTCGATCGTCGCCTGGTCCTGGACCCGCCACGCCGTCTACCGCGCCCGCTACGAGGCCTCCATGGCCGATCCCCGGTGGTCGCACCTCCGCTTCGTCCGCCTGCAGACCGAGGCCGACCGCGCCAGCCTCCTGTCCTCGCTCTCGGGGTCGGGATAGCGCCCGTGTCGCCGGGACGGCTGCGCGCGCTCGACGCCGGACGAGGTGCCGCGGTTGCCCTGATGGTGCTGGTGAACAACCCGGGCGACCCGGCGGCCACACCTCGGCAGCTCACCCATGCGCCGTGGCATGGGTTGACCTTCGCCGACGTGGTGTTCCCGGCGTTCGTGGTCATGGTCGGCGCATCGGCGGCTCTCGGTCGCCCGCCGTGGTGGAGGGTGGCGCGGCGTGTGGTCGTCCTGATCGTCCTCGGTCTGGTCGTGAACGCCGCTCTCGCCTGGCCGGTGGAGGCGAACGCGCTGCGCTGGACGGGTGTCCTCCAGCGCCTGGCCTTCGTCGGTCTCGGCGTAGTGGTCGTCGCTCGCCGGCGCGCACCGTGGGTCGCAGCGGCCGTGGCGGCGCTGTGCCTCGTGGCTCACTGGATCGTGCTGACGACGGTGGAGGGCGGAATGCTCGAACCGGCGGCCAACGCAGCGCGCACCATCGACCGGACGCTGCTACCCGTCCGCCACCTCTACGCCGGTCCCACCGACCCTGAGGGTGTGCTCGGCACCCTGTCGGCCATCGCCATGGGCGTGCTGGGGCTGCTGGCGGCGAGGACACTGCTCCGGCGTGATCGGTGGAATGCCCTACGGGCCCTCGTGTTCGGCATGGGCCTTGCCGCCCTCGGGCTCGCCACCTCATGGTGGATGCCGCTGAACAAGCGGCTGTGGACACCCTCCTTCGCGCTGCTCACCGGCGGTGTGACCATCTCAGTGCTGGCAGTGCTCGTGCTGGTCGAAGCGACGCGTGGCGCGCGAGCACTGGCGCCGCTCGAGGCCTTCGGCCGGAACGCGATCGTCGTGTACGTCGGCTCCGAAGTGCTGGCCCGAACGACGCACCGGTTGCTCTGGCCCGTGGTCGGCGACGCGCTGAGCGGCGCGGGCGCCTCTGTGACCTACGCCAGCTTGGTCACGGTGCTCTGGCTCGCCGTCGCGGCGGTCATGCATTGGCGGCGGTGGTACGTCACGGTCTAGCGGGTGTCGGTGGCGAGAAGAGACTGCAACCCGTCCAGGGCCAGGCCGTAGTCGATCCGCTCGCCGTCACCTCGCGGGCACTCCAGGTGCGTCGGCACGCCCAACCGGTCGAGGGTGTCGCGGATGTCGTCGACGTCGGTAGGCGTCGGGGTCAGCTGCACCAGCGGTCGCTCGTCGCCGCCGCGCACGACGGGCGTGCCGTCGATCATCTCGATGATGAGTCGGCCTTGGTGGACCAGTCGGTGGTGGAAGCGGCACAACAGAGCCAGGTTGTCGAGCGATGTGGTGCCCTCGTCCCGGCCCCACCAGCGGATGTGGTGGGCATCAACCCACCCTCTTCCCTTGCGAGCACACCCAGGTACGACACAACCGCCGTCACGGCGCTCGACGGCCCTGCGCATGGCGCGGTTCGGCAGCCGCATGGTGCGGCCCAGGTCGAGCACCTCGCCGTTCGGCCCGTGCACCATGGCCCGGATGGCGGCGTCGCACCCGAGCATGCGTCCGGTGGCGTCGTCGATGGCCCGGGAGTCGCCGATCGTCCAGCCCCCGCCCTCCTGGGCGACGACGGCGGAGGCATCCACGTGGACCACGACCTCGGTGTCGGCCGAGGCGCCGCCGGTCACCAGTTCGACGAAGGCATCGGCCCGCCGTTGGGGCACCGTGCGCGTGGGTGCCGAAGGTGTTTCCGCGGAAACAACGCGCTCTTCGCGCCACAGCTCCTGGGCCTTGGTCGCGATTGCCTCGGACACGACGTCGGCCTGGTCGCCGGTGAGCCGGACCCTGATGATGAGCGCACCTTCGTCGTCATTGTGCTCGTCCAGGCGCCTGGCCTCGAACGCCGCCAGGGCCGCCTCCTTCTCCTGGGCCGCGTCGAGCCGGCGATAGGTGGCCAGCAGTCGCTCGAGCTGGGCGGCGGTGGCGTGACGGGCCAGTACGACGAGCTCGGCTTCGCTCTCCGGCGTCGCCACCCGCCCCAGGGCCCGCACCTTGGAATAGGACAGCGCCCCGGAGGCGAAGGCCTGCCTGGTGGCGGGGAGCTCACGTAGTGTTCGGGCGACCCGGACCTGGTCGCGGGCCGTGCCGGGCGCCACGCCGCACTGCCACGAGAGCCACTCGGCCGCCGACCGGCATCCCCAGGTGAGCCACACCTCCCGTCGGTCGAACTCCGACACCAGGTCGATCCACCGCGCCGTCGCTGCCCACAACCCGGCGGCGGTGTCGACCATCTCCTGCTCGAGCCGCTCGGTCGGCAGCTCGCCCAATTCGAGTTCTCGCACCTGCTCCAGAATACGAAGCGAGTGTGACAGGAACTCGGAGAGATCAAGCGTCGCTCTCGGCCTGGTGAACGGCTGGGTGCGACCACGACGGGTAGTCGCCTGGCAGTCTTGCAAGGTGGAGAGCGCCGTGTGGAGCTAGGTCCCAGCCGGTTCCCGGGAGTCGTGAACGGCTTCAGATGGTCGATGGCTGCTCTGGTCATCGGTGCCTTCGCCTATCTCGCGTTCTTCAACGCCGCCTGGTGGCTGTGGGTCGCGAACAGCGCGTTCCGCGGAATACGCGGCCCTACGGACATCGGCCTCGGTGTTCAATGTGTCGTCATGACGGTCGCGCCGCTGGCCGTCGCCGGCGGGACGTACTGGTGGACTCAGCCTTCGCGGCGAAGCCGTCGCCGTCGCCTCGTCATGAGTGCGCTGGCTGGGATCGGCCTGACCCTCATTGCGGTGCTGTACAGCGCACTGCTGGCAGGGCCGTTCTAGGTGCAGGCGACCGGTCGCCAGCCGGACGCCCGATGGCTTCAGTCGACGTCGAGGACCCTGGGTGGCGCGGTCGGCACCGGGGGAGCCGACTCCAGCGCGTTGATGGCGTCGATGAGCATGCGGAGGCGGCCGTGGTGCATGAGGTCGAACCGCAGCGCCAACCGCGGGAGCTCGGGGTGGTCGTTGCGCTCCGGCGGGAACGGTCCGGTGCGACGGATCACGCCGTCGGTGGCGATGTCGCCGAACTCGGCCGAGAGCCGCTTCACCTCGGCGTCGGTCGGCTCCGCCTTCAGGCGCAGCACGAGCATGGACCCGACGAACCGGCGCGAGTGGTAGTTGCGGTAGAAGCCGAGGATCTCGCCGGTGGCCTCGGCCACGTCGTCGGTGACGCGGAACAGTGACAGGTCGTCGGGGTCGATGAGGCCGCGCGTGGCGACCTCCTCGCGGAGGAACCGCTCCCACGCCGACCAGTAGGTCCCGCCCGGGAGCTCGAGGGTGATGAGCGGCGCAGGGTCGGCCTTGCCCGTCTGCAGCAGGGTGAGCAGCTCGTAGCCCTCGTCGAGGGTGCCGAAGCCGCCCGGCAGCAGCACGAAGCCGTCCGACTCCTTCATCAGCATGAGCTTGCGGGTGAAGAAGTAGCGCATCTCCACCAGCTTCGGGTCGGCGGCGATGAACTCGTTGGCCCCCTGCTCGAACGGCAGGCGGATGTTGATGCCCATCGACTGCTCGCGGCCCGCGCCCTCCAGCCCGGCGGCCATGATCCCGGGGCCCGCCCCGGTCACCACCATCCAGCCCTCGGCCGCCAGCGCGGCGGCCAGGTCACGGGCCTGGGCGTACAGCGGGTCGTTGGGCAGCGTCCGGGCACTGCCGAACATCGTCACCTTGGGGACGTCCCGGTACGGCGCGAAGACCCGGAAGGCATGGGCCATCTCCTGCAGGGCGGCGTTGGCGATCTTGGCGTCCAGGCGGTCGACGCCGTCGGCCGACAGCTCGGCGATGGTGACGAGCATCTCGAACAGCTGGGCCCGCGCCGGACGCGGGGGGTCGAGCGACTCCAGCAGCGTCTCGAACAGGGCGTCCAGCTCGGGGTTGCCCGAGCTGCGGTGGTCGTGCGGCGTGTCGGTCATAGGCTGGCGACCGTGACGCGCACGTGCTCGTTCTGCGGATCGATGACCGACGGCCCCGAGGACGGGCTGCCCGAGGGATGGTCACTGGCCACCGATCGCGGCCGCGTCGAGTACCTGTGCGCCGTCTGCACGCGGTCCCACGTGCGGTCGATCGAGGCGAACCTGCCCACTGACTTCTGGGAGTAGCGCGTTCTGGGCCCGCCCGGGCTCAAGCGACCGCCGTCCGCTCGTAGAGCGTCGTGCGCTGCGCCAACGGGCGCCCGAGGGGCTCGACGATGGCGGCGAACGACGCCTCGTCCATGGCCTGGCCGTGGCTCGCGCCCGCGGCTCGCGAGATGTTCTCGTCCATGAGCGTGCCACCCAGGTCGTTCACTCCGGCCTGCAGCATCTGGCGGACACCGTCGGCGCCCATCTTCACCCACGACACCTGGATGTTCGGCACGTGGCCCGCATACGCGATGCGGCCGACGGCGTGCATCAGCACCGATTCCCGGAACGTGGGCCCCCGCCGGCTCCTGCGCTGCAGGTAGATGGGCGTCGCCATGTGCACGAACGGCAGCGGGACGAACTCGGTGAACCCGCCCGTCTCCTTCTGCAGCTCGCGCGTGCGCACCAGGTGGCGGGCCCAGTGCACGGGCTGCTCGATGGCGCCGAACATGATCGTGATGTTCGACCGCAGCCCGACGGAGTGAGCGGTGCGGTGGGCGTCGAGCCACTCGTCGGTGGTGATCTTGTCGGGGCACAGCACGGCGCGGATCTCGTCGTCGAGGATCTCCGCCGCCGTCCCCGGCAAGGTCTTCAGCCCGGCGTCCATCAGCCGCCGGAGGTAAGCGGCCAGTGGCTCGCCGAGCCGCTTGGCGCCTTCGGTCACCTCGAGGGCGGTGAAGCCGTGAATGTGGATCGTGGCCGACGCCTCACGCACGGCCTTGATGACGTCGATGTAGTAGTCGCCGTCGAAGCTCGGGTGGATCCCGCCCTGCAGGCACACCTCGGTCGCGCCCAGCGCCTCGGCCTCGGCCACCCGCCGGGTGATCTCGTCGACCTCGAGGAGGTACGGCGTGCCCCGCAGGTTCAGTGACAGCGGTCCCTTGCTGAAGGCGCAGAACTTGCACTTGAACGTGCAGACGTTGGTGTAGTTGATGTTGCGGTTGGCGACCCACGTGACGGTGTCGCCCACGGTCTCGCGGCGGATCTCGTCGGCCACCGCGGCCACCGCCGCCACCTCGGGCCCGCGCGCCGAGAACAGCGTCACCAGCTCGTCGACGCCCGCCTCCTGACCGAGGAGGACGCCGGCCAGCACCTCGGCCACGGCGCCTCCGGCCGCCCGGCTGGATGAGGGGAGGAGCGTGGGAGGTGACTCTTCGCCGCCGGAGCACCACGCGTGGTCGCGACCGAGGCCCTCGGCGTCGGAACGGTCGAGCACCGGGAACCGCATGGCCTCGTCCAGCCACCGTTCCGGTGCCAACCCGTACTCGGGATAGATCGTGAGGCGCGGGGCCAGGGTCATCCCCGCCGCCTCGGTGGCGGCCCGCAGCGCCTCGATGGCCGGCCACGGCCGCTCGGGGTTCACGTGGTCGAGGGTCACCGGCGACACCCCGCCCCAGTCGTCGATGCCGGCGGCCAGCAGGAGCGGCAGCTCCTCGAGCGCCGACAGGTTGGGCGGCGCCTGCACGTGCACCTCGGGCGGCAGCACCAGGCGGGCGACGGCGATCGACCACAGCAGCTCGTCCAGTGGGCACGGATCGGCACGGGCCATCCCCGTCCCGGCCTTGGGGAGGAAGTTCTGGACGATCACCTCCTGCACGTGACCGTGACGGCGGTGGGAGTCGGCGATGGCTTCGAGGGCGGCCACGCGGTCGGCCCGGGTCTCGCCGATGCCGACGAGAATGCCGGTGGTGAACGGGATGGCCAGCCCGCCGGCCGCCTCCAACGTGGCCAGGCGTCGGCCGGGCGCCTTGTCCGGTGCGCCGCGATGGCATGCCAGGTCGTCGCGCAGCGACTCGACCATCATCCCCTGCGACGCCGACACCGGCCGCAGCCTCGCCAGCTCGTCGGCGTGCAACGCGCCGGCGTTGGCGTGGGGCAACAGGCCGGTCTCGGTCGCGACCAGCTCGCACACGGTGGCCAGGTACTCCACCGTGCTGGCGTACCCGTGGTCGTCCAACCACTGGCGCGCCGCCGGATACCGGAGCTCGGGCCGCTCGCCGAGGGTGAACAGCGCCTCGTGGCACCCGGCCGCCGCGCCGGCGCGCGCGACGGCCAGCACGGCCTCGGGTGCGAGGTACGGGGCGTCGAGTCGGGCGGGTGGCTTGGCGAAGGTGCAATAGCCGCAGCGGTCCTGGCACAGCTCGGTGAGCGGGATGAAGACCTTGGGGGAGTAGGTGACCCGGGTGCCGTGGGCCGCGGTGCGCACGGCGACCGCGCTCGCCATCAACTCGGCGAGCGGCGCGTCCAGGTCCACGTCCTCAACCCTAGGGCTCGGCGGCCCCGACACCGGCGGCGTCAGCGAGGATCGGCGGCGGGGTCGACGATCCACACCACGTGGTCGGCCCGCACGCGTGCCGCGGGGACGTCGTCGCCGGCCAGCACCCGGGCCATGGCCTCGCGCTTCTCGGCCCCGCTGACGGTCACGACCACCAGGTGGGCGCGGGCGATGGCCGACAGGCTCAGGGTCATGCGCTTGTAGCGGTTGACGCCGGTCGGGTCCTCGTTGAGCAGGACGAGCCGGCCGGGGTCGGCGTCGAGCGCTTCGGACCCCGGGAACAGCGACGCGGTATGGCCGTCGGCGCCGAGTCCCAGGTGGATGACGTCGAAGCGGCCGAGATCGCCGATGCGCAGCTGGTACGCGTCGGGTCCCTCGTCGCACCGCATGGGGTGGATGGCGTGGGCGGCACCGACCTTCTCCAGCAAGGCCTGGCGGCCGAGGCGCTCGTTGGAGTCCGGATGGTCGCTGGGCACGCACCGCTCGTCGCCCCAGTAGACGTCGACCAGCCACCAGTCGATCTGCTG
Source organism: Acidimicrobiales bacterium (assembly GCA_035526015.1). GTDB lineage: Bacteria > Actinomycetota > Acidimicrobiia > Acidimicrobiales > DATLDH01 > DATLDH01. Next base: position 17,824 of record DATLDH010000016.1, read on the forward strand.
GGCGCTCTCGGTCGCCAGCCGCTCGTAGCACCGGCGCGCCGTCTCGCCCCCGGACAGGGCGAGCGAGAACTCCTCGTTGGGCCGTCGGTGGAACGCCTCGATCACCCGTTCGGCGAACTCACCCGGGACGTCGTCGACGACGATGAGCTCCCCGTTCACGCCGCGCACACTACGGCGACCGCCAGCGCCGGCCGTCACGGGCCAGGAGGAGGTCCGCGTCGCGGGGCCCCCAACTGCCGGCCGGGTACCGGTCCAGCGGCACCTCAGGGTCCTCCCACGCCTGCAGCACGGGATCGACGATGCGCCACGCCTGGTCGACCTCGTCGGCGCGGATGAACAGCGTCGGGTCACCGCTCATGGCATCCATCAGCAGCCGTTCGTACGCGTCGTGCGGTGCCTCGGCGAACGACTCGTCGTAGCTGAAGTCCATCCGCACCGACCGCACCTCGAACTCCTGGCCCGGCACCTTGGCCCCGAACCGCAGCGTGATGCCCTCGTCGGGCTGGATGCGCAGGATGAGGGCGTTGGTGCGCAGGCCGCGCGCTGCCTTGGCCTTGAACGGCAGGTGGGGAACGTCGTTGAACAGCATGGCCACCTCGGTGAGGCGCTTCTGCAGGCGCTTGCCCGTGCGGAGATAGAACGGCACGCCGGCCCAGCGCCAGTTGTCGACGCGGAGCTTCATGGCCACGTAGGTCTCGGTGGTGCTGTCGGCGGCGACGCCCTCCTCCTTCCGGTAGGAGACGCTGTGCTCGCCGTCGACCAGGCCGGCGTCGTACTGCGCCCGCACGACGTCGGTCGGCACCTCCTCGGGCGTGAGGATGTCGACGGCGCGCAGGGCCTTCACCTTCTCGTCGCGGATGCCCTGGGCATCGATGCTGGCGGGCGGCTCCATGCAGGTGAGGGCCAGCACCTGCAGCAGATGGTTCTGCACGATGTCTCGGAGCGCGCCGGCCTCCTCGTAGAACTCACCGCGGTGGCCGACACCGAGGGTCTCGGCCACCGTGATCTGCACGTGGTTGACGTACCGGCGGTTCCAGATGGGCTCGAAGATGGCGTTGGCGAACCGCAGGGCGAGGACGTTCTGCACCGTCTCCTTCCCGAGGTAGTGGTCGATCCGGTACACCTGCTCCTCGGCGAAGACCTGGTGGATGCCGGCGTCGAGCTCCGCGGCACTGGCCAGGTCGCGCCCGAACGGCTTCTCGATCACGATGCGTGCAAATCCGTCGTCGCCGGCCGGCGTCGCCAGCCCGGCCGCGCCAAGTCCCCGCACGATGTCGAGGAACACCGCCGGGGGGGTGGCCAGGTAGTGGAGGAAGTTCGACGCGCCCGACTCGCCGAGCACCGCTTGGACCCGGTCGAAAGTGGCGGCATCGCGGTAGTCGCCCGCGACCCACCGCAGGCGGTCGGTCTCGCCCGTCCATCCCGCCTCGGACACCTGGCGCCGGAACCCGTCGTCGCCAAGGTCGCTGCGGCCCACACCGACGAAGGCCCAGTCGTCAGGGAGGCTCCCCTGGGAGCGGAGCGCCTCCAGGGCGGGCACGAGCTTGCGTGAGGTGAGATCGCCGGAGGCCCCGAAGACGACGAGGGCGTGCGCCGGCGCGCGCCGCGGCGTGCTCACTTCGGCTGGTCGCGGACCACTGCGTGACCACCGAACTGGTTGCGCAGCGCGGCCAGAAGGCGGGCACCGAACGCGTTCGACTGCCGAGAGGAGAACCGCGCATAGAGCGCTGAGGTCATCACCGGGGCCGGCACGGCGCGCCGCACCGCCTCCTCCACCGTCCACCGTCCCTCGCCGGAGTCCTCCACGTAACCGGTGACAGATGCGAACGACTCGTCGTCGAGGGCGAGAACGGCCAGCTCCAGCAGCCACGAGCGCACGACCGAGCCGTGTCCCCACAGGCCGGCGATGTCCTTGAGGTCCAGCGCGAACTCGTCGGCCGCGTGCATGAGCTCGAACCCTTCGGCGTAGGCCTGCATGAGGCCGTATTCGATGCCGTTGTGCACCATCTTCACGAAGTGGCCGGCGCCGCTCGGCCCGACGTGGGAGTACCCGTCGGGCGGGGCAAGGGCGAGGAAGGCGGGCTCGGCCACGGCCACCGCCTCGGAGGCTCCGCCCACCATGAGGCAGTAGCCCTCGTCGAGGCCCCACACGCCGCCCGACACGCCGGCGTCGACGAGGTGGATGCCGCGCTCGGCCAGGGCCACGCCGTTGGTCTTCGAGTCCCGGTAGTTGGAGTTGCCGCCGTCGATGACCACGTCACCTGGTGACAGCAGGGCGCCGAGGTCGGCCAGCGTCTGACGGGTGGGTGGGCCGGCCGGGACCATGACCCACACGACGCGCGGCGCGGTGAGGGCGGCGACGGCCGCCTCCAAAGTGGCGGCCCCCGTCGCTCCCTCGGCCGCAGCCGCTTCCCGCCGCTCGGCGGACAAATCCATGGCCACGACCTCGTGACCGGCGCGCAGCAGCCGCGTCGTCATGTTGCCGCCCATGCGGCCGAGGCCGACCATGGCCAGCCTCATCGCACCTGCCGCAGGTCGTCGGCGGCAACCCGCAGGACGCGCCGACCGTGGCTCTGCAGGCTCTGCAGATCGCCGATCGATTGGGCGGCGATCAGTGTGGCGAAGTCATACGTCGCGTGCGGCACCGGCACGTCGGCCGTCGGCTCGGTCGGCACGACCTGGACGGCGACGAGGCTGCCGGGCCCACCCTTGTGGAGCTGGCCGGTCGAGTGCAGGAAGCGCGGGCCGTATCCGACTGTCACCGGAGCGCCGCCCAGCCCGTCGCGCAGGCCGCGCCGCAGTGACTCGAGGTCGTCGTCCTGGCCGTAGGGGAGATAAGCCTGCACCGAGACGTAGTCGCCGGGGACGACGGTCTCGGCCAGCCAGCCGCCCACCTCGCCGGGGTCGGCGGTGGCCACCTTCGGCAGCGGCAGCGCATCGAGGACCCTGGCCGTGTTGGCCTTGGACTCGGCCACGTTCGGCTCGTCGAACGGGTCGATCCCCAGGACGTGGCCGGCCAGCGCGGTGGCGACCTCCCACCGCACGAACTCGGCGCCGAGCTGTACGGGGTCGTCGAGCTCGATGAGCACCTGGTGACGGTCGGGGCCCGTCTCCACCTGGGTGGTCGGCACCGGCACCACGCCCTTGCCCTGCTTGCCCGTGGACTCGGCCACCAGCTGTTCGACCCACAGGCCGAAGGAGCGGAATGGCTCGGGCACGACGATCGTCAGCTTGTCGCGGCCCTCGAGAGCGGCGGCGCCCATGGCCATGCCGAGCTCGGCGGCGGCGTCGAGGTCGACCGAGGTTGCCGCGTCGCAGAGGCCGGCGACGTCGAGGCCCGCCAGCGCGGCGGGCACGAGGCCGAAGTACGACAGGACCGAGTAACGGCCCCCGATGTCGGGCCGATTCTCGAACACCCGGTGGAAGCCCCGCTCGGTCGCCAACGTGGCGAGCGACGTGCCGGGATCGGTGACCGCCGCATAGCGCCGTCCGTCGGGCACGCGCGACCAGAAGTAGGCCAGGAGCGACGCCACCTCGAGAGTCCCACCCGACTTCGACGACACGACGAAGAAGGAGTCGGCGGGCTCGACTCTCGCGATGGTGGCCGGATCGGTGGTGTCCAGGACGACAAGGCGGTCGGACCCCACCGACGCGCGTAGTACCTCCGGACCGAGTGACGACCCGCCCATCCCGATGAGGACGACCTGCTCGGCGTCGATGCCGGCGGCCCAGGCCGTCAGGTCGGCCGCTTCGGCGCTCATGGCGGCGGCGATGTCGAGCCACCCGAGTCGCGTGGTCGCCACGTTGCCGTCCGGCCACAGCGACGTGTCGCGGGCCAGGAGGCGGCCCAGCGGGCTGTCAGCCGGCAACGGCGCCGGCCTTGTCGTGCAGCGCGGTGAGCAGCTCGTCGAAGGACTTCACGAAGCTGGCGACGCCTTCGGCTTCGATGGTGCGGGCCACCTCGTCGAGGTCGACGCCGACGCTCGCCAGGTCATCGAGCACCTTGCGGTCGGCGTCCGGGTCGGCATCCACGGTGCGGGCGACGACTCCGTGGTCGAGGAAGCCGTCGATGGTGGCGTCCGGGAGGGTGTTGACCGTGTCCGGGCCGATGAGCGAGTCGACGTAGAGCAGATCGGGATAGTCGGGGTTCTTGGTGGAGGTGGAGGCCCACAGCGGGCGCTGACGGTTGGCGCCGCGCCCGGCCAGGGCATCCCATCGGGGGCCCGAGAACCGGTCGAGGAACAGCTGGTAGGCGAGCCTGGCCTGGGCCACGGCTGCCTTCCCTCGGAGGCCGAGCGCCTCGGGCGTGCCGATGGCGTCGAGCCGGCGGTCGACCTCGGTGTCGACGCGGCTCACGAAGAACGACGCCACCGAGTGCACCGACGAGAGGTCGCCAGTGCCGTCGCCACACCGTTCGAGCCCGGAGAGATAGGCCTCGATCACGTCGGCGTACCGGTCGAGACTGAAGATGAGCGTCACGTTGATGTTGCGGCCCTCGGCCACCATCTCGTGGATGGCCGGCACGCTCTCGGACGTCGCCGGGATCTTCACCATCAGGTTCGGCCGGGCGATGCGCTCGTGCAGGCGGCGCGCTGCCGCGATGGTGCCGGCGGTGTCGGCGGCCAGGCCGGGAGCGACCTCGAGCGACACGAAGCCGTCGGCGCCGCCGCTGTCCTGGTGCACGCCGCGCAGGATGTCGAGGGCGTTGACGATGTCGTCGATGACGAGCTCCCAGTAGGCGTCTTCGACGGTGTGGGTGCGCAACACCGACCGGAACTGCTCGTCGTAGGCGTCGCCTCCACTGATCGCCTTCTGGAAGATGGTCGGGTTGGAGGTGACCCCGCGCACGCCCTGGGTGACGCGCCGGGCCAGCTCGCCACCGGTGAGGTACTCGCGCTTCAGGTTGTCGAGCCACGGGCTCTGTCCCTGGGTGTCGAACAGCTCGTGCAATCGCGTCATGGCGCCGCCTTGGTGGTGGTGAGGAGCGAGCGGGCCGCGCCGGCCACGTTGCCCGGGGTGAAGCCGAACTGCTCGAGGGCGACATCGCCCGGGGCCGACGCGCCGAAGCGGTCGATGGTGACGGTGGCGTCGGCCCACCGCTCCCACCCGAACGGCGATGCGGCCTCGACCGCCAGCACGGGCACGCCGGTGGGCAGCACGCTGGCCCGGTACCCGCCGTCCTGGGCCGCGAACAGGTCCCACGACGGCATGGACACGACCCGGGCCCGTACGCCGTCGGCGGCCAGGAGCTGGGCGGCGGCCACGCAGACGCCCACTTCGCTGCCCGTGCCGAGGAGGACCACCTCGGGCAGCCCGTCGGTGTCGACGAGGACGTAGGCGCCGCGCGCCACACCGTCGGCCTGGCCGGCTGTGCCCTCGAGCACGGCCAGGTCCTGGCGGGTGAGCACGAGGGCGGTGGGCCCGTCGCCGTCGACGGCGATCCGCCACGCGTGGGCGACCTCGTTGGCATCGGCGGGGCGGATGAGGCGCAACCCCGGGATGGCACGCAGCGCGGCGAGGTGCTCGATGGGCTGGTGGGTGGGGCCGTCCTGGCCCAGCCCGACCGAGTCGTGGCTCCACGAGTAGACGACGTGGGCGCCCGACATGGCGGCCAGGCGGACGGCCGGTCGCATGTAGTCGCTGAAGACGAAGAACGTGCCACCCACCGGGAGGACACCGCCGTGGAGCGCCATGCCGTTCATCACCGCGCCCATGGCGTGCTCGCGGATCCCGTAGTGCAGCAACCGGCCCTCGGGCTCGGCCGCCGACTGCACGCCGTGGTCCTTGAGGAGCGTCCCCGTGTTGCCGGTGAGATCGGCGCCGCCGGAGAGCAGCCCGGGCACGACGTCGGCCACGGCGTTCAGGCAGTCGCGACTCGCGTTGCGCGTCGCCACCTTGGCCCCCGCCTCCCACACGGGGAGCTTGGTGTCCCAGCCCGACACCCCGCGCCCGGCCATGCACGCGTCCCACTCCGTTCGGTCGCCGGCGAATGCCGCCAGGCGGCCTTCCCACTCCTGGCGATGGGTACGGCCGCGCTCGGCGCACAGGTCGCGGTAGAGCTCGATCACCTCGGCCGGGACATGGAACGTCTCGTCGACCGGGAGACCGAGGATCTCCTTGGTGGCCCGGATCTCCTCGTCGCCCAGTGGCTCGCCGTGGGCCGACGCCGTGTCGGTCTTGTTCGGCGCCGGCCAGCCGATGTGGCTGCGCAGCACGATGAGCGACGGGCGGTCCTCGACCTCCTTGGCGCGACGCAGCGCTCCCTCGAGCGCGTCGCAGTCGTTGGCGACCTCGCCGATGTCGTCGACGTGCCAGCCGTAGGCCTCGAAGCGGCCGACGGCGTCGTCACTCAGCGACAGCTCGGTCGGCCCGTCGATGGAGATGTGGTTGTCGTCGTAGACGTACACGAGGCGGCCGAGGCCGAGGTGTCCGGCCAGCGACGCCGCCTCGTGGCTGATGCCCTCCTCCAGGTCGCCGTCACTGCAGACGACGAAGGTGTGGTGGTCGCAGAGGTCGGGTCCGAAGCGGGACCGCAGCCAGCGCTCGGCGATGCCCATGCCGACGGCGTTGGCGAAGCCCTGGCCCAGCGGCCCGGTCGTGGTCTCGACGCCCTTGGTGTGGTGGACCTCGGGATGGCCGGGGGTGCGGCTACCCCAGGTGCGGAAGGCCCTGATGTCGTCGAGGGTGAGCCCGTACCCGGTGAGATAGAGCATCGAGTACAGCAGGATCGAGGCGTGCCCGGCCGACAGCACGAACCGGTCGCGGTCGGGCCAGTCGGGCGCGGCGGGGTCGTGGCGCATGACCCGGGTGAACAGGACATGGGCCAGCGGGGCGAGGGCCATGGCCGTCCCCGGATGGCCGTTGCGGGCGGCCTGGGGCGCATCCATGGCAAGGCCGCGAATGACGTCGATGGCCAGCTGTTCGAGCGCCTCGTCGGTCACCGTCGCACCCTATTCGCGGAACAGGGCGATCGACGCCGTGTACCCGTGGACGAAGTTGCGGTCACCGACCGGGCCGAACTCGCCGTTGGCGAAGAAGCCCCCGGTCGGGCACCCGAGGACGTCGTCGATGGCCCTGGCGTCGTGCGACCTGGTGCCGAACAGGGCCCGGCCCCGACCCGTGCAGGTGAAGAGCAGCGCACCACGTGATCGGCCGCGCGCGCCGGTGTGCGCGTCGGAATGGCCGCTCAGCAGCGCGTGGAGATCCTCCGACGCGGTGGCCGCGTCCCGCACCTGGAACTGCACGGTCGTGCCGACCTCCACCGCCTCGCCCACGGCCATGGCACCCGTGCTGCGGTCGGCGCCGAGCACGGCGCGGATGATGAAGTCGCCCCGCCCGAACTCCTCCCGCCGTTCGTCGACCACCACGCCGAGCTGCAGGCCGTGGTTCACCAGGGCGATCTCGTCCTCGGTCAGGTCGTGCTCGGCCAGGCGCATCAGCCGGGTGAGCGGCGGCTCGCCGGCCAGTTCGTGGATGACGTTGCCTTCGGCGCGCGTCACCACCCAGGGCGATCCGATGGGCCGGCAACCCTGGGAGACCACGGCCTCCGCCGACCATCCGGGCCCGAGGAGCGCACCGACTGCGCCCGTCGTCCGTACGCCGCCGGCGGCCAGCAGGCGGTTGCCGCCGGCCCGGGCGCCGGCCGACGCGTTGCCGCCGATGACCGGCACGCCGGGGTAGTGGTCGGCCACGCCGGCCAGGACCGCCTCGACGTCGACGCTGAACGGATCGGCCACCAGGAGCAGGGCGGTGGGGGAGAAGCCGGCATCGGGGATGTTCGTCCGCCCCGCCTCCACCTCGACGGGGGCGACGGCGCCACCCCGCCCGGCCCACAGGGTCACCCCGGGCTCCTGCTCGATCTCGACGTTGGTCCCGACCACTGACACCGCCACGCACCCGAAGAGCACACCGGGCCGGAGGAGGGCCCGCACCGCCCCGGCGGCGTCCTCGATGGCGCCCCCGTGGTGGGTGGTCACGAACAGGGTCGCCAGGTCCGGCCCGTCCCCGAGGTCGTCCATGACCTGGCCCACGACCTCCCCGACGGCGGTGGCGGTGACGGGGTGGGACGACGTGCCCGCCGCGAACGGCACCGGCCTAGGCGGGAGGAAGCAGCGTCAGCGGGACGATCGTCCACCGGTCCGACGTCCCGATGCGGCAGTGGGCCTCGATGGTCCCGTAGCTCTCGTAGGTGAGCTCGCCGCGTACGAGGCGGTAGCCGAACTTGCCGGGCTCGACGCTGAACGGCTGCACGTTCCTCGCCACCTGGCTGCCGGCCTCGGCCTGGAAGACGACCTCGAGCACGGCATCGGCAGACGCACCCCGTTCGTTGCGCACGAGCACCACGAGATGGGGGGTGATGGTCACCGGCGGGGGCGTGGGGGCGGGGAGCGAGAACTGGATGCCGAGCAGGTCGATCCGCGTCGATGGTCCTGGCACCTGGCGGATGTCGATGTTCTCGGTGAAGAGGGCCGCCACGATTTCCACGAGTCGACCCTATGCGCCGACGGCGTGGCCGCCGACCCAGACCTGCTCGACACCGAGGCCGGCGTCGAGGGCCACGAGGTCGGCCCGTGCGCCGGGAGCGATTCGTCCCCGCTCCCGAAGGCCCAACAGGTCGGCCGGGGCCGTGGCGGCGGCGTGCACCGCGTCGGCCAAGGGCACGCCGGCCCGGTGCACGAGGTGGCGGACGGCCTGGTCCATGGTCGTCGTCGCCCCGGCCAAGGTCCCGTCTGGGAGTGAGGCCACCCCGGCCGCGGGATCGGGCCAGGCGACGGCATCGGTCACGAGCGCAACCCTGCGGGCCTTGGCGCGGAAGACCAGCGCCAGCGCCACGGGATGCAGGTGCACGAGGTCGGCGATGACGCCGCTCACGACACGGTCGTCGGTGAGCACGACGCCGGCGATGCCCGGCTCGCGGTGATGGAACGGGCCCATGCCGTTGAACACGTGGGTGGCCATGCGGGCGCCGGCGTCGACGGCGGCTCGCGTCTGCTCGACGTCGGCAATGGAGTGACCGAGGCTGACGACGATGCCACGCCGGCTCAGCGCAGCGACGGCGTCGCACGCGCCGGCGAGCTCGGGCGCCAGCGTCACGATGCGCACGATCGGCGGCAGCGCCCCCAGCCAGGCGAGATCGATGGCGCGCAGCAGCTCGCGCCGGTGGGCGCCGGGAGCACCGCCGAGGAACGGCCCCTCGAGGTGGGCCCCCGCGATGAAGGGCCCGCCCCGGACGGGCCGCCGCGTCGCGGCCGCGATCCGATCCAATGCCGGCCCGTACCGCTCGAGAGGGGCAGTGACGAGGGTGGGGCACCACGCCGTGACGCCCTGGGCCAGCAGCAACTGGTCGAGCTCGTCCCAGTCGCCGCCGTCGGCGGTGGCGACGTCGATGGCGCCGATCCCGTTGACCTGGAGGTCCACGAAGCCGGGAACGAGTGTGCGTTCGGGGACGGCACCCCGTGCCGGGCGGAGCGCAGCGATGGCATCGCCGTCGATCTCGACGATGGTGTCGCGGAGGACGCCGTCAGGCGTGACGACCTGTGACGCGGCGAGATGCAGCGCGTCGCCCATCAGGCGACCGTAGAGGACGTGCTGGTGACCCGCTCAGAGGGCCGCTCGGCCCTCGTCAGCCGGGGATGTCGTGCGGGGTGTCGAGCCCGCCGCCGCCGGCGCCGACGCCGCCGAACGAGCGGTCGGCGCCCGTGAGGCGCTCCCGCTCGTCGAGGTCGCCGAGCACCTCACACTCCTCGGGCGACGCGTCGGGGCCGAACTTCAGCACGAGCGTCGCCTTTGTGCCGCAGCGCGGGCACCCGAAGGCCACGATGGCCGCCATGTCGTCAGGATCGGACGCGCCCTCGATCCGCCGGAGCGCGTCCACGTGCACCTCGGTGGGCTCGGCATCCTCGTGACAGCTGAAGCAACGCACCAGCCCGCCCTCGACGGCGGCGGCCTGGCCGGCGTACCCGTCGGCCTCGTACCCCGACAGGATGTCCATCAGGGTCGTACCGTCGGACGCGAAGTCAGGCCCGCTGCTCATGGTTACGCTGTACCCGCGCCGATGCCTGTGCAATCAGTGGACCCCGTCTGATGCCGCCCTCCGACCGCCGGGTCCAGGTGCCGCCGAACTGCGACCTGACCCTCGGCATGGCGTGCATCGACAAGTCCGAGCCGGGCCGCTCGGTGTGGCGCATGGTGGCCGACGAGCGCTTCGCCAACCCTGTCGGCATCGTCCAGGGAGGGTTCGTGGCCGCCTTCGCCGACTCGGCCATGGGGGCGGCGTCCATCACCTGGGCCAAGGAGCGCAAGGTGTTCTCGGCCAACGCCGAGATCAAGGTGAGCTTCCTGCGCCCGGCCAGGGTCGGCGCCACCCTCACGTGCACGGCCTATGTCGTGTCGGGGGGGAACCGCGCCGCTTTCGTGGAGGCCGAGGTCCACGACGACGACGGCCGCATGGTCGCCAAGGCGTCGTCGACCTACCTGCTGACCCCCCGCGACCGATGAAGTGGGCGGCGCCGGCCGTCGCGCTCGTGGCCGGCATCGTCCTCGCCGTCGTGGCCGTGCCACCGTCACCGCCGTCCGGGCCCGACCCCGCGCCAGGGACGGTCACGCCCGTGCTGAGTGTCCGGCGCATGCCCTCGCTGCTGGCCCACGAGGTGGCGGCCGCCCGGCTGCGGCGCGCCCTCGACGCCGTGCTTGGCGATCCCGCCAACGGCCCCGCGCGCGAAGCCAGCTGCCTGGCCGTCGCCCAGGGCACCCAGCCGCTCACGGTGCGCCGTGGCGACATGCCGTTGATCCCGGCCAGCAATCTCAAGCTCCTCGTGGCGGCGGCGACACTCGCCCGGCTCGGGCCGGCGACGCGGTTCACCACCACCCTGCGCGCCGCGACGGCGCCCGTGGCGGGGGTGGTCGACGGGCCCCTCTGGCTCCTCGGCTCCGGCGACCCGCTGCTCGCCACCGCCGACTACGCGGCGTCGTTGAAGTACCAGCCCGCGTTGCGCACGCCGGTGGAGGACCTCGTGCGCAGCGTGGTGGCCGCCGGCATCACCGAGGTCCGGGGTGGGGTGATCGGGGACGAGTCGCGCTACGACGGCGTGCGGTACATCCCGACGTGGAAGCGCGGCTACCAGACCGACGGCGAGGTCGGCCCCATGGGGGCCCTCGTCGTCAACGACGGCTTCGCCCGGTTCACGCCGGGCAAGGTCGCGTCGACGGCACCGGCGACCCACGCCGCGTCGGTCGTCACCGCGCTGCTGCGGGCGGCGGGCGTGACCGTGCGCGACGAGGCGACCCAGGGCCGGACGCCGCCCACCACGGTCACGGTCGGGGATGTGAGCTCGCCGCCGCTCTCCGAGGTCGTCGGCGAGATGCTGCGTGACAGCGACAACAACACCGCCGAGCTGCTCAACAAGGAGCTCGGCGCCCGGGTCGGCGGCAGTCAGGGAACGACGGCAGGCGGTCTGGTGGCCCTGCGCGACACCCTCACCCGCGCCGGCCTGCCGGTCGAGCACCTGCGCACTGTCGACGCTTCCGGCCTCGACCGCGGCGACCGGGTGACCTGCCGGCTGCTGCTGGCGACGCTCACGGCCGCCGGACCGGCGGGCCCGCTCGCCCGCGGCCTACCGGTCGCGGGCGAGACCGGCACCCTGTCGAAGCGCTTCCTCGCCAACCCGTCGCGCGGGCGGCTCCGGGCCAAGACCGGCGCCCTCGACGAGGTGGTGGCCCTGACTGGCTGGATCGACGTACCCGGCGGGCGACCGCTTGCATTCGCCATGGTCGCCAACGGCATTCCCGGCGAGGCGGCGGGGCGCGCACTCCAGGAGCGTCTGGGCGCCGCCCTCGCCCTCTATCCATCGGCGCCGCCGGCGGCGGCGTTGGGACCGCGCCGCGCCCCGTGAGTCCCGACGGCGTGGCTGTGCCGCTGCCGATGTTCCCTCTCGGCACCGCGCTCTTCCCCCACGAGCCGCTTCCGCTGCACGTCTTCGAGCCGCGCTACCGCGCCCTCGCCCGGGACTGTCACCGCGGCGACGGCCGATTGGGCGTGGTGCTCATCGAGCGCGGCTCGGAGGTCGGCGGTGGCGACACCCGCTTCGCCGTCGGCACGGCCGCCCGACTGGTGGAGGCGGCCGAGCTCCCCGACGGGCGCTGGCACCTCCTCGTCGTCGGCGATCACCGCATCAAGGTGACGACCTGGCTCCCCGACGATCCGTACCCGGTGGGCCTGGTCGAGGACCTCGACGACGCACCCCTCGAGGCCGCCGACGGCGCGCTCGTCCAGCGGGCGGGTGCCATCGTGCGGGAGACACTGCGGCTGGCCCGGGCCCTGGGCCTCGGGGTGCCGCCACCCGACGTCGCCGTGGCCGACGACCTCACCACCGCGGCGTGGCAGCTGGCGGCCATCGCCCCGCTCGGGCCGCTCGACAAGCAGCGTCTCCTCGAGCAGGACAGCGCCGGGACGCGCCTGGAGCTGCTGGCCGAGCTGGCCGGCGACGCGGCTGCCGTTCTTGCGTACCGGTTGGGCGACGGGTAGGAAGGATCGGTGGCGGCGCCTGACGCGAAGACCCCTCTGACCGGCCGGCCGGCCGACAAGAGCCTGCCGGTGTTGGCCGGCGAGCTGTGGGAGATGGTGATCGCCTACGTCAAGCAGGAGACCCTCGAGCCCGTCAAGGGGCTGGCCCGTTTCGTCGCCTTCGGCATGGCCGGGTCGGCCGCGCTCGCCATCGGCCTCGTGGTGCTGGCCCTGGCCGGACTGCGCGCCCTGCAGACCGAGACGGGCACCGTCTTCCAGGGAAATCTGTCGTGGGCGCCCTACCTCATCACCGTGACCGGTTGTGGGGTCGTGGCCTTCCTGGCCGTCATCTCCATCGGGAGGAAGTCGTGACCGCGCCGGAGCACCTCAGCCGGGCCGATCTCGAGTCCAAGCTGCGCGAGATCCGCGGCCAGGTCGACGACACGGCCCAGAAGGCCAAGCCCATCGGCATCACCGCCGCCGCCATCGCCGCCGTGGCCGTGGTCGGCGTGGCATACCTGCTGGGGCGGCGGCGCGGCAAGAAGCGCAACACCGTCGTCGAGATCCGCCGGGTCTGAGCACGATGTGGTCCCGGCTGCTCGGCCTGGGCGTCCGGCGCGGCTTCCTCGGTGGAAGCCGGGCCTGGACCGTGGTCGGCGTGTTGGCCGGCATCGTCCGTCTCGTGAAGTGGATGGATCGCGAGCGGGTCGTGCACCGCGAGGTGCTCCAGCCGGGCGAGTCGATCATCATTAAGGGGTGAAGGTCCTCCTCCGCAACCCCCGACGCGAGCTCGAGGTGCCCGGCCCCAAGCGCGTCCACCGCCTGCTCGAGGACCTCGGCATCAACCGCGAGTCGGTGCTCGTCATCAGGGGCGACACCCTCGTGACCGGCGACGCGCTGCTCGATGACTCCGACACCGTCGAGGTCCGCCAGGTCATCTCCGGTGGTGCGGCGTGAAGTGCCGACGGTGCCGCGAGCCGGCCATCATCGAGCTGCGCCGCCACAACGCCGGCTTCTGCCGCGACTGCTTCCTGCACCACGTGCGTGAGCAGGTGAAGCGAACCGTCGAGGACATGGACATGATCGGCGGCGGCGAGCGCGTGCTCGTCGCCGTCTCCGGCGGCAAGGACTCTCTCGCCCTGTGGGACATCCTGCGTGGGCTGGGCTACGACGCCGACGGCCTGTACCTCGGCCTCGGCATCGGGGACTACAGCGACGAGTCGGGTCGTGTCACCCGCGCCTACGCCGACGAGCGCGGCCTGAAGCTGGTGGAGATCGACCTCCGCACGGAGTTCGGCTACGACATCCCGACCGGATCGAAGGCGGCGCGGCGCGTGCCGTGCTCGGCGTGCGGGCTGTCGAAGCGCCATCTGTTCAACCAGGCCGCCCTCGACGGCGGCTACGACGTCGTCGCCACCGGCCACAACCTCGACGACGAGGCGGCGGTGCTGTTCGGCAACGTGCTGCGGTGGAACACCGATTACCTCGGCCGCCAGCTCCCGGTGCTGCCCGGCGGCGACGGCTTCGCCCGCAAGGTCAAGCCGCTCGTCCGCCTCGGTGAGCGGGAAATGGCGGCCTACTGCGTGCTCACCGGCATCGACTACATCGTCGAGGAGTGCCCGATGGCGGTGGGCAACAAGCACCTCGGGTACAAGGAGGCGCTCAACGCCATCGAGGAGCAGTCACCCGGCTCGAAGCACGTCTTCTACCACGGGTTCCTCGAGCGGGTGCAGGGCCGCTTCCTGGCCGAGGCGCGCGCCGAGCAGGCCGAGCTGAAGCCGTGTGCGTCGTGCGGTGCGCCCACCTCGGGCGAGAAGTGCGCCTTCTGCAAGCTCGTCGTTCTCGCCACCCGGGACTCGACGTGAGCAGGGCGTTCCGTGACGGTGACCGCGCCCTGCTCATCGACCGCAAGGGCCGGCGCTACATGATCACGCTGTCGGCCGGCGGTGAGTTCCACACCCACGCCGGCCCCATCCCGCACGACCAGCTCATCGGCCAGCCCGAGGGCGTGCACGCGGTCGCCGCCAACGGCGCCAAGTACCTGACCGTGCGGCCCACCCTGTCCGACGTCATCCTCAAGATGCCGCGCGGTGCCCAGGTGATCTATCCCAAGGACCTGGGGCCGATCCTGCTGCTGGCCGACATCTTCCCGGGCGCGCGCGTGCTCGAGGCGGGCGTCGGATCGGCGGCCCTGTCGATGACGCTCCTGCGGGCGGGCGCGGTGGTCGTCGGCTACGAGCGGCGGGGTGACTTCCTCGCCCACGCCAGGGCCAACGTGGCGTCGTTCCTCGGCGAGGAGGCGCTCTCTCGCTACGAGCTGCACGAGCGAGACGTCTACGAGGGCATCGACGAGACCGATCTCGACCGCATCGTGCTCGACCTGCCCGAGCCCTGGCAGGTCGTGAAGCACGCCGAGTCGGCGCTCCATCCGGGCGGGATCCTGGTGTCGTATCTTCCCTCGATCACCCAGGTCGCCCAGCTCCGCGAAGCACTCGACGACAGTGCCTTCGGCATGGCCGTCACCCAGGAGGTGCTGGTGCGCACGTGGCACGTCGAAGGTCAGGCCGTGCGGCCGGACCACCGCATGGTCGCCCATACAGGCTTTCTCACCGCGGCGCGCCTGCTCTCACTCCCGTGAACCTCTTCGACCTCGCCATCGGCGTGTCGATCGTGTCCGCCCTCGTGGGTGGCTGGCGGCTGGGCTTCGTGGCCCGCGCCTTCTCGTGGGCGGGTCTGGCATGCGGGCTGTACCTCGGGGTGCGCATCCTGCCCAACGTCCTCGACCGGGCCCACGGCTCCGACCCCGTCGGCAAGCTGCTTCTCGCCGCGGGAGTCCTCATCGGCCTCGGTCTCGGCGGCCAGGTCCTCGGCATGCTCGTCGGCACCCAGGCCCGGCGGGTGCTGGTGCCAGGGCCGCTCGGTCTGGTGGATCGCACCGTCGGCAGCGGGATCGGCGCCGTTGGCGTGCTCGTCTCCCTGTGGCTGCTCCTCCCGTCGATGGCCCAGGTGCCGGGGTGGCCGAGCCAGCAGGCGCACAACTCCGCCGTCGCCCGGCTCATCGACTCGGTCGCCCCGCCCGCCCCCGACACGCTCCAGACGGTGCGGCGGCTGGTCGGCGACGAGGCCTTCCCGCGGGTGTTCGATGCGTTGCGGCCGGCTCCGGACGCCGGGCCGCCGCCACAGGCGGTCGTGCTGAGCCCGCAGGTGCAGGCGGCGGTGGCCCAGTCGTCGCTCAAGATCGAAGGCGAGGCGTGCCGCCGGCTGCAGCAGGGCAGCGGCTTCGTCGTGGGACCTGACCTGGTCGCCACCAACGCCCACGTCGTGGCCGGCGAACGACGCACCGAGGCCATCCGCGTGGACGGCCGCCGGTTCCGGGGGACCGTGGTGGCGTTCGACCCCGACCGCGACCTGGCCATCCTCAGGGTGCCGGGGATCTCACGGGCGCCCCTGGCCATCGCCCGGGGCA
>DATLDH010000021.1:0-3441 GCA_035526015.1 Acidimicrobiales bacterium
AACGCCTCCGACCGTTTCGGCACGGTCGATCCCGGCGGTCTGGCCCAGGTTCGCGCGCTGGCCGGGGCCATGATCCACCAGAGCGACAACACCGCCACCGAGGTGCTGCTGGATCTCGTCGGGCGCGAGGCCGTCGAGCAGGTGCAGGCCCGGATGGGCATGGTGCGCCCGGAGCAGAACATCCCGTTCCTCTCCCTCGCCGAGTGGGCGCGCCTGAAGTTCGGGCGGCCCCCGTCCGCTGATGAGTACGCCGCTCTTCCCGACGTCGCGGCGCGGCGGCGATTCATCGACGAGCGCGTGGCCAACCGGTCGGCGGGACCCCGCGAGACGACCACGCCGGCGCGGCCCATCCATATCGACACCGTGGAGTGGTTCGCCTCACCGGAGGACATCTGCCGGGCCCACGTGGCCCTGCAGGAGATGGCGAGGCGCCCCGGCCTCGAGCCCCTGCGCTCCATCCTCAGGACCACGTTCACGTGGTTGAAGCCGACGGCCGACTACATCGGGTTCAAGGGCGGGAGCGAGCCGGGTGTGTACGACCTGACCTTCTACATCGAGCGCGGTGGGAAGCGGTACGCGGTGGTGATGTTGCTCAGCAATCCCGAGCGCCACTTCCGGGCGTCGCCGGCGATCGTGCGCGACGCCTACCGGTTGCTGACGGCGTCGAAGGCGCGCTGAGTCGCCCCCAGGTGGGTCTGCAGCGCGTCGGCGGCGGCCTCGCCGTCACCCGCCCGCAGCGCCTTCACGATGCGCTCGTGCTCGCGCAGCACCTTCTTCATGCGGTCCGGCTCGGTGACGGCGCGCAGGCCGGCCTGTCGCATCTTCTCCCGCAGTGAGGCCAGCAGCTCGGCCACGTGCTCGAGCCCGGCCTCGTGGCACACGGTGAGGTGGAACTCCTCGTCGGCTTCGAGGAACGCCACGACGTCGCCCTTGGCCGCCGCCTTGCGCTGGCGCTCGACGAGGGCCGACAAAGCCTTGCCGTCGCGGTGCACGGCGTCGCCTTTGATGTGCTCGCGCAGGGCCAGGCACTCGAGCGCCTCGCGGATGAGGAACAGCTCGCGGACCTCGCCCGGCTCGAGCACGCGCACGACGCTGGTGCCGCCCGGCGTGGACTCGATCAGGCCGTCGCGCCGCAGCAGGGCGAGCGCCTCGCGCACCGGCGTGCGGGAGATGCCGAGGGCCTCGGCCAGCTCGACCTCGGCCATGGACGCGCCGGGCTCGAAGCGGCCACCGAGGATGGCCTCCTTCAGCTCGGCATAGGCGCGGTCGGCCAGGCTCTCCTGACGCAGACGGGGAAGAGGAGCCTCAGTCGCCACGCTTGATCCGGTACTCGCACACCAGCGACCGACCGCCGGCGGCGTCGGTGAGGGTGGCGCGGAAGGCAGTGGCGTCGGTGACGAGGTCGCCGACGGTGGCCACCGTGCCGCAGAAGATCACCGTGTCGGTGGTCGGTGCCTCCCCGACGAACCGGCTGAGGTACCACGACGGCGGCAGCAGCGACGCCAGCGTCGCCTCCTGGTACAGCTGCCACAACCCGTCCACCTCGATCTCCGAGCGCAACCCGATGGCATCCCAGGTGTCGTCGCCGGGCAGCGGCCAGCACTCCGGGGCCAGCACCTTGGAGCACGCCGCCTTGGCCTCGTCCATGTCGATGCGCTCGAGGTCGCGGTCGGTGTGGTCGGAGCCGACGGTGAGGTAGTGGCGCCCGCCGTGCACGACGATCACCGGCTCGGCCTCGCCCGAGGTGCCGTCGGTGCGCACGACCAGGTCGGGCTGCTGGGACAGCAGCGACGCCGGCACCTCCCAGATGGCCGGCACCTTGGTCGGCGCCGGAACGCCATGCCGGAGCAGCTCGTCGACGTGGGCCTGCACGGCGGCCTGGTCACGGCCGGAGTAGCCGACCAGCACCAGGTGCGGTTCACGCAGCTCGGCGATGTCGAGGGCGACCACGGTGGCGACGTCGTCAGCCAACCCGGGTTGCCTCCCGCATGGGGAACTCCTCCCGCCAGGCGCCGGTGTCGGCGGTGTCGACCACGCCGACGTGCCAGCCCGGAGCGGACGCGGCGTCGAGGATGACCGAGCCACGCGCACTCACGATCTGCGACGCCCCGGCCAGCTCGATCCCGTGGCACGGGCCCACGCCGTTGACGGCGATGACCGGTGTCTGGGTCTCGATGGCGCGCGCCTGCACCAGCACGCGCCAGTGCTCGGTGCGGGCCGACGGCCACGCCGCCGGCACGACCATCACGTCGGCTCCATCGGCGCGCATGTCGGCGAACTGCTCGGGGAAGCGCAGGTCGAAGCAGGTCGACAGGCCGAGTCGGCCCACCGGTGTGGTGACGATGACCGGCTCGGAGCCGGCCGTGAGCAGCTGGCCCTCGGACGAGCCGTAGGCGAACAGGTGCATCTTGCGGTAGCTGCCGAGCACGTCGCCGTCGGGCCCCAGCACGACGGTGGTGTTGAACAGGTCGTCGCCGTCGCGCTCGAGGACGCTGCCGCCGACCACCACACAGCCCCGCTCCTTGGCGACGAGGCCGAGGGCGGCCGCCGGCCCGAGGACCAACGGCTCGGCCTCGGTGGCGTAGTCGTCGAAGGCGAAGTAGCCCACGTCCCACAGCTCGGGGAGCACGACGAGGTCGGCCTTGGGCCCGTCGGCGACGAGGCGCGAGACCCGGGTCACGCGCTCGCGCTTGGTCTCGCCATCGGGGTAGTCCAGCTGGAGCACGGCGATGCGCAGCGACACGGGAGGGCCTTTCTCTCTTGCTTGACGTCGTATACAGCATACGGTATGCATTGAGCGGGCGAAAGAGGAACGGGAGTTCTTCGACGTGGGGGAGAAGCCGTGGCAGCCACTGGGCGGTGGGCTTCACGAGCGCGTCCTCGCGGGCCGGCCCGAGTCGGGCCATTACACCCGCATGCTGCGCTTCGACCCCGGCACGGTGACGCCCGAGACCCTCACCCATGACTTCTGGGAAGAGGTGTGGATCGTCAGCGGCGCCATCACCGACCTGCGCCTCGGCGAGCGTTTTGGCGAGGGCATGTACGCGTGCCGTCCGCCCGGCATGCCCCACGGTCCGTGGGAGGCGCCCGAGGGCTGCGTGACCTTCGAGGTCCGCTACCACCTCGACCCGACGAAGGTGCCGGCGTGACCCGCACCGGCGCCGAGTACCTGGAGAGCCTGCGCGACGGGCGCCACATCGTCATCGACGGCGAGCGCGTCGACGACGTCACCACCCACCCCGCCTTCGCCCGCTCGGTGCGCTCCTTCGCCCGCCTCTACGACATCGCGGGTGAGCAGCCCGATGTGATGACGTTTCCGTCGCCCACCGACGGCCGCCCGGTGAACAAGGCGTGGTTCGACGACATCCAGGTGTACCTGTCGTCGTCAACCGACGGGGGAGCCACCTGGTCGCCGGCCCGGGTCATCAGCAGCGGGTCGTC
>DATLDH010000026.1:0-10476 GCA_035526015.1 Acidimicrobiales bacterium
CGGCACCTACGGCTTCATCCGCATCGCCATCCCGATCCTGCCGGAGGCGGCCAAGGTCTGGGCACCGTGGATCGGCGGTCTCGCCGTCATCGGCATCATCTACGGCGCGCTCGGGTGCCTGGCCCAGAAGGACCTCAAGCGACTCATCGCCTTCTCGTCGGTCGCACACATGGGCTTCGTGATGCTCGGCATCGCCACCCTCACCGACTACGGCATGAACGCGGCGGTGTTCGGGATGGTCGCCCACGGTCTCATCACCGGCATGCTCTTCTTCGTGGCCGGCTCCATCCACGAGCGCTTCCACACCCGCGAGATCGCGCGCCTGGGTGGGCTCCTCACCCAGGCGCCCCACATGGGCTGGGTCCTCGGCTTCTGCGCCATGGCGTCGCTCGGCCTCCCCGGCCTGGCCGGCTTCTGGGGCGAGTTCCCCGCCATCCTCTCGGCCTACTCCCCGGCTGCCGGCCTCGACCTGACGGTGTTCCGCACGTTCATGGTGATCGCCTCGATCGGCACGGTGTTGGCGGCCGGCTATCTGCTCTGGATGTACCAGCGCACCGCCTTCGGCACGCCCAAGGAGGAGTGGGCCGAGTCCCACATCCATGACATGCACGGCCCCGAGTACCTGGCGTGGACGCCGCTGCTCGTCCTGATCCTCGTGCTCGGCGTCTACCCGGCCGCCCTGTTCGGCATGACCGACGGCGCCGTGCAGAAGGTGGCGGCGGCGGTGGCGGCCGTCGGCGGCTGATGACGCCCTACATCGACTACCACGCGCTGGCACCGGAGCTCGTCCTCACTGGCGCGCTCGTGCTGGTACTGCTCGTCGACCTGTTCGTGGACGAGACGCGCAAGGTGGTCGTCACCAACCTGGCCGGCCTCGGCGTCCTGGCTGCCCTGATCCCGGTCATCACCCTCGCTCTCGACGGGCCCGACCGCTCGATGTTCGGCGGGGCCTATGTCGTCGACGACTTCGCCCTCGTGCTCAAGGCGCTCTTCCTGGGCAGCACGTACATCGTGCTGCTGATGTCGTCGAACTACCTCGGCGAGGGCGACTACTACGAGGGCGAGTACTCGCTGCTCCTGATGTCGTCACTGCTGGGCATGACGGTCATGGCGTCGTCGCGCGACCTGCTCACCATCTTCGTCGCGCTGGAGCTGCTGTCGATCCCGGCCTACATGCTGGCCGGGTGGCGCAAGCGCGACCCCCGTAGCAACGAGGCGGCGCTGAAGTACTACCTGCTCGGCGTCCTGTCGTCGGCGGTGATGCTCTACGGGATGTCGTTGGTGTTCGGTGCCACCGGCACGACCGTCCTCGCCGACATCGGCCGCGTCGTCGGCGGCTCGGTCGGCGACCAGCCCGTCGTGGCCGTGGCCATCTTCTTCATCATCGTCGGGTTCGCCTTCAAGGTCTCCGCCGTGCCTTTCCACCAGTGGGCACCCGACACCTACGAGGGGGCGCCCACGCCGATCACCGCCTTTCTCTCGGTGGCGTCCAAGACGGCCGGCTTCGTCGCCCTGCTCCAGCTCGTGTTCGTGGGCTTCCTCGGGCGCGGCGACGTGTGGGGACCGGTGTTCTGGGCCCTCGCGGCGCTGACGATGACGGTCGGCAACCTCATCGCCCTCCGTCAGACGAACATCGTCCGCATGCTGGCCTATTCGTCCATCGCCCAGGCCGGCTACATCCTCGTGCCCTTCGCCGTGGCGGCCGAGAACGCCAAGGCCCTGGCCGGCGCCCAGACGGCGACCATCGTCTACCTGCTCATCTACGCCGCCATGAACCTCGGCGCCTTCGCCATCGTGATCACCGTCGCCCGCAAGACCCGGTCCGGCGAGATCTCCTCCTACGGGGGGCTGTTCACCTATGCCCCCGGCCTGACGCTGCTGATGACGATGTTCGTGTTCTCACTCGCAGGTATCCCGCCCCTGGGCGGGTGGTTCGCCAAGTTCTACGTGTTCAAGGCCGTGCTCGACGCCGGCACGCCCGCCGCCATCGTCCTCGGCGTGATCGCGGCGGTGAACTCGGTGGTCGCGCTGTTCTATTACGCCTCTGTCGCCAGGGAGATGTGGATGAGCCCCGTCCCTGACGAGGACCGCACGCCCATCTCCATCCCCGCGCCGCTGGCGGCTGCCCTCGGCCTCACCGCCGTCGTCACGCTGGCCATCGGCGTGTACCCCAATGCCTTCGCCCGGCTCGGCGACGCCGCCACCCTGGTCCGCTGACCACCGCGCTCCCTCAGCTCCTCGCTCTCATCCACCGCCAGGGCCCCGTGCCCTTCGACGTCTTCATGGACGTCGCCCTCTATGACCCGGAAGCCGGCTTCTACGCCACCGGCCACGGCGCCGGCCGCGCTGGTGACTTCCTGACCAGCCCCGAGGTGGGGCCGTTGTTCGGCGCCGTCGTGGCCCGGGCCGCCGACGTGTGGTGGGACCGGCTCGGCCGGCCCGAGCGGTTCACCGTCGTCGAGGCCGGCGCCGGCGCCGGCACGCTCGCCCGCGACGTGCGCGCCGGCCGGCCGCGGTGCGCGGACTCGCTGGTGCAGGTGCTGGTCGAGCGGTCGCCGGCCCTGCGCGACCTGCACCCCGAGCGGGTCCCGGTGGAGGCCGGTGCCGTGGTGTCACTGGCCGAGATGCCGGCCGAGCCCGTCGTCGGCGTCGTGCTGGCCAACGAGTTGCTGGACAACCTCCCGTTCCTGCTGCTCGAGCGCGGCGACGGCACCTGGTGTGAGGTGCGCGTCGGTGACGACGGCGGCGCGCTGACCGAGGTGCTCGTGCCCGCCACGCCCGAGCTGGCCGACGAGGCCGACCGCCTCGCTCCAGGCGCCGCCCCCGGCGCTCGCGTCCCGCTGCAACACATTGCCGCCGAGTGGTTGCGGGACGCTCTCGCCCTCGTCGATCGGGGCCGCGTGGTCGTCATCGACTACGCCGACACCACGCCGTCGATGGCGGGGCGCCCCTGGTCGGAGTGGCTCCGCACCTACCGCGGCCATGGCCGCGGCCGCCACCCGCTCGAGGCACCGGGCGACCAGGACGTCACGGCCGAGGTCGCCGTCGATCAGCTCGCCCACGTGCGACCGCCCGACCGCGAGCGCTCCCAGGCCGAGTTCCTCGCCGAGCACGGCATCGACGAGCTGGCCGCGGCGGCCGCCGAGGAGTGGCGGGCGCGCGCCCACGTCGGCGACCTGGCCGCCCTGAAGGCACGTAGCCGCGCCGGCGAGGCCGATGCCCTCACCGACCCTGTCGGCCTCGGCGCCTTCCGGGTCCTCGAGTGGGTGGTCGGTGAATAGGCTCGCCGTCATGGCTGAGCCGACCATCGAGGCGTACCTGTCGGAAGACCGCACCTTCCCGCCCAGCGAGGCGTTCAAAGCCGACGCGCTGGTCGTCGACGCCACCATCTACGACGAGGCCGAGCGCGACTGGCAGGGGTTCTGGGCCCGCCAGGCGCTGGAGCTCGAATGGTTCGACGAGTGGGAGACCGTCCTGGAGTGGGAGCTGCCGTTCGCCCGTTGGTTCGTGGGCGGCACCCTCAACGTGGCGCACAACTGCGTCGACCGCCACGTGGCGGCCGGGCGCGGCGACAAGGTCGCCTACCACTGGGAGGGCGAGCCGGGCGACACCCGCACGATCACCTACCGCCAGCTCCTCGACGAGGTCAGCCGGTTCGCCAACGTGCTGAAGGGCCTCGGCGTGCAGCGGGGTGACCGCGTCGCCATCTACATGCCGATGATCCCCGAACTGCCGGTCGCCATGCTCGCCTGCGCGCGCATCGGTGCCGCCCACTCGGTGGTGTTCGGCGGCTTCTCACCGGACTCGTTGCGCGACCGCATCAACGACGCCGAGGCACGGGTGCTGGTGACGGCCGACGGTGGATGGCGCCGCGGCGCCGAGGTGCCGCTCAAGGCCAACGCCGACGCCGCGGTGGCCGACACACCGTCGATCGCCCATGTGGTCGTGGTCCGACGTACGGGCTCCGACATCGCGATGGCCGGCGGGCGCGACCAGTGGTGGCACGACCTGATGGAGGGTGCCTCCGCCGACTGCCCACCCGAGCACATGGATTCCGAGGATCTGCTCTACCTGCTCTACACGTCGGGCACGACGGCCAAGCCCAAGGGCCTCATGCACACCACCGGCGGCTATCTCACCCAGGTCGCGTTCACCCACAAGTACGTCTTCGACCACGATCCGGACCGCGACGTGTACTGGTGCGCGGCCGACATCGGCTGGGTCACCGGCCACAGCTACATCGTGTACGGCCCGCTGGCCAACGGCGCCACCTCGGTGATGTACGAAGGCACGCCCGACTTCCCCGACAAGGACCGCTGGTGGTCGCTCATCGCCAAGTACGGCGTCACGATCCTCTACACCGCGCCGACTGCCATCCGCACCTTCATGAAGTGGGGCACCGAGTTCCCCGAGCGCCACGACATGAGCTCGCTGCGGGTGCTGGGGAGCGTGGGCGAGCCGATCAACCCCGAGGCGTGGGTCTGGTACTGGAAGAACATCGGCGGCGGGAACTGCCCCGTGGTCGACACCTGGTGGCAGACCGAGACCGGCGCCATCATGATCGCCCCCCTGCCGGGAGCGACCACCCTGAAGCCCGGCTCGGCCACCTTTCCGCTCCCGGGCATCGCCGCCGAGGTGGTCGACGAGGCCGGCGACGCGGTGAGCGTGGGTGGCGGGTACCTGACCCTGACCCGTCCGTGGCCGTCGATGCTGCGGGGCATCTACGGCGACCCCGAGCGGTTCCGGGAGACCTACTGGAGCCGCTATCCGGGCCGGTACTTCGCCGGCGACGGCGCCAAGCTCGACGACGAGGGGTACTTCTGGCTGCTCGGCCGCGTCGATGACGTCATGAACGTCTCCGGCCATCGCGTCTCGACCACCGAGGTCGAGTCCGCCCTGGTCGACAACCCGAGCGTGGCCGAGGCGGCCGTGGTCGGGGCCAAGGACGAGACGACGGGCCAGGCCATCATCGCCTTCGTGACCCTGAAGGGTGGCGAGACGGCGACCACCGAGCACGGCGAGATGCTGCGCAGGCACGTGGCCACCAAGATCGGTGCCATCGCCCGCCCCAAGACGGTGATCTTCACCGACGACCTGCCCAAGACGCGCAGCGGCAAGATCATGCGCCGTCTGCTCAAGGACGTGGCCGAGGGCCGCGACCTGGGCGACACCACGACACTGGCCGACGCGTCGGTCGTCGACGAGATCAAGCGGCGGGCCGCCGAGCGCCCCACCGAAGATTGAGGGAGATCCCCGACCACTGGCGCTGGCGCGCCGGCGCCGTCGAGCCCGGGCCCACCGTCGTGTTCGACATCGACGGGGTGCTCTCCGACGCCGCCAGCCGCCAGCACTACCTCGAGGGACCGGGGAGGCGGAACTGGGACGGGTTCTTCGAGGCGTGCGGGGACGATCCGCTCATCGAAGAGGTGGCCCGCCTTCTCGAGCTGCTCGACGGCGAGCTCCGCATCGTGCTCCTCACCGGGCGCCCGATCCGCGTCCAGCCCCAGACCATGGCCTGGCTCGACCGGTACGGCCTGCGGTGGGACCTGCTCATCATGCGCGACTACGGCGACTACACCAAGGCGCGCGAGTTCAAGCGGGGGACCGTCGCCGAGCTGCGCTCCTATGGCCTCGATCTCCAGCTCGCCTTCGAGGACGACCGCGGCAACGTCGAGATGTTCAGGGACGAGGGCGTGCCCTGCGTCTACATCCACTCCGGCTACTTCGACTGACATGGCGCGCCCGAGCGACGTCGTCATCGGCCGAGCGTTCCGCAGGATCGCCGCCCAGGGCACCGTCGGTGGCGCCATGGTGGTGGTCTACGCGCGCACGACGGCGCCGCTCAATCCCGACGTGCCTCGACTGCGCAACGAGTTGGGTGCACTTGCGCTCTTCGTCGTCCTGCTCGCTCTTGTCGTGCCGCTGGCGCGCTGGGGCAGCCGCCGCCGCTTTGCCCACGATCTCGCATTCCTCGACCACGACCGGCTTCCGACCGACGACGAACGAGCCCGGCTGCTCTCGCTTCCGTGGCGGACCGTCCGGTGGGCGTTTCGGTACTGGTGCGTGGTCGCCGTCATCACCGCAGCCACGAGCACCGGAGGGCCCGAGCCATTCCGGGGCGCGGTCCTCAACGCCGTAGCTGTCATGTACATCGCCGTGGTAATGAGCGGGCTCGCCTATCTGGTCGTCGAGCAGGCCGTGCGGCCGGTACTCGCTTCGTCGGGCGCGACCGAGATGGTGGCTGAGCGCAGTTGGATCGGGCCGTCGTTCCGACTGGCCGTCGCGTGGTTCCTCGCCGCCGCCCTGCCTCTCGGGGCTATCGCCCTCACGCCGCTCATCCGGGCCCGCACGGCCCCGTTCGGGCTCGCCGTGCCGGTCGTGTTCACCGCTGTCGCCGCCATCGCCGTGGGCGCTCTGCTCCACCGGGCCGTGGTCCGGTCGGTCGTCGACCCCATCGAATCCGTGCGCGCCGCCCTCGCCCGGGTGCAGGAGGGGGACCTCTCGGCATCCGTGCCCGTCGACGACGGTGGCGAGCTCGGGCGGCTCCAGGCCGGCTTCAACCGCATGGTCGACGGCCTGCGCGAGCGCGAGCGCATTCAGCAGCTGTTCGGGCGCCAGGTCGGTGAAGCGGTGGCGGCGCGTGCCCTCGAGGGCGGCGGCGGGGAGCTAGGCGGCGAGGTCCTCGAGGCGTCCGCGTTGTTCGTCGATCTCGTGGGCTCGACCGGGCTGGCCCAACGGCTCCCACCATCGGAGGTCGTGGCGTTGCTGAACCGGTTCTTCGAGACGGTCGTGTCGTGCGCAGCTGCCGAAGGTGGCTGGGTGAACAAGTTCGCCGGCGACGGTGCGCTGTGCGTCTTCGGCGCGCCCGAGGCGATGCCCGATCACCGGAAGCGGGCGCTGACCGCGGCGCGGCACATGGCCGCCGCCCTGAACACGCTCGGTCGTGAGCATCCCGAGGTGCAAGCCGGCATCGGTGTCTCGAGCGGGGCCGTGGTCGCCGGCAACGTCGGCGACGAGCGACGTTACGAGTACACGGTCATCGGCGCGCCGGTGAACGAGGCCGCCCGGCTGACCGAAGAAGCCAAGGGCCGTGATGGCGGCGTGCTCGCATCGGGCTCGGCGGTGACCGGAGCCGGGGAGGAGTCGGCGCACTGGGAGCCGGTGGGCGAGGTCGAGCTCCGGGGGATCGCGGCCCCGGTCGGGATCTGGCAACCGCGGGCGCGACAATTGGGCTTATGAGCAGTAACACCGTCAAGACCTTCGTCCTCCTGGCCGCCCTGGGCGGCCTGCTCGTCGTCGGCGGCTCGGTCCTCGGCGGAAAGGGCGGGATGATCATCGGCCTCGGCATCGGGCTGGTGATGGTGGGGGGCTCCTACTGGTTCTCCGACACCCTCGCCATCAAGGCGGCCCGCGCCGTGCCCGTCACCGAGGCCGAGATGCCGCAGTACTACGCCGTCGTGCGCGAGCTGACGACGGCGGCCGGGATGCCCATGCCGCGCCTCTACGTCACGCCCGCCGAGCAGCCCAACGCGTTCGCCACCGGCCGCAACCCGAATCACGCCGCCGTCGCCGTGACCCAGGGGATCCTGCGCATCCTCGAGCCCGCCGAGTTGCGGGGTGTGCTGGCCCATGAGATCAGCCACGTCGGCAACCGCGACATCCTCATCGGGTCGGTGGCGGCGGCGGTGGCCATGGGCATCACCTTCATGGCCCGCATGGCCATGTGGGGAGCCGTGTTCAGCGGCGGCGGCGGCAGGGACGACGAGGACCGCGGCGCCAACCCCATCGCCCTCATCGCCATGATGGTGCTGGCCCCCTTGGCCGCCATGGTCCTGCAGATGGCGCTCAGCCGCAGCCGGGAGTTCGAGGCCGACCGCAGCGGCGCCCGCCTCGTCGGCGATGGCGAGCCCCTGGCGCGGGCCCTGGCCAAGCTCGAGCAGGGCGCCAAGGCCATCCCGATGGACGTCCAGCCCGCCCAGGCGTCGATGTTCATCGTGAACCCGCTCACCGGGCGAAAGGTCCAGTTCGCCAGCCTGTTCAGCACCCACCCCTCGACCACGGAGCGCATCGAACGGCTTCGCTCCAGCGCCTGGGGGGCCTGATCCCGGGCCGGTTTCATGAGGATCGTCCCATTTAGGCTCCTCACCAGGCAGGATTCTCTGCCCGTACTGCGAACTGATGGGTTGGATGCCGCGATTCCGCACACTCCTGGGGGGAGCGACCGTGCTCGTGCTCTCGGGCGCGCTCGGTGCTGCCGGCGCGCTCGCGCAGCAGCAGCCCACGAGGACGACGACCACCACCAGCGAGCATCCGCCCGAGCCTGAGCCCACGACCACGACGACGACGTCCGGGGACCCCGCGCCGTCAGGGGTCACCACGACCACGGCCCCTGGGCCGCGCACGCCCACCAACCCCACAGGCACGACGACCACCACCGCTCCGGGTGACTCGAACGACGACGCGCCGACGTCGGCCCCCAGCGGGAAGACCCGAACGCAGGCGCCCACCGCCACTGCCGACGGGGGTGACGGCGGTGCACCGGGAGCCGCCGTGTCCCGTGTCGTTCCCCCGGGCTACCAGAAGATGATCAACTCGGTGCGGCGCAGCCGGGCCAACGACACCTCGGCCCTCATCGCCGCGCTGCAGCCGCTCGAGGACCTCGGCCTCACCGCCCAGCAGGCCGCCGTCATCGGCATGGGTCGATTCCCGGTCGGCGGGCCGGCCAGCTTCGTCGACGACTGGTGGTTCCCCCGGTTCGTCCCCGAGTTCCACCTCCATCAGGGCACCGACATCTTCGCCGTCGCCGGAACCCCGGTGCGGGCCCCCGTCGACGGTGTCCTCCGCCAGTCCAACGGCGCGGTCGGAGGCCTTGCCTCCTACGTCACTCAAGCCGACGGCACGTTCTTCTACATGGCCCACCTCTCCGGGTTCGTGAAGGGCCAGTCCACGGGCCAGAAGGTCAAGACCGGCGACGTCGTCGGCTATGTCGGTGACACCGGCAACGCCCAGGGCGGTGCCCCGCACGTGCACTTCGAGATCCACCCCAAGGGCGGCGGGGCCGTGAACCCCAAGCCGTTCCTCGACCGTTTCATCTCCGAAGCAATGGCCAACGTGCCCAAGCTCATCGCCGCCCACGAGGTCGGTCGGCCGCGCGCGCTGGTCACCACCGGCCTCACCCGTCGCCTCAGCGAAGGTGGCGGGGTCTTCGCCTCACCGTCGAGCCCACCCCGGTCGCAGCTGCTGTGGGCGTCGAGCGCCAACCCGCAGGGTGGCATCATCCGGCTGGCCGAGGCCGAGGCCACCGAGGCGGCGCGGGGCGTGGACTGGAGCGCACTGGCGCGCAAGGAGCAGACGCGCGCCGCCGACTACGTCCAGGCCGACGAGCGGGCCCGCACCATCCTCGGACCGGTCACGCCCGCCGGGCTCGGAGACTTCCTCGGCCTGCCTCGCCCGCCCGGTCGGATCGCCGGGGGAGTGGCGCTGGCCGGGCCGCGCCTCAGCGCACTGGCCGCGCTGCCGCAGCGCACCGTGCTCTAGTCGCGGAAGTTCTCGAACTGCAGCGGGATCTCGAAGTCCTCGCCCTTGAGCGCGGCGATGGCCGACTGCAGGTCGTCCCGCTTCTTGCCCGACACCCGTAGCTGATCCCCCTGGGTCTGGGACGACACGCCCTTCAGGCCCAGGTCCTTCAGGAACTTGTTGATCTGCTTGGCCTTCTCGGTGGCGATCCCGTTCTTGAGCGTGATCGTCTGGCGCACCTCACCCTTAGCCGCCTCCTCGACCTTGCCGTGCTCGAGGGACTTCAGTGACACCTCGCGGCGCACCAGCTTCTCCTCGAGCACCTGGATCAGCGCACGCAGCCGATCCTCGGTGGCCGAGTGCAGCTTGATCTCGGAGCCGGTCAGCTCGATCGACGAGTTGGTGTTCTTGAAGTCGAAGCGGGTCGTGACCTCGCGAGCGGCCTGGTCGACCGCGTTGCGGACCTCCTGCATGTCGACCTGCGAAACGACGTCGAAGGTGGGCATGGCGCAAACGCTATCGTGACCCCCCTCAGGGGTCGGTGCCCGAGTGGCCAAAGGGAGCAGACTGTAAATCTGCCGGCATCGCCTTCGGAGGTTCAAATCCTCCCCGGCCCACCATTTCACCTTGCCGTTTGGAGACATCTGACCCCGCATTGCGGGGGCCAGATGTCTCCAGACGCAGGTGAGCCGTTCGGCTGATCGGGAGGGTCGTGGCTGCTGAGCCGGGGGTCCTCTACCTCGTCACCGGCGCTCCGGGCGCGGGCAAGACGACGCTCGTCGGGCAGCTCGCGGGGGCCTTCGACCGCCTCGCGATCCTCGATTCGGACCTGTTCGCGGAGTCCGCCCATCCCGAGTGGGAGGCGTGGGCCAACGGTTGGCTCCTCGTCGCCCACGGCCTCGCCCGGTCGGGGCTGGGCGCGGTGCTCTGCGGCTACGGCCTCAACCGCTCCGCGGTCGC
>DATLDH010000002.1:0-6169 GCA_035526015.1 Acidimicrobiales bacterium
GGTGATGCCCGGGACATGCTCTTCGAGCAGGTCGACGAGCTTGAACAGTGCCAGTCCCAGAAGCATGGTGACTGCGAAGTGGTACATGTCCTGCCTCCTGACGAAGCCGGTCGTGGGTGCCCCGTCACACAGTTCGACCACGGTCGCGGCAAACAGGTAACACGCGGGTAGTTCGCGCACGCCATGATGCGGGGATGCGCGCCCGGGCCCCCGCCTCGTCGGCCAACCTCGGACCGGGCTTCGACGCACTCGCGCTGGCGCTGTCGCTGTACGTCGAGGTCAGCATCGAACCCGCTGACGAGCTGCGCGTGACGTCGACGGGGGAGGGCCGCGACCTTCCCTGCGACGCGACGCACATGGCCGCGCACGTCGCCAGCGAGGTCCTCGGGCACGACCGCGTGTCGATCGAGGTGCACTCCGACATCCCGGTGGGGCGCGGTCTCGGTTCCTCCGCCGCGTTGGCCGTCGCCGCGGCAGCCGCGGCCGGCGCCGACGACCCGCTCGCGGTGGGCGCGCGCGTCGACGGTCACCCGGAGAACGCGGCTGCATCCGTGCTCGGCGGGCTCGTAGCCGCCGCCGACGTCGATGGTGTGGCGACCGCGCGGCGCCTGGCCCTCGACGCCGCCATCGAGCTCGTCGTGCTCGTCCCCGATGCGCACCTGCCGACGGTCGAAGCGCGTCGCGCGTTGCCGCAGGAAGTCCCGCTCGGCGACGCCTCGTTCAATCTCGGCCGCATGGGGCTCCTCGTGGCCGGCCTCGGTGATCACACCCAGCTGGCGGCGGCCGCAACGGGCGACCGGTTGCATCAGATTCCGCGCACGCCGTTGTTCCCGGACGCGCCGCGACTGCTGGCCGGGATGCTCGACGCCGGCGCCCTGGCCACGTGCTGGTCGGGTGCGGGACCCACGCTTCTCGCCTTTTGCACCCGTTCCACCACGGAGGGTGTCCGGGACGCGGCAGAAGCTCTACTGAGCGCGGTCGGTGTGCCGGGGCATGCGCGAATCCTCCAGGCAGACGTGCAAGGGTTGACCATCAGCGGGTAGCCGAACAGTCGGTCTGCCCACGAACCCGCGACCAGGAGAGACATGGCCACCTACGAGGGTTACTGCGTGAAGTGCCGGGAGAAGCGGGAGTTCGAGGGCCAGGAGGTCGAGCTGGCCAACGGCCGGCGGGCCGCCCAGGGTCAGTGCCCCACCTGCGGCACCAAGATGAACCGGATGCTGGGTAAGCAGAAGTAACGGGTGCCGAGCTCGCCCTCGCGCCAGCTCGAGGCACTGCCCAACCCGCACCCCGGTCGTGACTACGAGGTGCGCTGTGAGACACCGGAGTTCACCTGTGTCTGCCCGCGCACCTCTCAGCCCGACTTCGCCACCGTCACGATCACCTATGTGCCGGATGCGTCGATCGTCGAGCTGAAGTCGCTCAAGCTCTATCTCTGGAGCTACCGCGACGAGGGGGCGTTCCACGAGGACGTCACCAACCGGATCCTCGACGACCTCGTCGGCGCGGTCGCGCCGCGCCGCGCCACCGTGCGCACCGACTGGCTGGTGCGCGGCGGCATCCACACCGTGGTCGAGGCGTCCCACCCGTAGCGCCCGAGCGGCCCTCTGAGCGGATCAGCAGAAGGGGCATCAGCGGGCCGGCAGTAGATTGGGTGGGTGACGCGTTACTGGGTCGAGACCCTCGGCTGCCCCAAGAACGCCGTCGACTCGGACAAACTGCGCGGCACGCTGGTCGCCGACGGCATGACCGAGGCCACATCGGCGGCCGATGCCGATCTGGTGGTGATCAACACGTGCGCCTTCATCGAGGCCGCCCGCCAGGAGTCGATCGACACCGTCCTCGCCCTCAGCGACGGCCGGGCCGCGGGCGCGAGGGTCGTGGTCACGGGCTGCATGGCCGAGCGCTACGGCGACGAGCTGGCCGCCGCCCTCCCCGAGGCCGACCTGGTGGCCGGTTTCGGTGTGCCCGTCACGCTCGGCACCAAGCCGGCGGCCGGCGCCGGGCCGGTGCCGCTCCTCGACCTGCTCAACCTCCCCCGCCCGCCGGCGACGGCGCCGTGGGCGTACGTGAAGGTGGCAGAAGGCTGCGACCGCACGTGCGGGTTCTGCGCCATCCCGTCGTTCCGCGGGCCACAGCGGTCCCGCGAGGTGACCGCCATCCTCGCCGAGGTCGACCAGCTCGCGGCCAAGGAGATCGTCCTGGTGGCCCAGGACCTGGCGTCGTACGGCCGCGATCAGCGGCGGGCCGGAGCCATCGTCGGGCTGGTGCAGGAAGTGGCGGCGCGCGTCGAGCGCGTCCGGCTGCTCTATCTGTACCCGTCGGATCTCGACGACCGCCTCGTCGATGCCGTGCTGGCGACCGGCGTGCCGTACTTCGACCTCTCGCTGCAGCACGTGTCCAAGCCGCACCTGCGGCGGATGCGCCGGTGGGGCGACGGGCAACGCTTCCTCGACCGCATCGCGTCGATCCGCGCGTCGGAGGCGGGCGCCGCGTTCCGCTCGTCGTTCATCGTGGGATACCCGGGCGAGACCGAGGCCGACCACGACGAGTTGCTGGCGTTCGTGACCGCAGCGGAGCTCGACTGGTGTGGCATCTTCGCCTTCTCGCCCGAGGACGGCACCTACGCCGTGGATCTGCCCGGCGCAGTGCCGTCCGCGCTGGTGGCCGAGCGCATGCTCGAGGTGTCCGCCCTGCAGGACGAGATCACCGCCCGTCGCCGCGCGGCCCTGGTGGGCGACGTCGTGGAGGTGCTCGTCGACGAGCCGGGGGTGGGTCGCTCGTTCCGCGAGGCGCCCGAGATCGACGGCATCATCACCGTGCCGACGTCGCTCGCCACGGGGACCTTCGCCAAGGTGCAGATCAGCGGTGCGGCCGGCCCCGACCTCGAGGCAGTGCTCCTGTGAGTACGGAAGCGTCGTTCGGGCCCACCGCTCTCGTCACGCCCGCCAACGCGGTGACCATGCTGCGCGTCGCCATCACGCCGATCCTGCTGGCCATGATCCTGTCGGGCGGCGACTCGTGGCCGGCGGTGGTGTTCTGGATCGTGCTGGCCAGCACCGACGGCCTCGACGGCTACCTGGCCCGTCGCCACGGCACCACACGTTCCGGAGCGTTCCTCGACCCGCTGGCCGACAAGTTCCTCGTGCTGGGTGCCATGGCCGCGCTGGTGGTGTGGGGCACGTTCTGGTGGCTGCCGGTCGCCCTCGTGGCGTTGCGGGAGGCGCTCATCAGCACCTACCGCTCGCTGGCCGGTCGCCGCGGCATCTCCATCCCGGCCCGGCAGTGGGCCAAGGTGAAGACCGTGGTGCAGGAGGTCGCAGTGGGCTTCGCCCTGCTGCCGCTCACCGCCTCCCGGGTCGACTGGGTGGCGACATCGGTGCTGTGGCTGGCGGTGGCGCTCACCGTCGTCACCGGCGCGCAGTATCTGCTCGACGGGCGAAAGGCGGCGCGTGCGGGCTGAGGTCGTCGCCGTCGGGACCGAGCTGCTGCTCGGCCAGATCGTCGACACCAACTCGTCGTGGATGGGCGAGCAGCTGGCCATGGCCGGCATCGACTCGCATTTCCAGACCAAGGTCGGCGACAACCACGCGCGCATCGTGCTGGCCATCCGCACCGCGTTGGCGCGCAGTGATGCGGTGATCGTGTGCGGCGGGCTCGGTCCGACCCAGGACGACATCACGCGCGAGGCGATCGCCGAGGTCATGAACGTGGAACTGAAGCGCGACACCGAGATCGTCGACCGGATCCGCAAGATGTTCTCGTCGCGCGGCCGGGAGATGGCCGAGAACAACGCCCGTCAGGGCGACGTTCCAGAGGGGGCGACGGTCATCCCCCAGACGAGAGGGACGGCGCCGGGGCTCATCTGCCCGGTCGGCCACAAGGTGATCTACGCCGTTCCGGGCGTACCCCACGAGATGCAGGACATGCTGGAGCGGTCCGTCATCCCCGACCTGCAGGAGCGGGCAGGGACGGCCTCCACCATCCGCAGCCGCACCATCCGCACATGGGGGCTGGCCGAGTCGACACTGGCCGAGAAGCTCGAGCCGCGACTGCAAGCGCTCGACGCGGCCGGCGGCAACCCGACGATCGCGTTTTTGGCCAGCGGCATCGAGGGCATCAAGGTCCGCATCACGGCCAAGGCCGAGAACGAAGAGGCGGCCATGGCCATCCTCGAGAAGGAGGACGCCGAGGTGCGCGCCATCCTCGGCACCATCGTGTTCGGCGTCGACGACGACACCATGGAGTCCGCCGCCGGCGCCCTGCTCGAGCAGCGGGGGCTCACCCTCGGAGTGGCCGAGTCGATGACCGGCGGGTTGATGGCGTCGCGCCTGGTGAACGTGCCCGGCTCGAGCGAGTGGTTCAAGGGCGGCGTCGTCTCGTACCACTCGGATGTGAAGTTCGACCTGCTGGGAGTGCCCGAGGGGCCGGTGGTGTCGGAGATCGCCGCCCGCGCCATGGCCGAGGGTGCGGCACGGGTGCTCAAGACCGACGTCGGGCTTTCGGTGACCGGTGTGGCCGGCCCGGCCGAGCAGGACGGCATGCCTGTCGGCACGGCGTTCTTCGGCATCCACCTCGACGGCGAGACCGAGGTCGTCGAGGTGCACCTCCCCGGTGACCGTGACCGCATCCGCCAGTTCGCCACCATCTCCCTGCTCGACCTCCTGCGCCGCCGTCTGCTCGACCGCGCCGGGTGACGCCGCTCATCCGGGCCGAGCGGCCCGAGGACTTTCCTGCCATCCGCGCCGTGGTGACGGCCGCGTTCGGCAAGGCCAGCGAGGCCGACCTGGTCGAGGCCATCCGCGCGTCTGCGGGGTACCTGTCCGACTACTCGCTCGTGGCCGAGGAGGACGGCGAGGTCGTCGGTCACGTCATGTTGAGCCACTCGTCGTTGGTCGATGGTGACGACGTGCGGACCGTGCTGTCGCTGGCGCCGTTGGCCGTCGCGCCGGCCCTGCACGGCCAGGGGGTCGGTGGCTCGCTCGTGCGCGAGGCCACGCGGCTGGCCGACGCGGCGCGAGAGCCGCTGGTGATCCTGGAGGGCAGCCCGCTGTACTACCCACGCTTCGGGTTCGTCGACTCCCGCACGATCGGCATCACGTTCCCGAGCCTGCCCGAGTGGGCCCCACCCGAGGCCGGACAGGCTCTGCCACTGGCCGCCTACTCGCCTGCGTACAGAGGCGAGGTCCGCTATCCGCCCGCCTTCGACGCCGCCATCGAGACCTGACCTTCACCTCTCGAACCCGTGCACGGCTCGCCGCTCAGCGCGGCCTCCATGCACGAGAACGGACGACGGGCCGCGCAAACCGTTTGGAGGGTGCAGAGCCTGGGCACGAATCGAGCATGCTGACACTCCTGCTGATCATCATCCTGGTCGTGCTGCTCTTCGGCGGCGGTGGCTATTACTACCGCGGCCGCGGGCGCTAGCCAGCACATCCGACACGCGGCGAGGGCCGGGCATCCGCCTGTTCCTCGCCGTCTGGCCACCACCCGACGTCGTCGCCACGCTGGACGCGGTCCCGCGTCCGGACGTGGCGGGCGTCCGGTGGGTGCCGGACCGCAACCTGCATGTGACCCTGCGCTTCCTGGGTGACGTCGACGATGTCGACGGCGCCCAGGAAACGTCGGGTGACCGACTGCGCGCTGCACCGGCCGCCGCCGCCCAGCTCGGACCCGCCGTCGACCGCTTCGGCAACCGCGTCCTGCACGTCCCTGTGGCTGGGCTCGACGACCTGGCCCGCGCCGTGCGCGAGCCCGACGACCCGCCCTTCCGCGGCCACGTCACCCTCGCCCGGTCGCGTGGCGCGCGCCTGGCGCCGCTGACCGGCGCACCCGTCTCGGCCCGGTGGCCGGTGGGCGAGGTCACCCTCGTCGCCAGCCACCTCGGCACCGGCCCCTCGGCCTACCAGGTCGTGGCCCGATTTCTCCTCCGATGATGCTTGCTACGAACAGACGTTCGAAACTACACTCGTGTCATCGAGGGGTCGTTGTCACACCCCCTTCGTAGGGTCTGTGCAGTTCGACGACAACGACGAGAGGGGTCCGAGATGGACAGCAACGAGCGGGAGAAGTCACTCGAGACGGCCAAGGCCCAGATCGAGAAGCAGTACGGCAAGGGCGCCATCATGAAGCTGGGCGACAACGCCCACCAGGCCATCGAGACGGTGCC
>DATLDH010000034.1:0-2303 GCA_035526015.1 Acidimicrobiales bacterium
GCTCCTCGGCGCCGGCCAGCCCCGGCGACGCGCCGACGAGCACGAGCGCCTGCACGAGCTCGGGGCAGTCGACGGCCAGGCGCAGGCACAGGCGGCCGCCGAGCGAGTAGCCGACGTAGGTCGCCGCTCCGCCGACCTCGCCGAGGGCCTCGGCCGTCTCCTCGAAGCTGAGGTCGAGCTCGCCCGATCCGCCGTGGCCGGGCAGGTCGACCCGCACCACCTGGAACGTCTCGCTCAGCAGCGCGGCCAGGCGGTCCCACGAGCGAAGGGTCTGGGTGAAGCCGTGCACGAGCACGATCCGGTCCGGACCCCGCCAGTCGAACGCCCGATGCAGGGCCACGGTCACGGGGACATCCTCACACGAACGGCGCAAGAGGCCGTTCCGGCAAGCATTCACCGGACCACCATCGCCAGATGGCGGTCCCAGTGACTGAGGGGGACCTCAACGCCGCCCTGTCCCGGACCCTCGTCGACGAGTGGGCCCGGGCGGGCGTGACCACTGCGGCGGTGAGCCCCGGCTCTCGCTCCACCCCGCTCGCACTGGCCCTCGCCGCCGACGACCGGATCACCGTGCACGTCTTCCTCGACGAGCGGTCGGGGTCGTTCTTCGCCCTCGGTGCGGCCAAGGCAACGGGCCGGCCGGCGGTGGTCCTGTGCACCTCCGGCACCGCCGCCGCCGAGTTCCATCCCGCCGTCCTGGAGGCCTTCCACGCCCGGGTGCCGCTGATCGTCTGCACCGCCGACCGCCCCCCCGAGCGGCGCGACACCGGCGCCGGCCAGGCCGTCGACCAGCTCAAGCTCTACGGCGACAGCCTCCGCTGGTTCGCCGAGGTGGGCGCCCCCTCGCCCGCCGACGCCGAGCGCCCGTACTGGCGCTCGATCGGCGCTCGCGCCGTCGCCGCTGCGGCAGGGCTCCCGGCCGGCCCGGTGCACCTGAACCTGGCCTTCCGCGAGCCGCTCGTACCCAGCGGCGCCGAGGTCGTCCTGCCGCCCGGGCGCGACGACGGGGCGCCGTGGGTGGCGTCGACCGGCCGCCGCCCGCAGCCTCATCCGGCCGACGTCGACCGCCTGGCGTTTCTGATCGCGGCCGAGACCCGGGGTGTGATCGTGGTCGGGTGGGGTGCCGGCGTGGACCCGGAGGCAGTCGAGCGCTTCGCCGCCGCCGCGCAGTGGCCCGTGCTGGCCGACCCGCTGTCGGGCGCCCGCCAAGGCCCCAATGCCATCTCCACCTACGACGCCCTGTTGCGGTCGCCGGGGGTGCTCAAGTCGTTGCGACCCGACGTCGCCGTGCGGCTCGGCGCGCCGCTGACCGGCCGGGCCGGTTCGTCGTGGCTCGACGCGTCGGTGGGCCAGGTCCTCGTCGACCCCGACGGCGCCTGGCTCGACCCCAACCGCTCCTCGGCCGAGCGCGTGGTCGCCGACCCGACTGCGCTGCTCGACGCCGTGAGCGCGCGAGGGCCGGCGCGCAGCCAGTCCTTCTGGCTGTCGACATGGCTCTCGGCCGAGCGGGCGGCGCGGCGCGACCTCGACCTCCTGCTCGACTCCTGGACCGAGCCGTTCGAAGGCCGGGTGGCACGCGACCTCGTGGCCGGCCTGCCGTCGGGCACCACGTTGGTCGTCGGGTCCAGCATGCCGGTGCGCGATGTCGAGTCCTTCGCCCGACCCCGGTCCGGGCTGCGGTTCCTGTCGAACCGGGGGGTCAACGGCATCGACGGCTTCGTGTCGACTGCGCTGGGATCGGCCAGTGCCGGCGATCCGGTCGTCGCCTTGTGCGGTGATCTGACGTTCCTCCACGACGCCGGCGGGCTGCTGGGCGCGGCGCGGCGAAGGATCGACGCCACGTTCGTCGTCCTCGACAACGACGGCGGCGGCATCTTCAACTTCCTCCCCCAGGCGGGCGGCGATCACTTCGAGACGCTGTTCGGCACGCCGCACGGCATCGACCTCGGCCAGCTGGCCGCGGTGCACGGGATCGCGTCGGAGCGCGTCACGAAGGGCGACGAGCTGATGCCGGCGGTGCACCGGGCGATGGGTGCGGGTGGCGTGCGGCTGATCGTCGTCCCCACCGACCGGGCCGACAATGTGAAGCGCCACCGGGAGGCGTTCGCTGCAGTTTCGATCCCGGGATGACTGTCACCGACGGGGCCCGCCGGCACCCCGCTCTGTCGGCGGTGGTGGCCGCCTACATCGCCGCCTGGCTGGTCTACGGCCTGGTCGTGGGGTCCCGGTTGATGGCGCCGTATGTGGTGATCGTCGCCGGCCTGGCGCTGGCCATCGCCGCCGCCGACGCCAGGGTCCACTTC
>DATLDH010000043.1:0-12488 GCA_035526015.1 Acidimicrobiales bacterium
CTGCCTGCATTCGGTCGGCGCGCCCCTCACCGAGGGCCAGGCCGATGTGCCGTGGCCGTGTGACGCCGACAACAAGTACATCGTGCACTTCCCCGAGGAGCGCTCGATCTGGTCCTACGGCTCGGGCTACGGCGGCAACGCTCTGCTCGGCAAGAAGTGCTTCGCCCTGCGCATCGCGTCGGTGATGGCCCGTGACGACGGCTGGCTGGCCGAGCACATGCTCATCCTCAAGCTCGTCGACCCGGCCGGCGAGGCGCGCTATGTCGCCGCTGCCTTCCCGTCGGCCTGCGGCAAGACCAATCTGGCCATGCTGGTGCCGACCGTGGCGGGCTGGACGGTGGAGACCGTCGGCGACGACATCTGCTGGATGAAGTTCGACGCCGACGGCCGCCTACGCGCCATCAACCCCGAGGCCGGGTTCTTCGGCGTGGCGCCGGGCACGGGCGACGAGACCAACCCCAACGCCATGCATACGCTGACGGAGAACTGCATCTTCACCAACACCGCGCTGACGCCCGCAGGCGACGTGTGGTGGGAGGGCATGACGCACGACCCGCCGGCCGAGGCCACCGACTGGCGCGGCAACCCGTGGACCCCGGAGACCGGCACCCCGGCCGCTCATCCAAACGCCCGCTTCACGGCGCCGGCCTCCCAGTGCCCGACCATCGCGCCCGAATGGGAGGACCCGGCCGGCGTGCCCATCTCGGCCATCCTCGTCGGTGGGCGCCGCGCCTCCGTCGTGCCCCTGGTGCACGAGGCGTTCGACTGGCAGCACGGTGTCTTCCTGGGCTCCATCCTCGCCTCGGAGACGACGGCAGCGGCAGCCGGCGCCGTGGGCAAGCTGCGGCGCGACCCGTTCGCCATGCTGCCGTTCTGCGGCTACCACATGGCCGACTACCTGGGGCACTGGCTCGACGTCGGCGCTGCCAGCTCGCCGGACAAGCTGCCCCGCATCTTCTACGTCAACTGGTTCCGCAAGGGCCGCGACGGGAAGTTCCTCTGGCCCGGTTACGGCGAGAACAGCCGCGTGCTCAAGTGGGTGTTCGAGCGGGTCTCGGGTGGCGGCGACGCCGTGCGCACCCCGATCGGGTGGGTGCCGGCTCCCGGCGCCATCGACACCGACGGCCTCGGCGTCAGCGACGCCGACATGGCCGAGGTGCTGCGCGTCGATTCCGAGGAGTGGCGCGCCGAGGTCCCGTCGATCGAGGAGCACTACGCCACGCTCGAGCACGTGCCCCCGGCGCTCCGCGACGAGCTGGCCGCCCTCGAGAAGCGGCTCAGCGAATAGCCCCACTACAGTTCGGCACCCCAGTCCCCAGGAGGCGTCAGTGGCCGTCAGTGCATACCTGCTCATCCAGACCGAGGTCGGCAAGGCCGCCCAGGTGGCCGAAGAGGTCGCCAAGATCTCCGGCGTGGTGTCGGCCGAGGACGTGACGGGCCCCTACGACGTGATCGGGCGGGCCGAGGCCGACGACGTGGACGAGCTGGGCAAGATGGTCGTCAGCCGGGTGCAGCTCATCGACGGCATCACCCGCACCCTCACCAGCTTCGTGGTGCACCTGGCCTAGCCGGGCTCAGGCCTTGAGCATGGCCCTGATGCCGAGGCCCATGAGGAACAGGCCGCCGAAGCCGTAGAGCGGGTACAACCGGTGGGCCAGCTGCTGGCGGTAGCTGTACACGATGCCGACGGTGATCATGGCCACGTAGCCGTAGAACTGGTGGAAGGTGTTCACCTTCAGCTTCTGGCCCGCCACCATGGCCACGCCGAGGGCGACCTGCACCACGATGGCGACCTCGGCGACGGCGGTGAACCACCACAGGGCCCGCGTGCGCAGGGCCGGGGCGCGCCACGCGGCGAGGGCCCAGAGGCCGGCGAGGGCGTTGCCGATGATGACGACCCACGCCCAGGTGGCGTGGACCTGCGTGAGCGATGCGAGCAGGAGCTAGGAGGCCTGCTGCTGCGCTGCGGCGGCCTCGGTCGCCATGTTCATCATGGCCTCGGCCTCGGCCATGGCCTCGGCGGCCACGTCGACGAGATCGCTGATCTCGTCCTCGGAGAACCCGGCCATGCCGCGGAACTTGCGAGCCAGGTGCACGGGGCTGTCCTCGGACTCGCCGCGGAAACCGCCGAAGCTGAACAGCTTGTCGACGGTGCGCTGGAACTCGAGCGCCTGCTTCTGGCGCTCGGCGTCATTGGCGGTGAGGCGCCGCAGCCAGTCCGAGCCCATCTTCACGTGGGTGACCTCATCGGCCAGCATCCAGTCCTCGCAGAAGTACAGAACCGGGTCCTTCACGATGGAGCCGTACTCGCGCATGGTGTTGAACACGTCGATGGCCAGACCCTCCAGCGCCCGGTTGACACCGGTGAGGCGCAGCACGGGGTCGGCGTTGCACGCGGCCTCGAAGAGCAGGACCTGCTCGGCGAACTCGCCGATCTCGGAGCCCATGTGGCCGGTGAGCTTGATGGAGATCTCGACGTGACGGGCCTCGTCCCAGCACTGGCGGGCCATGTCGAGCTTCATCTCGAACGGCACTTCCTCGCGCCCGGTGCCGGTGTCGAAGTCGTAGCAGGTGCGCCCGGCGCCCTCGAGCGCCTGGATCTCACCCACGAAGATGCCGTGCATGAGCTGCCGCGCCGCGTCCGGCGACTCGGCGGTCTCGGGGGCGAATTGGTTGCGGCGGTCGCTGCGCCGGGCGTCGAAGATGAGGTCCTCGATGCGGATGCGCTCGAACCGGGAGTCGCGGGCCAGGTCCTGCACGGTGAGCATGCGCTTCATGAGTTCCTCCTAGGTACCGTCGAGAAAGGGTAGCCCTACCAGGCCGCTTCGAGGATGGAACGGGCGTCCTCGGGCGTCACGGGGCGAGGGTTGGCGGCCACGTTGCGGTTGTCGGCGGCGAGGTGGACGGCCGCCTCCAGGTCGTCGTCGTCCATGCCGCACTCCGACAATCCGGCCGGCAGCCCGACCCGCTGACGGAGGCGGTCGACGGCGCCGGCCGGGTCATCGGGGTCACCCAGGGCGGTGCCGATGCGGTGGGCCTCGGTGGGGACGGCCGGAGCGTTGAAGCGCAGGGCATGGGCCAGGATCACGGCATTGGCCAGGCCGTGGGGCATGCCGGTGCGGGCGCCGACGATCTGGGCCAGCCCGTGGTGCACGCCCATGCTGGCGTTCTGCAGGCAGCGCCCACCGAGGGCGGCGCCGGCCAGGAGATCGGTGCGGGCCTCGATGCCACCCTCGTCGTCGACGACGCGCGGCAGGGCATCGGCGACCTGGGCGATGCACGCGAGGGCGATGGCCTCGGCCTCGGGCGAGCGGGCCGGCGAGTACGCGCACTCCACGCCGTGGGCCATGGCGTTCATGGCCGTCTGGGTCGTCACGTCGAGGGGCAGGTCGACGGTGAGCATGGGGTCGTAGATGGCCGCCATGGGCGCGAGGGTCGGCCCGCCGGCGCCCGTCTTGCGGCCGGTCGTCGGATCGGTCATCCCGAAGAAGGGCGTCAGCTCGGCCCCGGAGTAGGTGGTCGGCACCGACACGTGGGGCAGAGCGGGTCGGTCGGAGTACGACGCGCCCGGGGTGCCCGACTGCTGCTCGACGAAGAAGCACACCGCCTTGGCCAGATCGGCGCACGAGCCGCCGCCGAACGACACCAGGCAGTCGACGCCGTCGCCGGTCGCCTGCCGCACTGCGTCCTGCACGACCGGTGTCGGCACGTGCGAGCGCGTGCCCTCGAACGTCGAGGCCAGGGCGCGGCCGAGCCGTCGGGTGAGCCGGTCGCCGGCCTCGGACCGCAGGCGTCCCGAGGTCGTGATCAGCATGATGCGACGAGCGCCCAGCTCCTTGACGATGTCGGCGATGCCGTCGACGGCGCCGACGCCGAAGTGGATGCGCTGGGTGTACCCGGTGTGGACCCAGCTCATCGCACGACGCTCTCTCCCTCGAGGCCGAGCTCGACGACCTGGAGCTGGCCCCCGGCGTTGTCGACCACGGTGATGGCGCAGTTCCGCGGCGAGAAGCACACCACCTCGTCACGACCGGTGGCGTTGCCCACCGCCACGTTCATGGCGATGAAGTGGGTGAACACCACGGTCTCGTCGGGGATGGCGACGAGGGCGGCCACCACGCGGTCGCGCCAGCCCCGCGTGATCGAGTCGAGGTCCTCCCACGAGCCGCCCATCACCTGACGGAGCCAGGTCGCGCGGGCGGCCAGATCGGGCGACGGCGACTCGATCTCCCCGACATCGGGCACGACGGTCGCGGTTGCCGACCAGGCCGCCTCCAGCGGAGCCGCCGTCTCCCGGCAGCGCCGAAGCGGGCTGGAGATCACCGGTAGAGGTCCGACGTCGCGCAGGGTGGCAGCCGCAGCATCGGCCTGTGCGCGACCCAGGTCGGAGAGGCCCGGGTCGAGGTCGTCACCCCAACCGGCGGCCGCCTCGCCGTGCCGGACGAGGTACAGCCGGGCCACTACAGGCCGTCGACCAGCGTCGTCTCGGCCGTGCCCGCCGGCGCGCCGCGCCGGATGTAGGACTCCGTGCCCCAGACCATCTCGAACATGTCGTCGGGCATGGCCAGGAAGAACGACGTCTCGGCGATCTGGCTGGCGTGCGCGCGCATGGCCTGCTTCTTCCGATCGATCCACTTCGTCACGTCCACGCGGGTTGTGATCAGGTGCCCGGGCATGCCGAGCTCACCGATATCCACCGGCGACTCGGGACCGTCGCCCGGGCCGGACTGCTGGCGCATCATCTCCACGATGGCGTCGCGGTCGACGGTCGCCTCGTACACACGCCGCGTTCCGGCCAGCTCGGCGGCGCGTACGCCGACCTGATGCACCTTGATGTGGTCGGGGTGGCCGTAGTTGCCGTGGTGGTCGTAGCAGGTGAGGACGTCGGCCGACTCCTCCCGCAGGATCGTCGCCAGCCGCTCGGCCGCCTCTTCGGTCGGGGCCTGCCAGAAGCTCTCCGGGGCCTCGTTGGCCGGCGTGTCGATCATCCCCGAGTCGTGGTAGCCGAGGAACTCGCCACGCGCCGCGCCGAGGATCCGGGCCGCCGCCTCCACCTCGCGGGCGCGTCGCTCGGCGAGGGTCTCGCCGGGGTCGAGGAAGCCGTCGGCCACCTCGCCCAGCTCCCCGCCGGTGGCAGTCACGAGGACGACGCGGTGGCCCTCGTCGGACAGGCGCGCCATCGTGCCGCCGGTGGCGATGGCCTCGTC
This sequence comes from Acidimicrobiales bacterium, assembly GCA_035526015.1. Lineage (GTDB taxonomy): Bacteria > Actinomycetota > Acidimicrobiia > Acidimicrobiales > DATLDH01 > DATLDH01. The sequence goes on from DATLDH010000043.1 coordinate 5,208, forward strand.
GTCGGGGTGGGCGTGGAAGAAGACGATCGTCGCCATCAGCGCACGGCGCCGGCGTCTCGAAGCTTGGCCACGTCGTCGGCGGCCAAGCCCCAGTCGGCGAGCACCTCGTCGGTGTGCTGACCCGGGTGCGACGGCGGGCGGCTTATGGCGCCGGGTGTGCGGCTGAAGCGGGGCGCGGGTGCGGGCTGCACCACGCCGGCCACCTCGGTGAAGGTGGCGCGAGAAACGTTGTGCGGATGTTGCGGCGCCTCGGTGAGCGACAGGACCGGAGCGAAGCAGACGTCGGTGCCCTCCATCAGTGCGCACCACTCGTCGCGCGTCTTGGTGCGGAAGATGGCGGCGACGCGCTCCTTCATGGCCGGCCACTGGCTGCGGTCCATCTGGTGCGGCAGGTCGTCGCCCTCCAGCCCGGCAAGTCGCTGCAGCTCGGCATAGAACTGCGGCTCGATCGAGCCGATGGAGACGAACTTGGCGTCCGACGTCTCGTACACGTCGTAGAAGTGGGCGCCGGTGTCGAGCAGGTTGGTGCCCCGCTCGGCGTTCCAGAAGCCCATCGCCGTCATCGAGTGGAACATGGTGGTCAGCAGCGCCGAGCCGTCGACCATGGCGGCGTCGACGACCTGGCCCTCACCTGAGGTCCTGGCCTCGAGCAGCGCGCACACGACGCCGAAGGCGAGGAACAACGCGCCCCCGCCGAAGTCACCGACCAGGTTGAGCGGCGGCGTGGGCGGCTGTCCGGCGCGGCCGATCGGGTCGAGGGCGCCGGCCAGGGCGATGTAGTTGATGTCGTGGCCGGCGGCGAGGGCATAGGGGCCCTCCTGCCCCCAGCCCGTCATACGTCCGTAGACCAGTCGCGGGTTGCGGGCCAGGCACTCGTCGGGCCCGATGCCGAGGCGCTCTGCGACGCCGGGGCGGAATCCCTCGATGAGCCCGTCGGCCTTCTCCACCAGAGCCAGCAAGGTGGCCACGCCGTCAGGGTGCTTGAGGTCGATGCCGACCGAGCGGCGGCCCCGGTTGAGCAGGTCGATGGGTGGGTTGTCCGCGCTGCCACCGCGGACCGACCCCGCCCGATCCACACGCAGCACCTCGGCCCCCATGTCGGACAGGAGCATGGCGGCGAACGGCCCGGGGCCGATGCCCGCCACTTCGATGATGCGGATTCCCTCGAGCGGTCCAGGCATGGGCCGATCCTCGCCGTGGCTTGACCGACCGGTCAAGTGAGGTCGAGGGCCCCGACCAGGCCTCCGGCGAGCCGGGTGTCGCCCCGCACCGTCAGCGACGTGAGCGGGCGGCGGCGCCACAGCGCGAGCAGCAGGTCGGACGCCTGCCCGCTGATGCCAACCGTCGCCGGGTGGCTCGTGCCGCGGCCGCCGGCGACCGTCGACGGGTCGAGCCTCGCCTCCCACACCACGTCGACGTCGGTGGCATGGAGGTGGACGACGCCCTGCTGGCTGGCGTCGACACGCGCCGGTTGGGCCGGGAGGAAGGTGTCGAACAGCTCGTCGACGCCGTCGACCGCGAGGTCGGGGTCGATGGGGACCGCGATCCCGATGGCGTCCTGAGCGTCCCACCGGTGCATGGCGGTCTCCTGGGCCATGCGGCGCGGGACGAATGCGGCAGTGGAGGCGGCGGGCGACCACGTCCAGCACTTCCCGTCGGGGTCGAGCTCCCGGACCAGCCGCTCCAGATCGCCGGCGCCCTCCCGGAACCATGCGATCAGCTCGTGCCGAGCAGGTCGTGGCACCTCGATCGCCTGCACGTCGCCGTTGGCCCGTGCCGTCCGTGTCCAGAAGCGGTGGACCTCCCCGACGTGCCAGAGCAGCTCGGCCACATCCCAGCCCGGGCAGGCGACCACCTCCCGATCGAGATTGCGGTCGGCGGCGTTCGCCAGGGCCGCGCTGTCGGCGGCGAGATGGCGCGCGTAGTCGTCCTGGCTGATCCCCACGGCTGTGACGCTACCGTCGGAGCGTGACGATCTTCGGGGTGCACACCGGGTTGCAGAAGACGACCGTCGACGAGCTCGTCGCGCTCTGGCAGCGCATCGAGGGCATGGGGTTCGGCTGGATCTCGATCTGGGACCACTTCTACTCCGCCGACATGACCGGCGACGCCGACTGCCTGGAGGCGGTGTCGATGCACGCGGCACTGGCCTGCAACACGTCGCGAGTGACGTGCGGGTCGCTCGTGTACTCCGTCGGCTACCGCCATCCCGCCGTGCTGGCCAACGCCATCACCTCGATCGACCATCTGTCGGGCGGCCGGGCCGCCATCGGCCTCGGTGCCGGCTGGAGCCAGCTCGAGTACGACGCCTACGGCATCCCGTTCCCCTCCGTCGGCACGCGCATGGACCAGCTCGAGGAAGCCGCCGCCTGCGTGCGCGGCCTGCTGCGCGACGAGCGGACGACGTTCGCCGGCGAGCACTTCACGCTGACCGACGCGCAGTGCGAGCCCCGCCCGGTGCAGTCCGCACTACCCATCTGGATCGGTGGCGGCGGCGAGAAGCGGACGCTGCGCATCGCGGCACGCTTCGCCGACTGGTGGAACGTGCCGTTCATCGCGCCGGAGGAATTCGCGCGCAAGCGCGGCGTGTTGGCGCAGCACTGCGAGGCTGTCGGTCGCAACCCGGGTGAGGTCCACACCGCGATAAACGTCGGGCTGGCGTGGCGCGAAGAGGACTTCGAGCCGCAGTTCGGGCGCATGCGGAACTTCGTCCGGCCCGGCGTGCTCACCGGGTCCGAGGAGGAGGTGCGCGACAAGGTCGGCCAGTACGTCGACGCCGGGGCGGAGCAGGTCAACATCGCCCTTCGGGCCCCCTGGGACCTCGACGGCCTCGAGCGACTCGCCTCGGTCCTGGGCATCTCCTGACGGTGGAGGTCCTGCGGGCGCGCGCCGACGCTCGGTTGGAGGTCACCTTCGAGCACGTCGCGCTCGGCGGCGGGCGGCGGCTCGACTGGCGCGTGTGGAACCCGGGCACCGAGCCGGTGCGGATCGAGCAGATCGCCATCGAGTTCTCGGCCGCGCCCGACATGGTCCTCGAGCATGGATGGCAGAGCTGGTCGGTCGTGCGCCGGTGCGCGCCGGACGACGCCCGTCCCGAGCGGAAGGAGGCGGCCGAGTGGGGACGGTCCACCCACGCCGCCGATCCTGACGGTCTCGGCGAGGTCGTGACCGGCGACCAGTTCCTCCTGACCGACGTCGGCCTGGTCGGGTTCCTCGAGGGATCGCGGCACCTCTCCACCGTCGAGGTCCGTGGCGACGTGGTGTCGGCCGTCGCCCTGCTGGACGGGGTGGAGCTGGCGCCGGGAGCCACGCGCTCGCTCGACCCGATCTGGTTCTCCGACGCCGCGCCCGGCGACGCGTACTCCGAGTACGCCTCGTTGTGGGGCGCCGCCTCCGCCGCCCGCGTGGGCGCGGTCGCACCGGTCGGGTGGTGCAGCTGGTACCAGTACTTCGGCGAGGTCACGCCGGGCGTCATACGGTCCAACCTGGCCGCCGCCGCGGCCGCCGGACTCGACCTCGTGCAGATCGACGACGGCTACCAGCGCTCGGTCGGCGAGTGGCTGGAGGTCTCCGACGACTGGGCCGTGCCGATGGCCGACGTGGCGGCCGAGATCGCGGCAACCGGGCTCGCGGCCGGGATCTGGACGGCTCCGTTCCTGGTGGCCGACGGCGGCCCGATCGCGACCGAGCACCCCGACTGGCTCGTCACCCACCGCTCGGGACACCCCCTGCGCGCCATGTTCAACCCCGCGTGGGGAGGGTGGGCTCTCGCCCTCGACACGACGCACCCCGAGGTTCTCGCCCACCTGACCCAGACCTTCGCCGCGCTCCGAGCGATGGGGTTCGGCTATCACAAGATCGACTTCTGCTACGCGGCGGCGATGCCGGGTCATCGGCACGACGCGACCCTGACTCGCGCCCAGGCGTTGCGCGCCGGGCTCGACGCGGTGAGGGCCGGCGTCGGCGACGACGCGTTCCTCCTCGGGTGCGGCTGCCCCTTCGGCCCCGCCGTCGGGGTCGTCGACGCCATGCGGGTGTCGGCCGACGTGGCACCGACCTGGCTGCCGGCGGCGAGCTGGCCAGGCCTGGAGGAGGCGGCGCCGGCGGCGCGCAACGCCGTTCAGGCATCGGTCCTGCGGGCACCACTGCACCGGCGGGTGTTCCTCGACGACCCGGATTGCCTCCTGCTGCGTCCCGACGCACTGACCGGGGAGCAGCGGGACGTGCTGGCGGCCGCCATCGCCGGCTCCGGTGGGTTCACCGTCGTGTCCGACGACCTCGGGGCCTACGGCGACGCCGAGTGGGCGGCACTGGCCGAGGCCGGCCGCCTGGCCGCGCTCGGTGACAGCGTGCTCGACATCGTCGACCCGTTCGCCATGCCCGTCGTCGTGCGCGGTGACTCGCTGCAGTTGGAGGTCGACTGGACCATCCCGTCGGCCACGATCGTCGAACGATGATCGTGGCCCACGCGCCCGGGCGCGTGAACCTCATCGGCGATCACACCGACTACACGGGCGGTCTCGTCCTGCCCATGGCCATCGACCTGGGGACCACGGTCCGCGGCGAGCGGACCGGCGACACCGTCGTGCTGCGGTCGGCGGACGAGGCCGAGGTGGCGCGGGTGGCGCTCGACGTCGCGGCCGACGAGTCGATGCGCATCGCTCCGTCGTGGGCGCGTTATGTAGCGGGGGTGGTCCACGAGACCCGACCGCCGGTGGGGTTCGACGGTGGGGTGTCGACGACGCTGCCCATCGGCGCAGGCTTGTCGTCGAGCGCCGCCCTCGAGGTGGCCGTGGCCCTGGCTCTGGGATTCGAAGGCACCGCGCTGGAGTTGGCGCTCGCGTGCCAGCGCGCCGAACAGGTCGCTTCGGGCGTGCCCTGCGGGGTCATGGACCAGCTGGCGTCGGCAGGTGGGGTCGACGGCCACGCCCTGCTCATCGACTGCACGTCGCTGACGATCGAACCCGTGGGGCTGCCCGACGGCGTCGAGGTCGTGGTGATCCACTCCGGCCAGGAGCGGACGTTGATGGGGTCGGCCTACGCCGAGCGGCGAGCCGCGTGCGAGGCGGCGGCGGCCGTCGTCGGCCCGCTGCGCGAAGCGACGGTCGACGGCCTCGGCGTCATCGTCGACGAAGTGACGCGCGCTCGGGCCCGGCACGTGGTGACGGAGAACGGCCGCGTACGCGACTTCGCCGCCGCGCTGGTGGCCGGCGATCACAGTGCAGCCGGTGCGCTCATGGTCGCCAGCCACGCCAGTCTGCGCGACGACTTCGAGGTGTCGACGCCGGTCCTCGACGCCCTCGTCGACGACCTGGTGGCGACGTCGGGTGTGCACGGCGCCCGCCTGACCGGCGCCGGCTTCGGCGGCTGCGTCGTCGCCCTCACCGACCCAGGCGCGCTCCCCGACCGCCCGTCGCTCTGGCGCGTCCGGGCCGTGGGAGGCGCGTCAGTCCACGAGAGCTGACGGGAAGAGGCTTTCCTATCGTTCTCGTGCACAGAGAGCGCCCCAGGCCCGCTCTCACTGCACGAGATCGGCAGTTAGAGGGAGGACCAGAAGGCTTCGAGGAGGGCGGCGGCCTTGTCGGGGGCCTGGTAGGGCCAGAAGTGGCCCGCGCCATCGAGCTTCTCGAATCGCGCGCCGAGCTGGGTCGCCACCTCGGCCGCCATCTTCTCGTCGCTGAACGGGTCGTCGGTCGGGTGGAGGACCAGGCCCGGCGCGCTCGTAGGCGACCACGGGCCCCACGCCGCGAACGCGTTGGGCAGCGCGGATCGGTAGAGCCCGAGGATGCTTGCCCCCATCGTCTCGTCACCCGCCGACGCCATCTTCAGCGCGTCGTCGGGGGGAATACCCATCGCCTCGTACAACGGTGCTCGCTGATCGGGCGGCGAGGCGTTCTGCGCCTCGAAGAACGCCTCGCCCTCACCCGGCGTCTGCCAGATCTTCGCGAAGTCATGCCAGACGTAGTCGGCGTGGGCGATGTTGCCGATGTCGGCGACCCACGAGCGGAGGAGGTCTCCGTGCGCCGTCGCCACCCGCCAAGTGAGCGCCGCGCCCCAGTCGTGGCCGACCAGGTCGACGGGCTCACCGATGGCGCCGAGCTCCCCGACCAGCCAGGCCACGTAGTCGTCCTTGGTGCCGCCGAAGCGCTCGGGACGTGGACAGCCGAAACCCGGGAGCTGGAGGGCGACCGACTCGCGGCCGATGGCGGCGCGGACCCTGTCCCAGATGTCGGCGGTCTCGGGGACGCCGTGGAGGAAGACGATCATGGGCCGACGCTAGGTGCTCGGGTACCGTCGCCGTCGGGGAGGACAGGTGGCCGCGACGATCGAGTTCGAGGGATTCACCGACCAGCGGCTCGAGGAGTTCCGCCGCTGGCAGGGCGTCTCGTACGGCGTACTCAGCGAAGTGCGCGATCGGCTGCGCCCCGGCATCACCGAGCGCCGGGCCACGGTGTGGGCCATGCAGGGCTTCCGCCGTGAGGGGGCCGACCGTTACTTCCACCTCCCGGTGGCGCTGTTCGGCGAGCGCACCGCGCTGCCCGAGCCGTGGTCGACCCCGTCGTTCTGGCCGACCGACCGCGCCTTGGCCGATGGCGACGCCGTGATCCTCGACGCGTCGCCGATCTTCGACGGCCACGTGGTTGACACGTCGATGTCGTTCACCGTCGGGGCGACCACCGACGCCGGTCACGCCGCCATGAAGGGCGACGACCTCACCTACCGGGGCACGATCCTCGACGCCGTCCGCGCCGGCGCCACCTTCCGGGAGATCGCCCACACCGTCGATGCCGACCTCACCGCCCGGGGCTACCGCAACTGCCACCAGCTCCATCCCGAGGCCGTCCTCGGGCACCGCATGCTGCACGTCGCCGCCGACCTCGGCGGCGGGACGGCGTCGGACGGCAGCGGCTTCGACACCGACGTCCTGCGCTGGTTCGGCCGCGGCATCAGGGCCGCCGTCGAGTCCGGCGCGCCGTCGCCGACCTGGAGCGACCTGCCCACCTCCGACCACCGCCCCCCGCCCGGGCTCTGGGCCGTGGAGCCCCACCTGGCGAAGGACGGGATCGGGGTCAAGTGGGAGGAGATCCTCGTCGTGGAGGACAACGACGCGTACTGGTTGTCCGACGACGTCCCCCACCTCCCGAGGTCAACGAGCGCGTGACCTCGGGGCGGTCTTGAGGAATCGGGGGCCGCCCGGCGCCCACCAGCCGGCGATCTTGCGAACGGTCGGATCGGCATCGTCGTCCTTGGCCGCGACCAGAGCGCGCACGACGTCGTCGC
>DATLDH010000055.1:0-18992 GCA_035526015.1 Acidimicrobiales bacterium
AAGGCCATCGAGGCCGAGTTCGGGATCGACCTGGCCGTCGTCGTGCGCACACCCGCCCAGCTGTCCGCCGCCGTCGGCAGGAGGAACCCGTTCCCGACGGCGTCGCCATCGGCGCTCCACATCGGGTTCATGGCCAAGGCCCCGCCGGCGACTGCAGTGAAGGCCCTCGACCGGGAGCGGTTCCTGCCCGAGGAGTTCGCCGTCGTCGGCAGCGACCTCTACCTCCACCTGCCGAACGGCATGGGCCGCACCAAGCTCCCGCCCTACCTCGACCGTCAGCTGAAGGTGCCGACGACCGTTCGCAACTGGAACACCGTCAACAAGCTCGTCGAGCTGGCTCAGTCCAGCTCGTAGCGGTAGACGTTGGTCTCGCGGAGCTGGAACCCGAGGCGGAGGTACAGACGGTTGGCCGCCTCGCGTGACGGGCGGGAGGTGAGCTCGACGGTCTTGGCGCCGGCTGCGCGGGCCCGACGGATGGCCTCTTCGGTGAGGTCGGCGGCCACACCTCGGCCGCGGGCCGCTTCGTCGGTGACGACGTCCTCGATCCATGCCCGCACGCCGGTGGGGATGCGGAACATGGCGAGGGTGAGGGTGCCGAGGATGGAGCCGTCCTCGTCGCGTGCGACCAGCAGCGTGCTGGCCTCCGACCGCACGATCGCCTCGACTTGCTCGAGGCTGGGCGGCGGTGACGAGCGCGAGAGCTGCGGGATCAGCCGGCCCAGTGCCTCGACGACATCGGCACTCGCCGACGTCGCCTCCTCGATCGGCGTCTTCAAGCCAGGTCAGGGACGGGCTGGGGGGGCGGAGGCCCGATGTAGCGCGCGCTGGGGCGGATGATGCGGTTGTCGGTGGCCTGCTCGAGGATGTTGGCGCACCACCCGATGACGCGGCTGCTGGCGAACGTGGGTGTGAACATCTCCCGCGGCAGCCCGCACAGCTCCATCACGACGCCGGCGTAGAACTCGACGTTCGTGTAGAGCTGCCGGCCCGGCTTCAGCTCGGCCAGGGTGTCGATGATCGTGCGCTCGACCTGCTTGGCGAAGTCGACGAGCGGGCCGCCAAGCTCCTCGGCCACGGTCCGCAACATGGTGGAGCGGGGATCGTCGGTCTTGTAGACGGGATGACCGAACCCCATGATGCGCTCGCCTCGCTCGACGGCGTTGCGGATCCAGGCCTCGGCCCTGTCGGGCGTGCCGATGGCGTCGAGGGTGTCGAGGGCCCGGCTGGGGGCGCCGCCGTGCAGCGGACCCGATAACGCGCCGACCGCGGCAACCACGCAGGCGCCCAGGTCGGCCCCGGTGGAGGCCACGACGCGGGCCGTGAACGTCGACGCGTTGAAACCGTGATCGATGGTGGAGATCAGGTACTTCTCGATGGCCCGCGCCTGCTGCGCGGTCGGCTCCGAGCCGTGGAGCATGTACAGGTAGTTGGCGGCGTACGGCAGATCCGGGTGCGGCGCGACCGGGTCCTTGCCGTTGCGCAGCCGGTAGAGGCTGGTGAGCACGGTGGGGATCACGGCGCTGATCCGCATGGCGTTGGCCCGCAGGGTGTCGCTCTCGATGTCGATGTTGGGGCGGAAGTCGTTGGCGGCGGCGATGAGCGACACTGCCGTGCGCATGCCGTTCAGCGGCGAGAACTCGTCGCCGGCCCGGGCGATGGCCGGGAGCAGCTCGGCCACGTCGGCCGGCAGGTCACGCAGCGGCCGGATCTCGTCGTGGAACGCGGCCCGCTCGACGGCGTTGGGGAGGTGACCTTCGAACAGCAGGTGCCACACGTCTTCCAGCGGCCGCTTCTGCACGAGGTCGATAGCCGAGTACTGGCGGTAGTGGTAGAAGCCCTCGAGCCCACGGACGTCGCCGATCTCGGTCTCGGTGACGATGACGCCCTTGAGGCCGCGGGGCACGTCGGTGAACGATCCCTCGACGGGACGGATCTGGGCGATGCGCATGAGGTCGCGCATCGACACGATCCCGACCAGGTCGCCGCCCTTCACCACCGGGATGTGGCGGTAGCCGTGCTCGGCCAGGCTCTTCCACGCGTCGGCGACCTCGAGGTCGGGGCTGACGGTGTCGGGGTTCTCCGTCATCCACTCCGAGACCTTGGCGGCCGAGGAGTCGGCGCCGGAGGCGGCGAACCGCACCAGGTCGCGCTCGGTGAGGATCCCTATCGCCCGCAGCCCGTCGACCACGATGACCGAGCCGACCCGTGACTCCTGCATACGGGCGGTGGCGACGGCGACGGTCTCCGACGAGGTGGCCGTCACCGGCGGAGCGCTCATCACGTCGGCGACGGTGCGTACCTTGGCGCCGGTGGCGTCGGCCATGCGGTTCCTCCCCGAGGGAATGCGCGGACAGCAGCGAGTCTAGGTCGCGCCTGTCACGGCCTCGGCGGGGAGGTCGTCGACACCGGCATTGCGGAACTCGGGATAGCGCCAGGCGATGACGGCCACGCCCACCAGGCACGCCAGTCCCCCGGAGACCACCGAAACCTGCGGGGACGCGAGCGCGGCCACCGCACCGGACTCGGCGTCGCCCAGGCGGGGGCCACCGGTGACCACGGCGATGTGCACTGACGAGAGCCGACCCCGCAACGCATCCGGCACGGCGTGTTGCAGGATCGTGTTGCGGAACACGGCCGACACCACGTCGGCCGCACCGGCAACCGCCAGGAGCACGAGGCCGATCGGCAGCCACGTGGCGACGCCGAAGCCGGCCATGGCCAGGCCCCACACGGCGACGGCGATGAGCACGGCCCGCCCCTGGTGGCGGACGCCCGCGACCCAGCCGGTGGTGAGCGCCCCGAGCAGGGCGCCGACGCCGGGGGCGGCGAACAGCAGGCCGAGGGTCGCCGCGCCGCCACCGTAGAGACCGACGGCGAGGGCGGGGAACAGGGCACGCGGGAGGCCGAACACCATGGCGTCGATGTCGATGAGGAAGTTGGCCTGCAGCACGCGCCGCGACCGCACGAACCGGAGGCCCTCCATGATCGAGCTGAGCCCGGCGCGCGTCCCTCCGCCCGCGACCGGCATGGGCGCCATGACCAGCAGGGCGAGGAACGACACGGCGTAGGTGGCGACGTCGATCCAGTACACGGCCGACAGCCCCGTGCCGGCGAGCAGCACGCCGGCGATGGCCGGCCCGGCGATGGTGCCGACCTGCATCATGAGCTGCCACAGCGCGTTGGCGGCGGCCACCTGGTCGAGCCCGACGAGCCCGGGGATGGCGGCGCCCCGTGCCGGCCGGTCGAGGCCGGACACCGCGGCCCCGGCCGCGCTGAACACGAACACGGGCCACAGCGCGGGGCGGGCCGTCATGGAGTTGAGCGCCAGCCCGAGTGTCGTGGCGGCCATGGCGACCTGGGCGACGAGCAGCAGACGCCGACGGTCGACGCTGTCGGCGATGGAGCCGCCGATCAGCGATCCGATGATGAGCGGCCCGAGCTGGCCGAGGCTCACCAGCCCGACCATGAACGACGACCTCGTCTGCTGGTACACCTGGAACGGCACCGCCACCACGGTGAGCTGGCTGCCCATGAACGACACGCCCTGCCCGAAGTACAACCGCCGGTAGTCCCGCGACCGCCGCAGGGGTGTGATGTCCATGAGGACCTTCGGCACGGAGCGAACCTACAAGTGGGGTTGGCACGCCGGGCACCAGTACGCGGTGCGGGCGTGGCGGCCCTGGCGGGCGGCGCGGACGAGGGTTCGGCAACGCGGGCAGGGGCGACCGGCGCGGCCATAGACAGAGCGCGTCCCGGTACGGCCGCCGATGGCGCCGCGCATCAGTGTCGATGCCGCCGACACGAGGGCGTCGAGGTCGTCGTCGGACAGCACGCTCCACGGCGTGTCCGGCGCGATGCGGCGGACGAACAGTGCCTCGCACCGCCAGATGTTGCCGATGCCCGCCACGACCTGCTGGTCCAGCAGGAGGTCGCCGACGGGCGAGTCGGGCGGGAGCATCTCACCAGCGCGCCGTCGCACCTCGGCCGGGTCGAACGGGTCGACGAGGACGTCGGGCCCGAGGCCAACGAGAGCGGGATGGCGGCGCTCCTCACCTGCAGCCAGCAGCTCCACGGTCGGCGCGTTGAAGCACACGGCGACGCGATCCCCTGCCTCGAGCACCAGGCGCGCCAGGTGGCCCGGCTTCCTCCACCGGTCGCCGGCGCCATAGACGTGCCAGGAACCGGTCATCTGCAGGTGGGTGTGCACCACGTCACCGGAGCTCAGCCGGATGAGAAGGTGCTTGCCCCTTGCCTCGACGCCGTCGACCGTCGTGCCGAGGATGCGGTCGGCCGGCACGTTGCGGCGCACGCTGCGCACGCCGGTGATGGTGCGACCCTCCAGCCAGCGCCGCAACGTGACGGCGGTGCGGTAGAGGGTGTCGCCTTCAGGCACCGGCCGACGCGTACCGCACGAGGCCCTTGGGCGTCGGCACGAACTCGGCCTCCCGCAGGATGGTCTCGAGCTCGGGCGGGTACTTGCCGATGGCGAGTCGCGAGAAGCGGCCGGTGCCGAGCAACTGGCCCAGGCCGGCGATGGCGTCGGCCTCCCACTCGCCGTCGAACGGCCGTAGCGCCACCAGCCCCTTGCCCCCCCGCTCGACGTAGAGCGATGCGAAGCCGTCGACGAGGACGACATACGCGCCCGGCACCCGTTGCGGCCCCTTGACCGGCCACGGCAACGCCACGCCGTAGGCGTTGGCCGGGTCGGTGGCGGCCAGCACGCGCACACCGGTGCGGCCCTCGGCGCCCCCTTCGCGGTAGGCGCGGAGGCGGTCGACGGCGCCGGGCAGGGCGAACTGGGCGCCGCCCAGCCCCGCCACGAAGTAGCCCCGGCGGATGCGGCCGGCCTCCTCCATGGCGCGCAGGACCGGATACACACCGGCGAACCCTCCGGGCACGCCCTCGCCCCTGGCCGCCTCGCGGGTGAGGACGCCGTGACGCTCGAGCAGCACGCGCGCCAGAGTGGTGGCGGTCTCGGTGGTCGAGGTGGCGACACCGGCCTCCCGCGCCACCAGCGACCACCGGCCCTGGGCCCGAGGCGGGCCGAGCACGGTCAGCGACCCCACGCGCGGCCGGCGACCGACCGAGGCGCGCTTGCGCGGCGTCCCGAGCGAGCGCACGGGCGCGAACGAGTCGTTGGTCACCTCGCCTGCCCACACCAGGTCCCACAGCGCGTCGAGGGTCGAGTTGTCGTCGGTGCCCTGGAGCTCGCGGAAGAAGCACGCGCCGCGCGACCCGAACACCTCGCGCAGGCGCGCGTGCTCATCGGCGGTCGGCGGGTCGACGGCGCCCGTCACCACCGGCAACAGGGCGGCGGCGTCGGCCCTCCGCAGCAGGACGAGCTTGCCGTCGTCGCCGGGCAGCGGCGCCACGCCCACCCACATCACCTCGCCGGCGGCGACGAGGTCGTCGAGCAGGCGGGGCGAGTAGTCGGCGACGCGCGCCGCCAGCACATCGCGCTCGAGGACGCTGGCGGGCAGGGCGACACCCTGGATCTGGCCGATGACCTCGTACAGCCGGTCGAGGTCGCGGGCGTCGCTGCCGACGCCGTGCCACGCCGGCAGGAACCGGGCCAGCGTCTCGGCCTCGGCCGGCTCGACCTCCCGCCGCAACGCGGCCAGCGAGCGCTGCCGCAGCAGCCGCAGCACCTCGTTGTCGCACCACTCGCGCTCGGTGCCCTCGGGCCGGAACGCGCCCCGCACGACCACGCCGTCGGCCACCAGCTGGGCCAGCAACGTCTCGACCCGCTCGACGGGCAGGCCGAAGCGGGCGGCCGGCTCGGCGGCGGTGAACGGCCCGTGGGTGCGCGCCCACCGGCGCACCAGCTGCAACGGTGCGTCCTCGACCGGCTCGAGGAAGGCCTGGGGCACCCCTCGCGGCTCCTGCACCCCGAGGCCGTCGCGGTAGCGGCCGGCGTCCTCGGCGGCGATGAAGCGGTCCTCGCCGGCGATCCGCACGACGGCGGCGCGACGCGACGCCACCAGGGCCTCGCCGAGACCGCTGCCTACCGACCGGGCGTCGAGCTCGGGAGCGGTGAGGTCGCCGACGCGCCGCAGCAGGTCGTGGGCGTCGTCGGGGTGGCGGGCCCAGCGCCGCTCGTCGAGCGACTGCAGCTCGGCCTCGAGGGTGGCCAGGGCATGGGCATCGATGAGCTCACGCAGCTCGTCGCTGCCGACCAGCTGGGCCAGCATGCGCCGGTCGAGGGTGAGGGCCTGGGCCCGCCGCTCGGCCAGCGGCGCATCGCCCTCGTACATGAAGCTGGCCACGTAGCTGAACGCCAGCGAGGCGGCGAACGGCGACGGGGTGTCGGTGTCGACCGACACGACGCGGATCTTCCGGGACGCGATGTCGGCCATGAGCGAGGTGAGCGACGGGAGGTCGAAGACGTCGCGCAGGCACTCCCGATAGGTCTCCAGCAGGATCGGGAACGACCCGTACCGCGAGGCCACCGCGAGCAGGTCGGCCGATCGCTGGCGCTGCTGCCACAGGGGCGTGCGCGAGCCGGGACGGCGGCGGGGAAGCAGCAGGGCACGCGCCGCGTTCTCGCGGAAGCGGGCACCGAACACGGCGCTGTTGCCGACTTCGGCGGTGACCAGCTCCTCCACCTCGTCGGGGTCGAGCAGCACCGACTGCACCGGTGGGGAGTCCTCGGCCTCGGGGAGCCGCACGACGATGCCGTCGTCGCTCCAGATGGCCTGCACCTCGACACCCGTGCGGTCGCGGATCTTGGCCTCGATGGCGAGCGCCCACGGCGCGTGCACCCGCGCTCCGAACGGCGACAGCACGCACACCCGCCAGTCGCCGAGCTCGTCGCGGAAGCGCTCGACCACGAGCTGCTTGTCGGTGGGCAGCACGCCCCCGGTCGACTCCCGCTCCTCGGCGAGATAGGCGCGCAGGTTGCGGATGGCGAGGGGGTCGAGCCCGCACTCGTCGTGCAGTCGCTCGTCGGTCCACGACTCGGCCTCGCCCACGAACTTTCCGACGGCCTGGCCCAGCTCGTAGGGACGGCCGGGTGCGTCGCCGTGCCAGAACGGCATCTTCCCCGGCTGCCCCGGTGCCGGCGTCACGACGACGCGGTCCCTGGTGATCTCCTCCATCCGCCACGTCGTGGCCCCGAGCACGAAGGTCTCGCCGACCCGGCTCTCGTAGACGTACTCCTCGTCGAGCTCGCCGACCCGGGTGCCCTCGGGCGTGAACACGCCGAACAGCCCGCGGTCGGGGATGGTCCCGCCGCTCGTGACGGCCAGCATGCGAGCCCCCGGGCGCGCCGTCAGCGTGCCCTCGGCCCGGTCCCAGGTGATGCGGGGCCGCAGCTCGGCGAACTCGTCGCTCGGGTACCGGCCGGACAGCATGTCGAGCACGCCCTCGAAGACCTCGGGGTCGAGCTCGGCGAAGTTGTAGGTGCCACGCGCCATGGCCTCGACGTCGTCGACGGTGACGGTCTCGTTGGCGGCCATGGCCACGATCTGCTGGGCCAGCACGTCGAGGGGGTTGCGCGGCACGCGCGTCTCCTCGATGAGACCGGCCTGCATGCGCGCCGCCACCACGGCGGCGACGACGAGGTCGCCGCGGAACTTCGGGAATATGCGGCCGCGCGAGGCCTGGCCGACCTGGTGGCCGGCCCGCCCGACGCGCTGCAGGCCGCTGGCCACCGACGACGGCGCCTCCACCTGCACGACCAGGTCGATGGCACCCATGTCGATGCCGAGCTCGAGGCTGCTGGTGGCCACCAGCGCCGGCAGGGTGCCCGCCTTCAGGGAATCCTCGATCTCGAGCCGCTGCTCGCGCGCCACCGAGCCGTGGTGGGCCCGCACCAGGTCCTCCCCCGCCAGCTCGTTGAGTCGCGCCGCCAGCCGCTCGGCCAGGCGCCGGCTGTTCACGAACACCAGCGTCGAGCGGTGGGACCGGATGAGGTCGAGCAGGATCGGGTGGATCGCCGGCCAGATCGACGAGCGCACCTCCGGGTCGGTGGAGGCGGGGCCACTCATCTGCAGCTCGGCATCGGCGCGCGGCCGCCCCAGCTCGCCCATGTCCTCGACCGGGACGATGATCTGCAGCTCGAGGGGCTTGCGGATGCCGGAGTCGACGACGGCCACCGGGCGCGGCTCCCACTCACGCGTCACTTGGTTGCGGGCCCGGCCGCCGAGGAAGCGGGCCAGCTCGTCGAGAGGACGCTGGGTCGCCGAGAGCCCGATGCGCTGCGGCGACGGCCGGCCGCCGTCGCGCACCAGCTTGTCGAGGCGTTCCATCGACAGCGCCAGGTGGGCGCCGCGTTTGGTGGCGGCCACGGCGTGGATCTCGTCGATGATCACGTGCTCGACCGACGCCAGGACCTCCCGCGCCTGGGACGTGAGCATCAGATACAGCGACTCCGGCGTGGTGACGAGGATGTCGGGTGGGTGGCGGGCGATGTCACGCCGCTCGCGGGCCGCGGTGTCGCCGCTGCGGGTGGCGACCCTGACCTCGGACACCGTCGTGCCCGACCGCTCGGCGGCCATGGCGATGCCCGCCAGCGGCGCGCGCAGGTTGCGCTCGATGTCGTAGGCGAGCGCCTTGAGGGGCGAGATGTACAGGACACGGCAGCGCGCCGTCTCCGCCGTCGGGGTCGGCGTGCTCGTCAGCCGGTCGATGGCCCACAGGAACGCGGCGAGGGTCTTGCCCGAGCCCGTGGGGGCCAGCAGCAGCGTGTGGTCGCCCCGGCTGATGGCCTCCCAGCCCTCGACCTGGGCGGGCGTGGGCGCGTCGAAGGCCCCGGCGAACCACGACCGGGTGGCGGCGGAGAAGCGATCGAGGGCGTCGGCCCCCGTGCGGGCCATGGACCAAGGGTAGGCCGGGGGTCTGACAGTGACGCCCGGCGCCAAACGGGTACGGTCCCTCCATGGACGCCCTGCACTGGGACCACCATCCCCAGCTGCGCCGGCCGGTGCTGATCGCCGCCTTCGAGGGATGGGCCGACGCCGGCGACGCCGCGTCGGCGGCGGCCGGCTACCTGGCCACGACCTGGGGCGCCCGTCCCTTCGCGTCGCTCGACCCCGAGGAGTTCTACGACTTCACCGAGACCCGCCCCCGGGTGCGGCTCGACGAGGAGGGCCGCCGCCAGATCGACTGGCCGGCGAACACGTTCGCGGCGGCCAGCGCGCCGGGCAGCGCCCATGACGTCATCGTCCTCCAGGGGGTCGAGCCGCAGCTGAAGTGGCGGGCGTTCACCGGGTTGATCGTCGAGGTCGTGCAGTCGTTGCGGGTCGAGCTGGTGTTGTCGCTCGGCGCCCTGTTGGCCGACGTCCCCCACACCCGGCCAGTGCGCGTCACCGGCACGTCGGCCGACGACGGCCTGGCCGCCAAGCTCGAGCTGCAGCGGTCGCGCTACCAGGGCCCGACCGGCATCGTCAGCGTCCTGCACGACGCGCTGGCCCGCTCCGGCACTCCGTCGGCGTCGCTCTGGGCCGCCGTGCCCCACTACATCAGCGAGACCCCGTCACCGAAGGCGACCCTCGCACTGGTGCGGCGCACCGCGGATGTGCTCGGCGCCGGCATCGACGCGTCCGACCTGGAGATCGCCGCCGCGTCCTACGAGCGCCAGGTGAGCGAGGTCGTGGCCGCGGATGACGACGTGGCGGCCTACGTCAGCCGGCTCGAGGAAGCGGCCGAAGAGGATGACGAGCTGCCCCTGGTGCCCGCCGACGGCGACTCCCTCGCCGCCGAGGTCGAGGAGTTCCTGCGCGAACACCGCACCGATTAGCTACTTGTAGCTGAAGACCTTGTCGGTGCTGGCGTCGTCGGTCGGCAGGAGCCAGTTGCCCTCGATGGAGGCGTTGCCCTCGAGGCCGAAGACGGGATCGACCGTGCCGGTGAAGGCGCGGATGTCCTTGATCTTCCCGAAGGCGAGCTGCTTCTTCTTCAGCGAGTCGAAGGGCAGGAACCACTTGATGGTCGAACCCTTGACCTCGCCCTGGGCGGTGAGCAGGTCGACGCCGCCGGCGCAGTCACTCACCCAGGCCTCGAACGGGCTGGTGCCGATGCGCTCGAGGGCGCGGCCGGGACGGAAGTCGACCTCGAGCTCTCCGCAAGCGGCCGTGTCGTGGGCCTGGGCCTCGACGCCGTAGGCCGACAGCTGCAGCGACGGCGGCGCCGCCAGCTGGAGCGTGATGACGAGCTGCGGCTTCCCGGTCTTGGTCTTGCCGAGGTCGTAGCCGACCTTGACGATGTCCATCTCGTCCCGGCCGTCGAGGGCGTCGCCGGCGGGGTCGGCGAAGTTGAGCGGGGTGACGGCGTGGGCCGGGAGTCCGAGCACGAGTGCACCGACGGCGACCGCGACGAGCCCCAGAGTTCGTGCGCGCATGTCCCGAGGGTACCGCTCGGGGCTCAGGGCAGCGAGGCGGCCAGGGACTCCACACAGAGATCGAGGTCGTCGTCACCGATCACCAGCGGCGGGCAGAAGGCGATGGTGTCGGTGCCGAGGGGGCGGGCGATGACGCCGCGCTCCATCATCGACTCCCGCACGTCGATGGCGGAGACGTCCGGCGCCAGCTGCACGGCCCACACCGCGCCGGCGCCCCGCACCTCGGCGACGCCCCCGTGTCCCGACAGCGAGCGCAGGCCGTCACCGAGGCGCGCCCCGACCTTCTCGGCCCGGCCGAGCAGGCCCTCGTCGGCGAGGATGGAGAGGTTGGCCAACGCCGCGGCGCACGACGTGGGGTGGCCGCTGTAGGTGTACCCGTGGCGCAGCACGAGCGCGCCGTCGGACTCCAGCGGCCGGCGCACGGCCGGGCCCACGAGCACACCGCCGAGTGGGAGGTAGCCCGACGTCACGCCCTTGGCGAAGGTGACGAGATCGGGTCGCACGCCGTAGTGCTCGGCGCCCCACCACCGCCCGAGACGGCCGAAGCCGCAGATCACCTCGTCGAGGATCAGGAACGCGCCGTGGCGGTCGCACCGCTCGCGCAGGCCCGCCAGATAGCCCTCGGGGGCGGGCCGCACACCGCCCGCCCCGATCACGGGCTCGGCGATGATCGCCGCCAGGCGGTCGCCCCGTTCGCTCAGCACGTCGTCCAGCGCATCGAGGTCGTCCCACGGCACACACTCGACGTCGGCGACGAGTGGACCGAACCCGACCTGGTTGGCGGGCAGCCCCGTCGCGCTCAGGCCGCCGTATGCGACCCCGTGGTACGACGGCGTGCGGCCGATCACCAGCGTCCGCTCAGGGTGCCCGGTGGTGTGGTGGGCGAGGCGGGCCAGCTTCATGGCCGTCTCCACCGCCTCCGACCCTCCGCTGGCGAAGAACGCGCGGGCGCCCTCCATCGGCGCGAGGGCGACGAGCTCGGCGGCCAGCTCCTCCACCGGCTCGTTGGTGAAGCGGTCGAAGGTGGAGAAGCACTCGAGCTTGCGCATCTGCTCGCCGACGGCGGCGGCGATCTCCTCGCGGCCGTGGCCGACGTTGCAGTACCAGAGGCTGGCGAGGGCATCGACGTAGCGGTTGCCGAGCTCGTCGAACACCGCCGCGCCCTCACCCCGCACGATGGTGACGAATGCCTCCGGCCCCGCCGCCGGTCGGGCGAACGGATGCAGGAACGCCCCGGGGGGCGCGACCATCCCGCTCAGAGGGCCGCTCGGGCCCTGGTCAGGAGTAGGCGGGGGCAAGCCGGGGCCAGGGTCGGGCCAGTTCGAACAGGCGCGCCAGTCGCAGCACCACGTCGTCGGCATGTCGCCGCGCCGTGATCATCACGCCGACGGGCAGGCCCGACGCCGTCGTGCCCGCCGGCAACGAGATCCCCGGGTTCCACGCCAGGTTGCCGAGCTGGGTGAACGGCACCGACATGCCGGGATGCACGGTGACGCCGTTGATCTCCGTCGTCATCGGGCCCTCGGCCGGGTAGGCCGGCACCGCGGTCGTGGGCGTCAGCAGCAGGTCGACGTCGCGGAAGATGGCGGCCACCTCGTCCTCGAACTTCCACCGCCGCATGAGTATCCGCGCGAATGCGCCGACCGGGAGCGTCTCGGTCGCCTTGAGCCCGAAGTACGGCGCGGCGGTGAGCTCGTCGGACCGATCGGGCCACATGCCCTTCTCGATGTCCATCCAGAGGTCGGCGGCGCCGGCCGACAGCCACATCTTCATGGGGTCGGTGAGAGCGATGGGGCGCTCGACGAGGGCGAGGCCGGCGGCGTCGACGAGCGCCTCGGCCGCGCCGAAGGCGATGGCGGCCACCTCGGGGTCGACCTCGGCGAAACCCAGATCGACCGACCACACGGCTCGGAGCCCGGAGACATCGAGCTCGTCGATGGCCCGCTCGTAGACGACACCGGACGGCGGCAGCGACGTGCGGTCGCGGTCGTCGGGACCGGCGGCCACGTCGAGGTGGCGGGCCGCGTCGGCGACCGTGGTGGTCAGCACCCCGGTCACCGAGGTCTGGGAGGCGGCGAAATGCGGCTTGGCGATGCGGCCGAACGAGGGCTTGAAGCCGACGAGCCCGGTGAAGCCGGCCGGGATGCGGGTGGAGCCGCCGCCGTCACTTGCGGTGCAGAACGGCACCATGCCGGCCGCCACCGCCGCGGCCGAACCCCCGCTCGACCCGCCCGGTGACTTCGACAGGTCCCACGGGTTGCGCGTCGTGCCCCACGCCTTGGTGTGGGTGAGGGCGACGGCGCCGAACTCCGGGGCCGCCGTCTTGCCGACGGGGACGGCGCCGGCGGCGCGCAGGCGGCCCACGTGCACGGAGTCCTCGGCCACCGGGGGGCCGCCCTTGAACAGCAGCGACCCGTGCGAGGTCGGCATACCCGCGCAGTCCTCGAGGTCCTTCACCCCGAACGGCACGCCGGCCAGCAGCCCCGGATCCTCACCGGCGGCGACCTTGGCGTCGACGGCCTCGGCCGCGCTGCGCGCCAGGTCGGGGTCGAGGTGGACGAACGCGTTCAGCGCCGGATTGTCACGCTCGATCCGCACCAGGCACTCGTCGAGCACCTCCACCGCCTTGAGCTCTCCGGCCCTGACCGCGTCGGCAACCTCGCGGAGACTGCGCATGGGCTGCACGGTAGACCCATTTCCGAGGCAATAGCCCGGCCGCAGGCCGGGGCATTGCCTCGAGAAGCGTCAGGCGCGGATGCCGTAGCGGGCGAAGACCGACTCGACGTCGGGGAAGCTCGGGCGAAGGGCCTCGACGATGTCGCGATTGCGCGCCACGCGGTTGGCGTTGTGGGCCACGTAGTGGGCCAGGGCACAGTCGACGCGGTCGGCCGGCCCAAGCGCACCGAGGGCCTGCGCGCCCTGGGTGTAGACGCTGCGGTAGTAGATGTCCTGGCGCGACTCCCAGTACGTCATGGGCTCACCGGCGCGGCCGCGGCCGCCGGCCGGCACCGACTTGTTGCGGGTCGCGGTCGTCGTGCCCTCGAACCGGTCCTCGGCCCACGTGGCCAGGCCCTCGTCGAGCCACGGGTCGCGTCCCTGGTTGTTGCCCACCAGGCCGTAGAACCACATGTGGCCGACCTCGTGGCTGAGCACGCGACCGGTCGTGCCCGGGCCGTGCATCACGTGTGAGGGGTACTCGATGCCGCCGGACAGCTCCGGGGTGACGGCGATGGTGAAGCTGTCCCACGGGTAGTCGCCGTAGCGGCGCGAGAAGTCGGCCAGCACCCGCTGGGCCTTGCGCAGATAGACCCCGGGGTCGTCACTCGCGCCGGCCACCCCGACGGTGATCTTCACCGTGTGCGGGGCCTGAGCGGTGCCGCCGGTGATGCGGAAGCGGCCCACCGACATGGCGAAGTCGCGCATCGACCGGGCCACGAACCGGCCGCCGCCGGCGTCGGTGCCGCTGGTGATCGCGGTCAGCCCGGGCGGCAGCTTCACGTGCACGACGAAGTCGGCGACCGGCGCCATGGACGCCTCGGCGAATGCGGTCGTGGGGGGCTCGATCGTCCACCCCAGGCCCGGCTCCCACGGCAGGATCGGGAAGAACGAACCGAGCCGCAGGATGTCGCCCTTGCGGTAGATGCGGTCGTTGACGATGTTCGGCAGCGTGAGTCGCCACGGCATGGCGACCTCCACCGTGCGGCCGGCGGCGATGGCGCCGGTGCGCACCTCCAGGACGGTCGGGGCGGTGCGCTCGCTCGCGACCTCCCGCCCGTCGACGGTCACGGCGCCGGTGTCGAGACGCGCACCGAACCGGGCCAGCCGCGGGCCGTTGGGCCACAGGCGGAACACGAGACGGTCGGTGGCCCGGTCGGGGGTGAACCGCGCCACCAGGTCGCCGACCACGGCGTTCTCCGCCGTGCGGACATCGACGTGGAGCTCGTAGCGCGTGCGGTCGGGGCGGGCACCGGCACGGGGCGGCGTGGCCGGGCACGCCAGCGCGGCACGTGACGGCGCGGGCGCGACGGCGGCCCCCGCCGTGACGCTGGTCGCCGACGACGGCTTCGGCCCGGACCCCGGCGGCGGGGACGCCGCGGTGGTGGTCGGCGGCTGAGCGGCATCGGTGACCACCGCCGGGCCGCCCGTGGGCGACGGGCTCTCGGGCGCCGTGGACGTGGTGGGCCGCACGATGCGGGCGCCCACGTCCGGCGAGCGGTCCCCGCATGCGACGAGGCTCAGCGCCAGCAGGGCGAAGACGGCGAAGGGACGGCGCGGCACACCCCATGATCGCGCCGCTCGGTAGCGTGGCTTGCTCGTGGCCCGCACACCGACCTGCCTCTGGCGCATATCCGACGAGCTCGTCATGGCCCTCGACGATCACTTCGGCGAGCCCCTCGACGCCTACGTCAACGGTTCCCAGGTGTGGCTGCGCGACGACGGGCCGGGTGGCGCGACGGTCGAATGGCGGCTGCATCCGGTGGCGGGGTTCGACCGCCCGGTCGGCACGGGCACCTACGACCTGTTCGGCAACGTGGCCCTGGCCCTGGCCACCGGTGGCCCGCCGAAGGCCAGGCCGGCCGAGCTCTGGGACGGCCTGGAGGCGTTCGCGGCCTACGGCGACGAGGCCGAGCCGGCCGCCCTGCGCGCAGCCTGCACCGAGGCGCTCGGCATCCCGCCTGACGCGGCCGGCCTCGTCGACCACAAGGCCGTGGGCGACGAGTGGGAACGGTCCGACGGCCGCATCTCCATCGTCGACGCGTTGTTCCGCCAGCTCACCACCCCGTGATCCGCGCCCTGGTGGTGGGCGTTGGATTGCTGCTCGTGAGCTGGGCCGTGCTCGTCGGCCTGGCCCGCACGCTCCCACCCGGCACGCTGCGCGACCTGGCCGCGTTCCTGCCCGACTGCGCCACCATGATCCGGCGGCTGCGGCGCGACCCACGGGTGCCGCGGTCGGTGCGCATCGCCGTCGGCTTCGCGCTGCTGTGGGTGCTGTCGCCCATCGACCTGATTCCGGAGTTCCTCCCGGTCATCGGCCCGCTCGACGACATCGTCGTGGTCGCACTCGTCCTGCGCTGGTCGGCCCGCCGCGTGCCGCGGGAGGCGATCCTCGAGGCCTGGCCGGGCGACCCCCGCCTGCTGCTGCGGCTACTCGACGCGCCAGGTGGGTGAGCGGGGGGCATCGAACAGCACCTCCACCTTCTCGCCCCTGATCGCCGCGAAGGCGTGCGGGCCCCAGCGGTCGGCGCCGGCCAGCGGCGACGGGAGGGCGTCCTCGGCGAACCAGCCCACGTCGGCGCACTCCAGTGGGTGGGCCTTCAGCTCGCCACCGGTCATGCGGCAGTGGAACACCAGTGAGTACAGCGGGATGCGCGTGAACCCGAGGCGCAGCCCGTCGAGCACCATGATGAGCCCGATCGGCTCGCACTCGATGCCGGTCTCCTCCTCGACCTCCTTCACCACCACCTCCGAGGCCGAGTACCCCACGTCGGCCCACCCGGTCGGGTACAGCCAGATCCCGGAGTCGGAGCGCTGCACCAGGAGGATCTCGTCGCACTCGTTGCCCACGACGGCGCCCACCGCGACCTTGGGCGTGACGTAGCCGGCCACTCCCTGTCCGACCAGCTTGAGCCACTCCTCCACGAGCGTCTCGGCCTCGAGCTCGTGGCCGGCGGCGACCCGGATGTCGGCCGCCACCTTCAGCACCTCCTCGAAGCGCTCCTTCTCGTACAGGCTCTGGGTGAACCCGAGGCCGGTGCGTGCGATGGCCGACAGGGCCTCACTCCACCGCAGGAGATCATGGGCGGAGACGGGCGTGGCATCCACGCCCCCACGCTAAGGCGAAAGTGCGGCCAGCACCGCCCGTTGGATCTCGACCTGGTACTCGACGTCGCCGACCTTCCGACCCTCGGGGCCGTGCACGTAGAAGGTGTCGACGACCTCGTGGCCGAGGGTCTGCACCTTGGCCGACTGCACGTCGAGCTCGCACTCGGCCAGCGCCTTGGTGATCCGGTACAGCACGCCGACGGCGTCGGCGGCGCGCACCTCGATCACGGTCGCCGACGCCGACGCGTCGTTGTCGATCGCTACCCGCGGCTGCACGGGAGCAGGCCCCGGGCTGGGCCGGCCGTAGGTGCGGACCCTCTCGGAGAGCCGGGCGTCGAGAGCCAGGCGGCCGGCCAGAGCCCGCTCGAGGTCGGCGGTGAAGCGGGGCCACTCGGGCTCGCGCCCGAACACCGGCTCGACCCTGAACACCTCCACGGCCATGCCGTCCTCGCTGGCGCCGACGTTCGCGCCGAGCACGTCGAGGCCGTGGAGGGCGATGGTGCCGGCCACGCGGGCGAACAGCCCGGGCCGGTCGGGTGCGATGACGGTGAGGGTGCCGGCGTCGTGCTCGACGACCAGCCGGCGCTCGGCCATGAGCCGCCGGTGGTCGTCGGTCGGCAACGACGGCGCCGCGTCGTCCGGCGCGCCCTGCAGCAGCCGGGTCGTCCGCCCCACCAGCTCGGCCACCAGTCCCGCCTTCCACGTTCCCCACGCCGACGCGCCCGTCGCCAGGCTGTCGGCCTCGGTGAGCGCGTCGAGCAGCTGCAGGGTGTCGACGTCGCCGACGGCGCGGGCGACGGCCTCGGTCGTCGACGGGTCCTCCAGGTCGCGCCTCGTGGCCACGTCGGGGAGGAGCAGGTGATGCTCCACCATGGCGACCAGCGTCGCCACGTCGGCCGGGCCGAAGCCCATGCGCGTGGCGATGGTGCGCATGAGGTCCATGCCGATCTCGGTGTGGTCGCCCCCTCGGCCCTTCCCGATGTCGTGCAGCCACGCGCCCACCAGCAGGAGGTCGGGCCGGCTCACGCCGCCGGTCAGAGCGGCGGCGTTGGCGGCGGCCTCGCACAGGTGCCGGTCGACGGTGAAGCGGTGGTACGCGTTGCGCTGCGGGCGGTGGCGCACGCCCTCCCACTCCGGCAGCAGCCGCAGCAGGAGCCCCCACTGGTCGAGTGACTCGATCACGTCGATGGCGCGGTGACCGGTCGCCAGCAGGGCCACGAGGGCGTCCCGCGCCGCCGTTGGCCACGGGTCACCTGGGCCGGCGCCGTCGTCGGCGAGGCGGGCCAGGGTGGCGCGCGTCAGCAAGGTGCCGTGACCGGCCGCCGCCGCCGCGCCCCGCAGCACGAGCGACGGATCGGTGAGGTCGGCGTCGTCGGTCAGCCCGATGCCGTCGGGTTCCAGTACCAGGCCGGGGCCCACCATTTCGCGGCGGCGATGACCGATGCGCCACCGCGAGGACGGGGCGCGCAGGTGGCGCCACGTCTCGTCGCCGGCCCACGCGATGGTGCGAGCCGCCCCTGACACCGCCGCCATGAGGGCGTCGGCGTCGTCGTAGCCGAGCCCGTCGGCGACCGCGTCCTGCTCCTGGAGCAGCAGCTGGTCCGACGCCCGCCCGGACCTCCGGTGGAGCTCGACGCGGATGGTGAGAAGGAGGTCGTAGGCCGACTGGACCACCTCGCTCACGGCGACCACCTCGGGCTCGGCGGCCGCCGCCCAGCGCAGGCTCTGGACGTCGCGCAGGCCGCCCTTGCCCTCCTTGAGGTCGGGCTCGAGGAGGAACGCCACCTCCCCGGCGGCGGTGTGGCGCTCGTCGACCCGCCGTCCGAGCGCGTCGATCCACCGGGCCCGTCGCTTCCGCCACTGGCGGACGGCGCCGGCCGCGACGTCGGCCGCCAGGTCGGGATCACCGACGACGAAGCGGGCGTCGAGCAGGGCAGTGGCGGTGTCGAGGTCGTCGTCGGCCAGGGCCAGCGCCTCCTTCGCGGTGCGGACGGCGTGGCCGAGGCGCACCCCGGCGTCCCACAGCGGGTACCAGAGCCGCGACGCGACCTCGGCCACACCCGGGACGCGGCGGTGGAGCAGCAGGACATCGACGTCGCTCCCCGGCGCCAGCTCCCGGCGCCCGTACCCCCCGACCGCCACGACTGCGACGCCGGGCTCGTCGCCGAGGAGCTCGGAGAACCACCCGTCGATGACATCGGCGTGCGCGCGACAGAAGGGCGGCCCCGTGAGGCCGCCCTCCTGCAGCAGTGCCTCCCGCCTAGATCGCGTCGTGCCCCTTCTCGCCGGTGCGGATGCGCACGATGCTCTCCACCGGCGTCACCCACACCTTGCCGTCACCGATCTTGTCGGTGCGGGCGGCGGCGACGACGGCGTCGACGATGCGGTCGACGTCGACCTCGTCAGCGAGGATCTCGAGGCGGACCTTGGGCACGAAGTCGATCGTGTACTCGGCGCCCCGGTAGACCTCGGTGTGTCCCCGCTGGCGGCCGAAGCCCTGGACCTCGGAGACGGTCATGCCCTGCACGCCGGCGTCCTTGAGGGCCTCCTTGACCTCGTCCAGCTTGAACGGCTTGACGATGGCGGTGATGAGCTTCATCGCTAGATCCTCCCACCGAGTGCGTATGCAGCTTCTGCGTGCAGGGACTGGTCCATGCCTTCGTCTTCCTGGTCGGGGGTGATGCGCAGTCCGATCACCGCATCGATGATCTTGGCGAGGATGAAGGACATGATCCCCGAGAAGAGGATCGTGGCCCCCACGGCGATGAGCTGGTTCACGAGGAGCTCGCTCCCGCCGAACAGCAGGCCGTCGAAGCCGAGGCTGTTCACC
>DATLDH010000057.1:0-14122 GCA_035526015.1 Acidimicrobiales bacterium
CCGGCCGTACACGAGCTCGCCGACGCGGTGGGCGTTGGCGAACTCCTGCCACGGGTCCTGCTGGGTGGCCTTGAGCGAGAGGCTGATCCGCTCCTTGTCGAGGTCGACGTCGAGCACCTGCACCTCGATCTCGTCGCCGACGGTGACGACCGAGGACGGATGGTCGACGTGCTTCCACGACAGCTCGGAGACGTGCACGAGGCCGTCCATGCCGCCCAGGTCGACGAAGGCGCCGAAGTTGACGACCGAGGACACGATGCCCTTGCGGACCTCGCCAGGCTTGAGGTTGACGAGGAACTCCTCGCGCTGCTCCTTCTGCGTCTCCTCCAGCCACGCCCGGCGACTGAGGACCACGTTGTTGCGGTTCTTGTCGAGCTCGATGATCTTGGCCTCGAGCTCCTTGCCGACGTACGGCTGCAGGTCGCGCACCCGGCGCAGCTCCACCAGCGACGCCGGCAGGAAGCCGCGCAGGCCGATGTCGAGGATCAGGCCGCCCTTGACGACCTCGATGACCGGACCGCTGACGACGCCGTCGGTCTCCTTGATCTTCTCGATGGTGCCCCACGCCCGCTCGTACTGGGCGCGCTTCTTGGACAGGACCAGACGACCCTCCTTGTCCTCCTTCTGGAGGACGAGGGCCTCGATCTCGTCGCCGAGCGACACGATCTCGGAGGGGTCCACGTCGTGGCGGATCGACAGCTCACGCGACGGGATGACGCCTTCGGACTTGAAGCCGATGTCGAGCAGGACCTCGTCCTTGTCGACCTTCACCACCGTCCCCTTGACGATGTCACCGTCGTCGAATTCGACGATGGTGCCGGCGACGGCGTCCTCGAAGGACATGCCGCCCAGGTCGTCGAACGCGACCTCGCGAGGGGTGTAGACGCCTTCGTCGTCGAAGGTGCCCATCGGCGACGATGCAGGCGACGATGCAGGCGACGAAGCAGTGGTGGTGGGGTCAGACATGACGGGTCGGTAGCTCGCTTTCCGGACAGGCTCCGGCCCCTGTCTGGGGCTTCGGAGAGGGTGGGCGCGAACCGTTCGCGCTCCGCCCACGAGATTACCTCCTCAGGGGCGGACGGCCACGAGGAGGAACTCGGGGTGGTCGAGGTCGGGCACGCGCTCGGCGTAGTCGCCGGGCTTGACCGACCACACGTGGGAGACCTCGAGGCCGGCCGCGGCCGCCATGAGGCGGAGCTCCCGCGGGGTGAAGCAGGACGTCCAGAGGTCGAACTCGGCCACGTCGCCGGCGGTGTTGCGCGGGCTGATGTGCTCGTGGTTCACGCCGTGATCGGCGTCGAAGGTGTCGGTCTCCTCGATGAACCGGACGGCGAAGTAGGCCGAGAACGCCGACAGCACGACCCTGCCGCCGGGGCGGGTGACCCTGGCCATCTCGGCGACCACGGCGCCGTCGTCGTCGCCGACCAGGCCGAACCCGCCCTGGCACAGCGAGATGGTGAGATCGAAGGCCTGGTCGCCGAACGGCAGATGGCGGGCATCGGCCCGGACGAACGTGGCATCACCCCGCGCCCCCACCGCGGCCGCCTCCACGAATGGCGCGGCCAGATCGAGACCGACGACCGGGATGCCGCGTGCCTCGAGGGCATGGGCGTGCCGACCGGGACCGCAGCCCACGTCGAGCACCCGGGTGGCCGGGCCGAGCCCGAACCGGTCGCAGAGGAACGACACCTCCTGGCCGGTGCCCTTGGTGAAGCTGTACTTCAGGTAGGCGTCGCCCAGAAAGGCGGCGACGGGCTCGAAGTCCGTCCCGCGACCTGCGCTCACACCCTGGAGGTGACGATGGCCGTCACCGCCTTGTCCACCGCCGCACGGCCCTTGGCCGAGTCCTTCACCCCCGACAGCAGCACCGAGAACACGGCCCGGTGGCCGGCCGACGTGGTGGTGAACCCCGACAACGTGACGACGTTGTCGAGCGTGCCCGTCTTGGCCTGCACCTTGCCGGCGGCCGGTGTCCGGCAGAAGCGGTTCTTCAGTGTGCCGTCGGTGCAGGAGACCGCCAGCGACGACACGAAGCGCGGCCCGTGCTCGGTGGCCGACAGCGTCGTCAGCCACCGCACCTCGTGCCATGCCGTGGCCCGGTTCTGGCTGCTGAGGCCCGACCCGTCGGCGGCCTGGCCGGGGGGCAGGCCGAGGCCGCCGGCCACCTGCCAGACCGAGCGCAGACCCGCGGCCGTCGAGCCTTCGCCGTCTCCGGCCCCCAGCTCCTTGAGCAGTTGCTCGGCCGAGAAGTTGTCGGAGGACTTGAGGGTCGAGCGCACCAGGTCGCCCAGCGGAGGCGACAGGTGCTCGGCCAGCGGGAGGTCGACCCCTGCCTCGGGCCGCCCGAACTGCAGGCCGCCGTCGACGGCGACACCGGCCTGGGCGAGCGAGTCCATGAATCGCTGTCCGTTGGCCGGGACGGGATCGTCGAGGAAGGCCCGGTCCCTGCGCCACCCGTTGCGGTCGAGGGCGAACGCCGACAGCGG
The DNA here is from genome assembly GCA_035526015.1 of Acidimicrobiales bacterium. GTDB lineage: Bacteria > Actinomycetota > Acidimicrobiia > Acidimicrobiales > DATLDH01 > DATLDH01. Next base: position 2,487 of record DATLDH010000057.1, read on the forward strand.
GCCGGACTGGCTGGGCACCCACGACGCCTTCCACCCCGGCGCGGTGCGGGCGCGGTCGAAGTGGCTGTCGTCGATGAAGACCGAGCCGGTGACGTGGGCCACGCCCGCGGTACGCACCTGCCGGGCCAGCTCGGTCAGGTGCACCCCGGTGAGCGACGGGTCGCCACCGGCCACGAAGACGAGGTCGCCGGCCAGCGTGCCCTCCGGCAGCAGCGCGCCACTCCCCCACACATCGGTGGACAGGCGGTACTCGGGCCCCATGCGCACGAGCGCGGCACCGGTCAGGTAGAGCTTCTGCGTCGACGCCGGCGCCAGGGCCCGGTCGCCGCCGTCGTCGACCACGGTTCCGGCGCCGTCGATGGTGACGACCACGGCTCGGGCTGATGCCGTCGACGAGGACAGGGCGGCGAGGAACTGCTTCCTCAGGGCCTGGGCGGGCGTCTCGGCGCCGGCGGGGGTGGGTGCCACCAGGGTGGCGGCGGCGGCGACGACCGCGGCGAGGACGACGGAGCGGGGGAAGTGCACGGCCCCATGTTGGCGCGACTCAGGTCTTGGCGTCGGCCCAGGTCTCGCCCCACGACAGGTTGACCTCGAGCCCGACACACAGCTCGCAGGCGCCGCGCATGGCCTCCAGCGTCAGCTCGGCGGCGCGATCCTGCTCCTCGGGCGGCACCTCGAGGATGACCTCGTCGTGGACCTGCAGCACCAGGCGGCTGCGCAACCCCTTCGCTTCCAGTGACTGGTCGAGCCGCACCAGCGCCACCTTGAAGATGTCGGCGGCGAGGCCCTGGATGCCGGCGTTCATGGCCTGGCGCTCGCCGGCCTGACGGATGCGGTAGTTCGCGGCCGAGAGCTCTGGGATCTGCCGCCGGCGGCCGAACAGCGTCTCGGTGTAGCCACGGCTGCGGGCCTCGGCGACGGTGCGCTCCATGTACGCCTTCACGCTCGGGAAGGCCTCGAAGTAGGCGCCGAGGATCTGGGCCGCCTCCTCCACCGGAATGTTGAGTCGGGCGGCCAGGCCGAAGGACTCCATGCCGTAGGCGAGGCCGTAGGAAACCATCTTCGCCTTCGACCGCTGAGCCAGCGTCACGTCGCCCGGCTCGACGGCGAAGATGCGCGCCGCCGTGGTGGTGTGCACGTCGGTGCCACTGGTGAACGCCTCGATCAGGCCCGGGTCCTCGGCCAGGTGGGCGATGACGCGGAGCTCGATCTGGTTGTAGTCGGCCACCAGCAGCGACCACCCGTCGTCGGGCACGAAGGCCCGGCGGAACTGCCGCCCCTCCTCGGTGCGCACGGGCACGTTGTGCAGGTTGGGCTGGTCGGACGAGAGCCGGCCGGTGCGGGCCACGGTCTGCTGGAACGTGGCGTGGATGCGGCCGTCGGCGCCCACCTCGGCCAGCAGGCTCTCGCCGTAGGTCGAGCGCAGCTTCTCGACCTCCCGGTACCGCAACAGCTTGTCGATGATCTCGTGCTGGCCCTTCAGCTTCTCCAGCGACGCGGCGTCGGTGGAGAACCCCGTCTTGGTCTTCTTCTGGGGCTGGAGGCCGAGCTTGTCGAACAGGATCGTGCGCAGCTGTGGGGTCGAGTTCACCTTGAACGGCTCGCCCGCCAGCTCCTGGATCTCCACCTCCAGCCGACGCACCTCCTCGGTGAGGCCGGCCGCCAGCTGGCGCAGGTACTCGACGTCGACGCGGATGCCGACCTTCTCCATCCGGGCGAGGACACGGACCAGCGGGCGCTCGATGTCGCGGTAGAGGCCGGTGAGACCGCGCGCGTCGAGGGCGGCTTGCAGCACGGGCACCAGGCGGCGGATGGCGGCGGCCCGCCGACCGGCTCCTTCGGCCTGATCGGCATCGCCGTCGCCGAGGTCGAGCTGGCCGGCGGGCGCGGCATCGGGCGAGCGCACTTCCAGGCCGAGGTACTTGAGAGCCAGGTCCTCGAGCAGATAGGTCGCCTCGGCCGGCTCGAGGAGATACGCGGCGAGGGCGGTGTCGAGACCGAGGTTGGACAGGTCGATGCCGACCCCGTCGAGACCGCGCAGCAGCTCCTTGGCCTGGTGGGCGTCGACGGCGACGTCGGCGCGGCCGAGCGACCCAGCCAGGGCGACGCGGGCCGCGTCGTCGGCCAGGAGCGCGGCGTCCAACCAGCACACGTCGTCCTCACTGGTGGCGAGCGAGAGGCCGGTCAGCGATGACCGGCCCTCGCGGCCTGCCCACTCGGCGGCGATGGCGACCGAGCCCGAGAGCGCGCCGGACAGGGCCACGACGTCGGCCGCGGTCCGGAGGCGACGAACATCGACCTCGAGCGGCGGGGCATCGGCGACGGCGAGATCGGCAACCGCGGCGTGGCCCGACGTGCGCGCCGTCGCCTCCAGCAGGCGCTCCCAGAACGTGCCGCGGAACTCGAGGAAGTTGAAGAGCTTCTTCGCCTCCTCCTGGTCCCACTCGCCCATCTTGAGGTCATCCGGCGTGCACTCCAACGGCATGGTGCGGATGAGCGGCGTGGCCTCGGCGTTCTTGCGTACCTGGGCCTCGTGGGCGGCCAGGCTCTCGCGCAACTTCGGCGTGCACTTGTCGAGGTTGGCGAAGACGCCGTCGAGGTCGCCGTAGGTGTTGAGGAGCTTGGCCGCCGTCTTCTCCCCCACCCCCGGAACGCCGGGCAGGTTGTCGGACGGATCACCGCGCAGGGCCGCGTACTGCGGGTACATGGTCGGGTGCACGCCGGTGCGCTCCTGGATCCCGGCCTCGTCGTAGAGCCGGTAGTCGGTGACGCCCCGCAGGTTGTAGAGCACCTTGATGTGGGGGTCCTCCACCAGCTGGTACGCGTCGCGGTCACCGGTGACGACGATGACGTCGTCGCCGCGGTCACGCGCCTGGGTGGCGAGGGTGGCGAGGATGTCGTCGGCTTCGAAGCCGGGCATCTCCAGCAACGGGATGCCGAGGACCTCCACGACCTGGCGGACGAGGCCCATCTGCTGGCGCAGGATGTCGGGCGTCTCGGCGCGCCCGGCCTTGTAGTCGGTGACCATCTCGTGGCGGAAGGTCGGCTCGGGCCGGTCGAAGGCCACGGCGATGCCATCGGGCGTGTGCTCGTTGAGGAGGAACACGAGCATGTTGGAGAAGCCGTAGACGGCGTTCGTCACCTGCCCGGCGGCGGTGGCCATGTCGGTGGGGAGGGCGAAGAAGGCGCGGTAGACGAGGGAGTTGCCGTCGAGGACCATGAGCTTCGCCACCCGAGCATCGTAAGCCCGACGACCCAGGCGGCCGAGGCCGCGATCCGGGCCGTTCCGTCGGTGCGCAGGTCGGGGAACAGGATGGCCGGCGGGAGCGGGAAGCCGACCCGCCAGGGGTCGACGGCGAGGCGGATGGCGCCGGTGTGCGCGCCTACTGCGACGGCGGCGCCGATGGCCAGTGACCACCCGGCGAGGAGGGCGCCGACCCGGGGGAAGCGGGCGATCCCGGCGCCGGTGAGGACGACGACGGCGGGGAACGCGGCGACCAGCATCCGGCCCGGGAACCACCAGCCCATCATCGTGATCGACGCGAACGTGGCGAGCGCGACGGCGGCGAGCACGAGGGCGAGGGCGAGGCCGCGGCGGCGGGCCAGGCCCGCGAACACGAGCGCGGCCACCGGCGACCACCGCAGGAGCCCGAAGCGCTGGTCGACGAGCACGCCGTACAGCCGGTGGAGCCGTTCGCCGACGTGCACGTGGTCGGCGACGATCGACGCCGTCCCCTCGCCCGACCACACCACGTTGGTGCCGTACGGCGTCAGGTCGCCGAAGGTGTGAAGGTGCCACCACACCAGGTGGGCGGCGGCGACGACGGCGAGGCCGGCCAGGGCGGCAACGGCGCGGCGATCGGCGCGGAACCGCCACACCCACACGCCCCCGAGCACGGCCGCGAAGGGGGCGTACTTCACCCCCAACCACATGAGGGCGGTCATGGCCGCGGCGAGCGCGACCGGCCGTGGGCGCGTGGCGATGGCAAGGAGGAGCCCGATGGCCACGAGCAGCGCGGCCGGGCCCTCGGGGTACACCTGGGACGCGTAGACCACGCCGGGCGCGCCGGCGCCGAGCGCGACGGCGGCCAGGCCGGCGGCGCCGGTCGGCACGCCCAGACGGACGGCGGCCACCGCGGCGAGCGCCATGGCCAGGGCCCAGAGGAGGACGAGGAACCGCTGCACACCGGTCAAACCGCCGACGGCGTAGGCCGGCACGATCAGGAGCGGCAGCCCGGGGTCGTGGGGGGACAGCAGTCGGCCGTCGGGCGCCGGCGTCATCTGCTTCCAGAGCGGGATGGTGCCGTCCCAGAACTCGCCTTCCTCGTGGCCGGCGTACTCGTCGCGCAGGTCGAGGTCGCCGTCGGAGGTGAGCGACTGGGCCGTCAGCAGGTAGAAGGGCTCGTCGCCGGTGACGGTGGCCGTGCGGGAGGCGCGCATGCCGACCGCCGCCTGGCCCGCCGCCGCCACGAGGAGGAACACCACGAGCGGCAATCGCCATCGGCCCACCGGGCCATTCTTAGGCGGACCTAAGGTTGCAGCCGTGCACGACGGGTTCCATCCCCCGGTCGAGGAGTACCTCGAGGCCATCCACGAGCTGGAGGAGGAGGGCACGCCCGTCATCCAGGCCCGCCTGGCCGAACGCCTCGGCCACTCGGCGCCGTCGGTGTCGGAGATGATGGCCAGGTTGCGGGCCGACGGGTTCGTGCGCGCCGCCGGCCGCACCGTCGTGCTCACCCGCAAGGGCCGGGCCCGGGCCGAGAGCGTCGTGCGCAAGCACCGGTTGGCCGAGCGTCTGCTCACCGACATCATCGGGCTCCCCTGGCACCGCGCCCACAACGAGGCCTGCCGGTGGGAACACGTCATCTCCGACGAGGTCGAGGAACGTCTCGTCGAGCTGCTCGGCCACCCGACCACGTGCCCGCACGGCAACCCGATCCCCGGGTCCGGCGGAGCCGACCGCGGCCTGGTGGCGCTGGCGGGTGCCCAGGCCGGCGACCGCGTGCGCCTCGAGCAGGTGACCGAGCAGGTGGAGATCGACGAGGAGGCGCTGACCTACCTGAGCGACCGCGGCTTCGTGCCCGGCGCGGAGGCGACCGTGCGCAGCCGGGCGCGGGACGGGACGCTGGTGCTCGACGTCGGCACGCGGACCGTGACGTTGGAGGAGACGCTCACGCGGCACCTCTTCATCGCGCCCTAACGGGTGCGGGACGCCACGACCATGGCGGGCAGGACCCGGCGCAGGTAGGTCGGGAGGCGCACGAACGACCGCCCGTGGCGCCGCTTCTGATACCTGATCGGCACCTCGGTGTAGCGGAACCCCATGCCGAGCAGCTCGAGGGTGAGCACCTGGGCGTAGTTGTAGTCGTGGCCGATGCGGACGTGGTCGAGAGCGCCGGGCCCGAGCGCGCGGAAGCCGGACTGCGCGTCGGTGAGACGACGGCGGGCCACGACCGAGGTGAGGGCGGAGAGGACGCGGTTGCCGATGCGGCGGTGGGGTGCCATCGACGCGATGGTGCCGGTGAAGCGCGAGCCGACGACGTAGTCGGCCTCGCCGGCGAGGACGGGCGCCAGGACAGCGGCGAGGTCGGCCGGGTCGTACTCCCCGTCGGCGTCGAGGAAGGCGGCCGCCGCCGCGCCACGGTGGCGGGCTTCCTGCAGGCCGGTGCGGACGGCGGCGCCGAGACCGTGGCCCCGCTCGTGGTGGATGACGGTCGCTCCGGCCGCCCGGGCGCGCGGCGAGGTGTCGTCGGTCGAGCCGTCATCGACGACGATGACATCGACGGGATGGCCGGCGACCACCGGCGGGACACGACCGACGACGTCGCCCACGGTCGCCTCCTCGTTGCGCGCCGGAAGGACGACGACAACGGGCGCGGCTTCAGTCCGCCGATCGTGGTCGGCCGTGCCGTCGTCACACAGCAGGCAGCGGCCCACCGACCGGTCCGGAGCGCGGGTGCCGCAGCGGTGGGCGATGGTGGCGGCGACGTCGAGCAGCGACACGTCGGCACGCGGGGGGGTGGCGGGGACGCCTGCCCCCCACCAGATGCAGGGCACGAGCCGCTCGGTCGGCGTCCAGTGACCGTGGCCGCCGATGCCGCGGCCCTGGCCGTGGTCGGAGAGCACACCGATGGTGACGCCGTCGAGGCCGCCCCATCGCTCGGACAGCCACTCGACGAAGGCCTCCAGTTCGCGGTCGGTCGAGTCGATGCGCGCCAGGTACTCGTCGTAGAACGAGCCGCGCACGTGGCCGGTCTGGTCGACCGACAGCGTCTGCACGACGAGCAGGTCGGGGTCCTCCTCCTCCACCAGCTCACGGGCCCGGGAAAGGAGTGCGGTGTCGATCTCGTCGTTCGGCATGACCGCGGTGACGGTGCGGACCTTGTCGCCGAACGCGTCCACGAGGTGGGCGATGCCCACCATGGCCGAGCCCGGGACGACGTCGAACACCGACTCGCACTTCACACCCAGCGACGGCACGAAGTTCGAGCGCATGCGGGTCACGGCCGGCGGCGCGCCGGTGAGCATGGAGGAGAACCCGGTGACGGTCCGGGCCGGGTAGACGGTCTGGCAGTCGGCGTAGGCGATGCCCTCGGCCGCGAGGCGGTCGAGGAACGGGGTGTCGGCCTCGGCCAGCCGGTCGAGGCGGCAGCCGTCGATGACGAGCAGCACGACCTTGCCGCTCGGCGGACCGCACCGGGCGGGCCCCGCGCCGCGGGGGCGCCGATCGGCGGCGCGGTCACCGGTGGCGCGCCCCGGGACCCACGTGAGGTGCTTGCGGTGGATGTAGGCGCCGGCGCACCAGGCGATGACGGCGAGCTCGACCATGGCCGACGCCCGCCGCTCGCTGTGGCCGACGGCGAGGAGGGCGACCACCTTGGGCGCCTGCTCCAGGAAGTTGCCGGAGGTGGGGTCGGGGTTTTCGAGGACGAGCCGCCAGAAGCGCAGGAAGTTGGTGAGCCGGGCGCCGACGCGCAGGTGGTAGTAGATCGTGCCCCACAGCACGACGGTGAAGAGCACGTACGCGGCGAACGCCAGGACCACCGAGGTCAGTGGCGGCGGGCCGGCGGCCACCACGATGGCGGCAGCGACGACCCAGAGGGCGATGCGCAGGTGGAGCGGATACGCGTGGCGCCACCACACGAACGCGAGCGGCGCGGCGAGGGCGATGTTCGCGGCCGGCGCGCCCGTGGCCACCAGCAGAGCGAGGGCGAAGGCGACGGTGAACGGCTTGCCTTCGTTGAGGACGTTCCAGGCCCGGGCCGCCGTCTCCTCCAGGGGGCCGGCGGCGCGGGTGGTGCCGGAGGTCCGGCGGTGGAGGACGCTCGTCAAGTGACGGCGAACGTCGCCTTCATCCCCAGTTCCTCATGGGTCTTGGTGCCGTCCTTCACGAGGCACTTGATGGTGTAGGTGCCGGGCTGGAGCTCGACGGCGAGGTCGCCCTTGGCGCCGGGGGCGAGCTCGGGGATCTCGCCGTACTCCTTGCCGTCGGCGTCGTAGACCTCCATCTCGTGCTCCTCCCTGCCCTTGTTGGTGAGGGTGAAGAAGACCCTGGGCCCGGTGATGGTGGCCGGGGCGCCCACGAAGCTGTACTCGCGCGCCTCGATGGGCACCGCGTCGCTCGCCTGGGTGGCCTTGAACGCGGTGGTCGTGGTGGGGTCGTGGTCGTGATCGTCACCGGCGGCGGTCGAGGCGCCGGTGCCGCTGCCCGTCTCGCCCGTGCCACTCCCCGTCTCGCCCGTGCCGCTGCCACTGCCGGTGTGGGTGCCGCTGCCGTCGGTGTCGCTGCTCTCCGTCGTCACCTGGCCGGGGCGGTCCTCCTTGCTGCACGCGGGGGCGACCACGAGGAGGGCGATGCCGATGCTGCCGATGACTCGCCGCAGGCTGGTGGTCATTCCGGCGAGAGCTCCCCGTCGAGGACCCGCTGGGCGATCGTCTTCATGGTCGTGCGCTCCCTCATGGCTGTCTTCTGGACGAAACTGAATGCGTCGTTCTCGGTGAGGCCGTGCTTGTCCATCAGGAGGCCCTTGGCCCGGTCGACGGCCCGGCGGGTCTCGAGCTGGTCCTCCAGTGCCTGGTTCTCGTCCTGGAGCGCCTTCATCTCCCGGAAACGGCCCATGGCGACCTCGATGGCCGCCACCAGCTCGTGCTTCTGGAACGGCTTGGGAAGATAGGCGAGCACCCCGGAGTCGCGGGCCTGCTCGATCAGGTTGCGCTGGCTGAAGGCGGTGAGGATGACCACCGCGGCCTGACGCTCTTCGTTGATCTGGCGGGCGGCGGTGAGGCCGTCGATGCCCGGCATGCGGATGTCGAGGATGGCGAGGTCGGCGTTGTTGTCCCGGACGAGGGCGACGGCCTCGTCGCCGCGGCCGGTCTCGCCCACGACCTCGTAGCCCTCCTCGGTCAGCATCTCCTTGAGGTCGAGGCGGACGATTGCCTCGTCCTCCGCGATCACCACCCGCACGGCCATCGGACGACTCTAGAGCGGGAGTCGCTCGAGCAGGTCGTCCCTGGTCCTCACCAGCTGCTCGATCTCGGCCAGGACGGCCTGGCGGCTCCGGTCCATGGCCTCGACGGCCCGCGTGGCCTCGGTGCGGGTCCGCCCGTCGGCTATCTGCTCGCTCACCAGGGCCCGCACTGACGCCTCGTCGGCGTCCTCGGCCAGTGCCGCGCGCTGCGCCTCGATCACGGCCAGCTCCTCCCGCGCCTTGGCGATCCGCCGCGTCACATCCCGCAACCGCCGCTCGATACCCCCCCGTGTGTTCGGCACCCCCCCATTCTTGCCTTGCGCCCTGCCCTCCAGTTCTAGGCACGCGGGAAGCGGAATGGTGCTGCCTGCGTACCCAGATGCCGCAGGATCGTCGCCGCCACGTAGTCGGGGCGGTGGGTTACGTCACCCCAGGTGAAGCGAAGCACTGTCCACCCGAGCCCGACCAGATCGTTCTGGCGAGTGAGATCGGACTGGAGCTGCCTTGGCGTCGAGTGCGTAGCGTGGCCATCCACCTCGATTGCCAGCATGAGGTCGGGAAATGCGAAGTCGATGAACATTCGACGACCGGTCCTCGTCCTCACCTCATGCTGAAAGACGGGGACCGGGAGCCCGCTCCGGCGGCAGAGCCGGGCCATCCTCGCCTCGAGCGGCGTGCCCCTCATCGAACCGAGCGCCCAACCATCCAGGACCTCACGCAGGGCGCCGCACCCGTCCCTGCCTCGCTTGGCGAGGCGATGCAAGGTTGCGTCGAGTGCCGCGGTGGTGACCAGGCCCTTGCTGACGCCCGCGTCGACGGCGTCACGCACGCACCACACCGGTACCACCGCGCCCAGGTCGAGGAGTGTTCTCAGCGGGTTGGTCACAGGTATCCCGTGACGAACCGTGCAGTCGCCCGCCACCAGGTCCAGGGACCGGTGGACCTGAACACCGGTCAACCTCGGAAGCCGGGAACGAGGCACGGACACGTCGATCTCCGCGAAGGAGCCGAGCTCCCAGACCCGCGTGGCGGACCGATGGGACCCGACGCAGCCCGCTCGGCCGGCCAGAACAGCCGCGAGAAGGTCGCGCTCCCACGACGGCGCTGATCCGGCGAGTGCATACACACCGGAGTGGACCTGCTCGACCCGGCCGCCGACGACCCAGTCGTACAGCGTGCGCTGGGAGAGACCCAGTTCACGAGCTTGCGCGTAGGTGAAGAGGGACCGCTGGCCGGACGCCAGGTCGTAGAGCTGCCGCACTGCGAACTCCCCAGGTTTCTGGAACGCAGGAAGCGGAATACCGCTTCGGGCGCACCAAGGACGGTGATCTGGGGGGAGTGGCTCCCCACCCTGGCATGCGGTCGGGGGTGGGGCAATGGTCAACTGGGCGGTGTGAGGAGATGGCTGGTCGTCGCGGCGTTGCTCGCCCTTGGCGCCTGCGGGGGCAGTGACGACACCACCGGGGGGACGGCGGTGCCCGCAACGGACGTCGTCCGCGAGGGGTGCGGCGTCGTCGTGGAGGAGGCGCTCGACCCGCAGACCGGCCGCCACCTGCTGCCCGGAGCGGCGGAGCCCACGTACCCGTCGGACCCGCCGACGTCGGGCCCCCATCCGAGCGGCGGCGCGCCGCCCACGGGAATCGTCGCCGCGCCGATCCCCCGCCCCCTCCAGGTCCAGCTGCTCGAGAAGGGGGGCGCCGTCATCCAGTACCGCGACCTCGGACAAGCCGACGTCGCCCGGCTCCGGACCCTGGCCGCCCCCACCGTGGCGGTGGCGCCGGGCCCGCCCGATCTCCCGGCGCCGATCGTCGCCACCGCCTGGGTGCACAAGCAGCTCTGCGAGGCCGTCGACACCGACGCGCTGGCCGCGTTCGTGCGCAACCAGGCCAAGCAGCCGGAAGGCGCCCCTCCGCACCCCTGAGTACGCTCCGCCGCCATGAGTCCCACAGGTATCTGCGACGGCCGAGTCGTCATCGTCACCGGCGCCGGCCGCGGCATCGGCAAGGGCCACGCCATCGAGTTCGCCCGCCAGGGAGCCAAGGTCGTCGTCAACGATCTCGGCGCCGAGGTCGACGGCAGCGGCTCGTCCACCGGTCCCGCCGGCGAGGTGGTCGACGAGATCCGCGCCATGGGCGGCGAGGCCGTCGCCAACGGCGACAACGTGGCCGACTGGGAGGGTGCGCAGCGCCTCATCAACACCGCCGTCGAGACCTTCGGTGGCCTCGACGTGCTGGTGAACAACGCAGGGATCCTGCGCGACCGGATGCTCGTGAACATGACCGAGGAGGAGTGGGACGCGGTCATCAACGTCCACCTCAAGGGCACGTTCGCCCCGACCCGTTGGGCCGCCGCCTACTGGCGGGAGCGGGCCAAGGAGGGCAAGGAGAACGACGCCCGTGTGATCAACACCAGCTCGACCTCCGGCATCTTCGGGAACCCCGGCCAGAGCAACTACGGCGCGGCCAAGGCAGGCATCGCCTCGTTCTCGATCATCACCGCCCGCGAGCTCGGCCGCTACGGCGTGACGGTGAACGCCATCGCCCCCGCCGCCCTCACCCGTATGACGGAGAACCTGGGCATGGGTCAGCGGGCCAAGGACCGCAAGCCCGAGGAGTTCGACCGCATGTCGCCGGAGAACATCGCGCCGCTCGTGGTGTGGCTGGCCAGCAAGGAGTCGAAGGACATCACCGGGCGCGTCTTCCTCGTCGCCGGCGGCAACATCTCCGTGGCCGAGGGTTGGAACCGCGGCCCGGGCGAGACCAAGAACGACCGCTGGGACCCGGCCGAGCTCGGCAAGATCGTTCCCGACCTGGTGAAGAACGCCGCGCCGGTCGCCGGCATGGACATCTAGAGAACCGAGGACCACATGCCCATCAATCCTGATGCCGTCGGCGCCGTCGGCGACCCCGTCGAGCGCTCGTGGAACTCGAAGGACGCCCTGCTCTATGCCGTCGGCGTCGGCGCCGGTGGGATCGACCCTCTCGGCGAGCTGGAGTTCACGACCGAGAACTCACGCGACATCACCCAGAAGGTGCTTCCCACCTTCGCCGTCATCATCGGTGGCGGGGGGGCCGGGTTCGCCAAGATCGGCTCGTTCAACCCGGCCATGCTCGTGCACGGCGAGCAGGCCATCACCCTCAACGGCCCCATCCCGGTGGAAGGCAAGGT
>DATLDH010000072.1:0-2557 GCA_035526015.1 Acidimicrobiales bacterium
CTGGCATCCATCACCCCGGTGAAGGGCCACTTCACCAGCGCCGGCTTCGAGGTCCACGCCCCTTTGGGGTCGAGCTTCGGCATCGCCGGCCCGAAGTCGCAGTTCGAGAAGACCTTCGACGTCACCCTCGTGGTCAACGACGAGAACCTGGTGACCACCGTCACGACGGAGTCCGGCGGGATGGACCTGCCGCTCGACCTGCTGCCCGACAACCTCCGCACCGTCGTCGAATCGATCCGCTTCATCGACCCGCCGCCCCTGGTCTTCGGCGCTCCCGGCAACTAGCGCCGGCGGCCGCAGAAGCCGGAGGCAGCCCCGCTCGGCGGCCGGCGAGAAAGAACGGCGAAGGCTCGCCGGCGGGCCGTCGCCCAACTGCCGCCAAGCAACGTTCGGTAGCGAAGGCGATACCTAACAGTTGCCGAGAGTTGGCGGCGGATCCTGGCACTGGTTTGAACCGCCCCCGCCGTTCAAGATGTTGACCCCGGTGCCGCCGAACAAACGGTCGTTGTCAGGCCCGCCGATGAGCACGTCGTTGTCCGGGCCGCCGTAGAGGTCGTCGTTACCGGCCTCGCCGAAGAGCTGGTCGTTGCCGGCCTGGCCGAAGAGCTGGTCGTACCCGTTGCCTCCACAGAGGACGTCGCTACCGTCGGTCGGGTCATCGAGGCTTTCGAAGCCGCCGCCGAAGAGCCGGTCGTTGCCGTCGCCGCCGATGATGATGTCGTCACCACCCATCCCGAAGATCTCGTCGTTGCCGGGCGAGCCGAAGATGAGGTCGTTCCCCGGCGTGCCGAAGATTCGCTCGCTGACCGTCGTGAACACGATCCGGTTGTAACCAGCGGGGACCGGGCCGTTGGGAGTGAGGGAGCTCGGGCATACGGGTGGGGGCGGGGGCGGCGTCGTGGTCGTCGTGCTCGACGAGGTCGTCGTCGGAGCGGTCGTGGAGGTCGTGCTGCTCGTGGTCGATGACGTCGACGTGCTGGTGGACGTCGACGTGCTGGTGGACGTCGACGTGCTGGTGGACGTCGACGTGGAGGTCGGCGGCACCGTCGTGGAGGTGGAGGTGGTCGAGCTGGTCGACGACGTGGTGGATGTGGACGTCGAGCTGGTCGTCGTCGGCACGGTCGAGCTCGTGGTCGACGACGATGTCGACGTGCTCGTAGGGGCCGTGGTCGAGGAGGTCGTGGTCGAGGTCGACGTGGAGGAGGTCGACGTCGACGTGGAGGTGGTCGACGTGGAGGTAGAGGTGGAGGAGGTGGTGGTGGTGGCGACGTTCACGTTCGGGCCGGTGGCGCTGCACCTGGACTCGGCCAGGATGATCTCGAACACCGGAAGGCCCAGTCCCTGGACCGGCGGAAGGAGCAGGAGGTGGACCCCCCGGACGATGATGCTCGTGTTTCCCGGAGCGTTGCTGACGATCTGCTCGTTCAGGATGGCGGTGAGGACGCCGGGGATGGTGACGACGGTGTTTGCGGCCGGGGTCTGGGCCAGGGGGGTGCCGGCCAGGGCTGCGCCGACCAGGCTGATGGAGCCCGTCGAACCGTCGCCGTTCGATCTGCACGTGCTCGTGATGGCGGTCGCGGTCAGGGCGTTGTTGCCGACAACGACGTCGGCCACGCTGGCCGAGCTGGTGGCGAAGCCAGAGTGATCCTCCCCGGCCACGTTGCCGCCTTCAGTGGACGCGTTGACGACGCCGACGCTCAGGATCGTCGGGACGCTGATCGGGACGGAGCTTCCGGAAATTGGCCCGTAGCCGTTCGCCGGCTCCGTCGCCGAGCCGGCGATGTTGCCGGGGGCCGGGGGGATGATCGCTCCGGTGAGGCTGGAGAACAGGCTCAGCCCGAAGGCGCTCCCTTCCACGGTGTCGACGTCCGCCCCGGCCGGCTCGGCCAGGGAGAAGAGGGTGCCTCCGAGCAGGATGGTCAACGCCGCAATGGCGCGTCGCTGTCGAGAACCGATCGCTATCGTCCGCCGCTCACTCGGCCAGCGCTTTCGCACAGCCACCTCCGTCTGGTCGCTCCCCAGCCTACGAGCGGGGATCGTAGTACCGGACCGCCTCGAGGTGGAGCCTTCCTATGAAACCCATGACTCAGGTCACACGCGCCGGCGCTCCACCCCGTCCAGGAAGCCCTCGATGGCGGTCTCGACCTCGGCCACCATGTCGCGGTAGCGGGCGACGCCCCGGCGATGCCCGAGGGCGACGCCACCGCCGATCGCCGCAGGCACGGCGACCGCTTCCACGGGCATGCCGAAGAGAACCAGCGCCACGCCGGCCAGCGCGGCGCCGGCGGACGCGCCTTGGCCGAGGGCGACCCGGTGGGCCCGCCGCAGGGGCTGCACGTCGACGGTCAGCTTGACCATCACCATGCCCCGGTCGCCCGGCTCCGAGACCACGGCCAGCTCCACCTGCTCGGCGTCACGGAGCAGCAGGCGGCGGTGGATGCTCTTGTCGTACTGGATCCGTACCCGGGCGCCCACGTCCTGCCGGCGGGTCCAGGTGGAGCTCGTCCCGAAGTCCCGGCGCAGGTGGAACTGCTCCTTGAGCAGGAAGCGCCGGAGG
>DATLDH010000045.1:0-3995 GCA_035526015.1 Acidimicrobiales bacterium
TACGCATCGGGCGAGGGCCGGGCGCTCAACGCCGCCCGGGCCGCCATCGCCAGCCCGCTGCTCGAGGCGTCCATCGAAGGTGCCCGCGGCATCCTCCTCAACATCTCCGGCGGCAGCGACCTCGGCCTGTTCGAGGTCAACGAGGCGGCCGAGATCATTCACGAGGTGGCCCACCCCGACGCCAACATCATCGCCGGCATGGTCATCGACGACGCCATGGGCGACGAGGTGCGGGTCACCGTCATCGCCGCCGGCTTCGACCGCTGGGACGAGGGCCGTGACCGGGAGCGGGAAGCCCCGGCAGCCAAGCCGGCCGCCGGCGCCGGGCGCGGCCCGGTGCTCGGCCTGGGTGGTCGGCGCGAGCGCGAGCGCGAGCCGGAGCCCCGCGGCGACATCTTCGGCTCGGCCGACGACGACCTCGGGCTCGGCTCCGACGATGACGACGACGACTTCGACGTCCCCTCATTCCTGAAGTGACGCCGGGAGGCGCCGCCCTCCTGCCTCCACTGTCGCTTTCGTCGGCTCATGTCGCGTTCACGGGTCGGGCGGAAGGGGACATGGGCCACGGCGGCGACCGTGTGTTGCGCGTGCGGCCCGATGTGGCCGCACGCCGGCGCGCCGTCGTCGACCTGCCGTGGACGTGGCTCCACCAGATCCACGGCGCCGGCGTCGTGCGGGTGAACCTCCCCGGCGACGGCGCCGGCACCAAAGCGGACGCCGCAGTCACTGCGGAGGAGGGGTGCGCGCTGGCGGTCCTCACCGCCGACTGCGCGCCGGTGGCGCTGGCCAGTCACGAGGGCGTGATCGGGGTCGTCCACGCCGGCTGGCGGGGTGTGGCCGGCGGCGTGATCGAGGCCGCAGTGGCCGAGATGGAAGCCCTCGGCGCCACTGGCATCGAGGCCGCTCTCGGCCCGTGCATCCACGCCGAGTGCTACGAGTTCGGCCCGCCGGAGCTCGACCGAGTCGCGGCACGTCTCGGTGCCGGAGTTCGGGCCACCACGGCCGCAGGCACGCCGGCGCTCGACCTGCCGGCCGCCGTGCGCGTCGCCCTGCACCGGGCCGGCGTGGAGACGGTGACCGACGTCGACGTCTGCACCGCATGCTCGCCGGACCACTTCTCCTGGCGGGCGCGCAGAGAGACGCAGCGCCAGGCCGCGGTGGTGTGGCGGTGAGCCGCCCGGGAGGCGGGTCCAGTGAATCAGCCCGCCCGGGAGGCGGGTCCAGTGACTCGACCTGCACGGTCGGCGACGTCGTCGACCGGCTGGCCGAGGTGCGGGCCCGGATCGAAGCCGCCGGCCGGGGGCCGGACGACGTCGTTGTCGTCGCGGTGACGAAGGGTTTCGGCATCGACGCAGTCGAAGCGGCCAGCGCCGCCGGCCTGGTCGACGTGGGCGAGAACTACGCGCAGGAAATGGCGGGCAAGGTCCACCAAGCACCCGGCGACGCCGAGCGGCGCTGGCACTTCCTCGGCGGCATCCAGCGCAACAAAGTGCGCGTCATCGCCGCCGCGGTGCACCTCTGGCAGGGCGTCGACCGGGTGTCGGCCGGCGAGGAGATCGCCCGGCGCGCTCCTGGCGCCAAGGTGCTGGTCCAGGTGCGGGTCACCACGGACGACGCCCGGAACGGCTGCGAGCCCGATGCGGTGCCCGAGCTCGTCGAGCGCCTCGACGCCCTCGGGCTCGATGTGCGCGGTCTGATGGCGGTGGGGCCGGCGGGACCGCCGGAGCTGGCCCGCCCGGGGTTCCGGAAGGTGAGTGCGCTGGCCGACCGGCTCGGGCTGGTGGAGCGCTCGATGGGGATGACCGACGACCTCGGCGTGGCGGTCGAGGAGGGCTCGACCATGGTGCGCATCGGGCGTGGTCTGTTCGGAGCGCGCCCCGGCGCGCCGAAATTGCGGCTATAGGCTCAGGAAGCCAAGGAGGCGACGCGGTATGGCATCAATCTGGCGACGGACCATGGTCTATCTGGGCTTGGTCGACGACGAGGAATACGAGGAGTACGAGCCGTACGACGAGCCCCAGACCCAGCCGCTGGCCACGGCGCCGCCGCCCCGTCGCGGGGCGGCGCGTTCGGTGCCGGATCCGATGGAAGGGTCCTACGACCCCGAGCCCAGCGGCGTGCGCACCTTGCCCCGTGACGAGGGCCTCAATCCCGCGCTGCGCGGCGTCGAGCCGCGCGTCGCCGACCCCAGGAACCTCGGAGGTAGCGGTATGGGCAGCGCCGGCGGCATGGGTGGCAGCGGCGCAGTGACGGTGCAGCCCCGGCCCTCGGTGGTGCGCCCGTTCAGCCAACCGCAGGCCGCGAAGGTGCACATCACCGTGCCGGTAGGGTTCAACGACGCCCAGGAGATCGGAGACAAGCTGAAGGACAACCAGCCGGTGATCGTGAACCTCCAGGGAATCGATCGCGACCTCTCTCGGCGGCTCATCGACTTCTCTTCGGGTCTCACCTACGGGCTGGGCGGCGCCATGGAGCGGGTGGCCGAGCAGGTCTTTTTGCTCACGCCCTCCAACGTCGAGGTGTCGGCGGAGGAGAAGCGTCGCCTGCAAGAGCGCGGCCTGTACCGCGCCTGACGTGTCGGAAATCATCTGCAGGCTTCTTCAGGCCTACCTCATCATCATGTTCGCCCGCATCATCCTGTCCTGGTTCCCGATCAACGCCGGCTCCGGACTGGCGACCGTGTACGGGTTCCTGTACTCCATCACCGAGCCCGTGCTGGGACCGATCCGCCGAGTCATCCCGCCCCTCGGCGCCGGCGGGATGGGCATCGACCTGTCGCCCATCATCGTCTTCTTCGGCATCACGATTCTTCAGAGGGCGATCTGTTAGCTAGCGTGGGAGGGTCTACGGCGGAGGCGAAGCGATGTTCGTTGGGCGCGGCCTTCTAGAGAGATGGGGATGGTGACGTGTTGGTTCTCGTGAGCTTCGTGCTCGTCCTGGCTGCAGCGGTGACGCTTGTCGTCGGTTTGCTGCAATCGGGACTGACGCTCATCTACCTGTCGATCGGCTGCAGCGTCCTCGCCGGCGTGGTGCTGGCCGTGGCCGTGCTGCGCGGTCGACCCGAGCCCCGGGCCGCAGCTCCGGTCGGGCGTTCGTTCACGCCGCCGGCCTCGGCGCCGCCGCAGCCGGCGACGGTCGGCGCGGCCCCTGCCGCCACGTCCACCTACGAGAGCACCACGAGCTTCACGCCGCCACCCTCACCGCCGCCGCCGCCGCCGCCCTCGCCGTCCCCCGGTCCCACCGACGACGCGGCCACCAAGGCCGCCGGCACCGCCCTGCTGGGTCGCCTGCGCCGGCGCACCGACGAGCCCGAAGAGGCCCCCGCCGTTGCGGCCATGCCGGCGCCCGAGCCCGAGTACGAGCCCGAGCCGACCACCTCCCAGTACGAGGCGGTGTCCGTCGAGGCCGACGACGGCTTCCCCATCGCCGACTACGACCGCATGCGGGCCACCGACCTGCTCCGCCAGCTGGGCGGCCTCGACCGCAACCAGCTCGAAGCCGTCCGGGAACGCGAGTCCGCCGGCAAGAACCGGTTCACCATCATGAGCAGGATCGACGTGCTGCTGGCCGGCATGACGGAGCCGGCGTGGGATGCCGACGACGACGGGTGGGAGGACGACGACGAAGTCGACGTCCAGCCGGCGGCGGCCGACACCATGGTCATCGAGGTGACCCCCGCCGACGAGTTCGACGACGACACCGACGACGCTTTTGCCATGGATGACGACGACTGGGCCGACGAGCCGGAACCGGTCCTCACGGCGATCCCGCTGGGCGCCGGCGAAATGGAGGACGACGAGGTCGACGAGCTGGTGTCGCCTTCGGAGGAGTTCCCGATCGCCGGCTACGAGTCTCTCACCGTCGGCCAGATCCTGCCCCGCCTCAGCGACCTCGACGCCGACGAGCTGGCCCAGGTCCGGGCCCGCGAGCAGGAGGGTAGGGGCCGGGGCACCATCCTCGACCGCATCGACAGGCTGGCATCGAAGTCCGGGGGC
>DATLDH010000076.1:0-15266 GCA_035526015.1 Acidimicrobiales bacterium
GCAGCTGAAGCACGATGTCGTCGTCGACGCACTGCGCCGGATCGCCAAGGTCGACGACATCCCCGTCGATCCCGTGGTCGAGCTGCCCGGTGTGGGGTACCGCACGACGGTGCGGGCCGTCGTCACCGACGGCGTGGCCGGGTACCGCCGCGGCGCGGCGCACGACCAGGTCACGGTCACCGAGTGCCTCGTCACCCATCCCCTCGTGGCCCACCTGCTCGTCCACGGGCGGTACCCCGGCGCGCGCGAGGTCGTGCTGCGGTGCGGGGCGCGCACGGGTGAGCGCCTGGCCGCGCCCCGCCCCTCGTCCGCGCCCGTCGAGGTCCCGGACGACGTGCGCCGCGACCACATCCACGAGGAGGTGGCCGGGCGGCGGTGGCGCATCTCGGCGCCGTCGTTCTTCCAGGTGAGCCCGGACGGCGCGGAGGCGCTGGTGGGGCTCGTGGCCGGCGCCGCCGGCACTCCGGACACACCGGGCGCGACCGCAGTCGACCTCTACAGCGGTGTCGGTCTCTTCGCCGGCGCCGTCGCCGGGCTGGGGTGGGGTGTCACCGCCGTGGAGGGACAGGCGGCGGCTGTGGCCGACGCCGAGGTCAACCTCGCCGCCGACGGCGTGCGGGTCGTGCGAGCCGACGTCAGCCGATGGCGCCCGCAGCCCGCCGACCTCGTCGTCGCCGACCCCAGCCGAGCCGGACTGGGTCGCGAGGGCGTCGCGGTGGTGACCGCCTGCGCACCGCGGCGAGTGGTGCTCGTCAGCTGCGATCCGGCCGCGATGGCGCGCGACATCCGCCTCCTCGCATCCGAGGGCTACCGGCCGCTCACGGTCTCACCCGTCGACCTGTTCCCGCACACCTTCCACGTCGAGACCGTGACGGTCCTCGACCGTTGAGTGCAACTACTCCTGCGGGATGTCCTGGCCGAAGATGAGCAGGTAGCCGTTCGGGTCGGTGATCCCGAACTCGCGCATGGCATGGGGGAAGTCGGTCGGCTCCCACTCGAAGCCGTCGAGGCGCGGCTCCACCTCGGCCCACAGCGCGTCGACGTCGTCGACGTTGAGGTAGATCGAGCCCGACAGGGCCGGGTCATCCGAGTGCATCCCCTCACCGTCACCGTGGTCGTGCGGCACGTTGAGGGTGAACATCAGCGCGACGTCGTCCCGGGCCACCTGGCACCACGTCGGCTCGGCCGGGTCCTGACCCCAGGTGCCGATGCAGGTGAACCCGAGGCGGTCGCGGTAGAACGCCACGGTCGCATCGAGGTCGTCGGCGCTCAACATGGTGCGCAGTTTCGTCAGCCTCGCCATCGCCCTAGCTTGCCGCCCATGGTGCACACGGGCGAGGCCGTTCCGATACTCCCTGTTCGCGACCTGGACGCGACGATGGCGTTCTACGGCGCCGTCGGCTTCACCGAGAACTACCGCGACGAGGGCTACCTGATCCTCGACCGGGGCACGGTGCAGATCCACTTCACGCTGGCCGAGGGCACAGGTATGGCGTACCTGCGGGTGCCGGACGCCGATGGCTTCCACTCCCAGTTCGCCGCCATCGGCGGCGTGTCCCGCCTCGATCCGGTCGAGGACAAGCCGTGGGGCCTACGGGAGTTCGCGGTGGCCGATCCGAGCGGGAACCTGCTCCGCGTCAGCCAGTTCGCCCACTGACTCGGAGTCAGGTGAACACCGCTGGGCCGTCGGGCGGCGGCAGGTCCAGGGTGCGGCAGGCCCACGGGAGGGCGGTGGTCAGCTGACGGCGCTGGATCTCACGGACCCGGGGCGCCCGCTCGATGACGGGCGTGGGACGCGAAGTACCCGGCGATGAGCGACGCCAGCTCGGCGTGCGGAGGGGGCCATGCCGGTGGAGAGGAACGGCTGGGGATCCAAGACGAGGACGGAAGGGACCAGGCCGTGTCGCCTCGCTCCCAACTAACCGAGGGTCAGCTCGTCCCCCACTGCAACGGCGCCGGGCGAGGCCACGGTGGCGTAGATCCCGAGACTGCCCTGGTGGTGGGCGTTCACGGCCTTGGGGATGCCGACGTCGGCCCCGAGCCCCTGCTGGGCCTTCGACGTCATCACACACCGGATGGTGGGCATGAACGGTGAGAGCACAGCGCCGCCGATGCGCAGCTCGCCGCCGATCCACGCGTCCTCCACGAACTCCTGGCCCTCGGTCTCGATCAGCAGCGTGGGCCGGAAGCGCGCCACGTCCCACTCCCCACCCGGGTACCGGTCGGCCATGGTGGCGAGCGACGCGGTCGTGAGAACGTGGACCGGCGCCAGATCGAAGAACGTCCCCGGTGGGCAGGGGAGGTCGACGAGCGTCGACGACTCGTCCTCGCTGTCGATGCGCATCTCGAACTGCGTGGGGCGCTCGGCGGCGGCCGACTCGAGCCGCACCGGTCGTTCGAGCCAGTCGGAGAGGTCGGCATCGAGCCGTGAGCCGAGGTCGTCGCGCTCGTCTCCACCCGGGAGACGGACGACGAGGCGGTCACCGTCGAGCCGGGCGGTCGCCTCGAGGAGCCTCGGCTCGCGCTTGGCCGACAGCACCTTGCCGGTGGCGGCGTCGACCACGCCGTGGCGGCGGTCACCGGGCACCCCCGCCTGCTCGAGCTGCGCGGTCTCGAGACGCTCGCCCTGCATCGACTTCACCGGGTGGCGCCACAGCCCGGCCACGCGGCCGGCGATCTGGGTCATCGCGTCAGACTACGGCCGTGGACGATCGGGTCACCTGCGACATCTGTCGCTTCGACAGCCGGGCCTACACCGCCCACGACGCCGAGCGGACCCTGGCATCCATCCCGATCCGCTGGGCCTGGACGAGCGAAGGAGCGACGCAGGAGGCGCTGACGCGGTCGCCGGCGGCCGGCGCGCCGTCGGCCGCCGACCATGCCGCCACGGCGCTGGGGGCCACCACCGTGCACGAGGCCGTCCACCATCTGCAGGAGGCGGGGCGAGCGCTGCACGTCGCCGGCGCCGGGACGCCGACGGATCGCGGACGGGTGGTGCAGATCAACACCTCGGGCGGCGGCGTTCCCAAGCTCCCCGTCGACCGTGTCGCCATCGGTCTCCGCGGTTTGATGGGCGACCGCCAGAAGGCGCGCCGCCACCACGGGCGCGTCTGGCAGGCGGTCAGCCTGTGGTCGGTCGAGGTCATCGAGCGGCTGCGGTCCGAGGGACATCCGCTGGCGCCCGGGCTGGCCGGCGAGAACCTGACCGTGGCCGGCATCGACTGGCCACGCGTCCGGCCGGGCACGCGCGTGGCCGTCGGCACGGTGCTGCTGGAGGTCTCGTCCTACTGCACACCGTGCACGAAGAACGCCCAGTGGTTCCTGCGCGGGGACTTCAACCGCATGCACCACGAGCGCGAGTCCGGTGTCAGCCGGCTGTATGCGTCGGTCCTCGTGGACGGCGAGGTGGCGGTCGGCGACGAGGTGGTCGTGGAGCCGTGACGGTCTACTCGAAGGCGAGCGCGGTGACGACCTGGAGCCGGGCGGCCCGCCGGGCCGGGCCGATGGCCGCCAGCGCGGCGATCACCACACCGAGCACGGCCACGATGGGCACCCACACCCAGGGGTAGACGTAGTCGACGCTGAAGCCGAGGACGCGGGCGCTCGTGTTCACGAAGATGAGCGACAGCAACGACCCCACGGGCAGCGAGAGCGCCAGCGCCACGAGCACGAGCGTCACCGCCTCCACCGTCACCATGCCGCGGATCTGGCGACGTTGGGTGCCGATGGCACGGAGGACGC
Source organism: Acidimicrobiales bacterium (assembly GCA_035526015.1). Classification (GTDB taxonomy): domain Bacteria; phylum Actinomycetota; class Acidimicrobiia; order Acidimicrobiales; family DATLDH01; genus DATLDH01. Next base: position 3,742 of record DATLDH010000076.1, read on the forward strand.
CGATCTCGCGGTAGCGCTGTAGGACCGACATGGCCAAGGTGTTGGTGAGGCCGAGCATCCCGATGACGGCGGCGACGAAGAGGATGGCGTAGAAGACCCTGAAGAACCCGTTCAGCTGGGCCTGGGCCTCGGCCTTGCCCTCGGCCGCCGTCTCCACGAAGACCTTGTCGAGGGCGCCGGCCCGCCGCTCGACGTCGCGCTTGACGGCCTCGACATCCGCGCCGGCGACCAGGTCGAGGGCCAGCAGGTTGGGCGGTCCGGCGTTGAACAGCTCGCGTCCGTCAGTGAGCCCGACGACGACGCCCTGCTGGCCGCCGAAGCCGGAATAGAGGCCCGCCACCCGGAACGGCCGCGGCCCCTTCGCCGTGCGGATGGTGACGCGATCGCCCACCCTTCGGTCGAGACTCCTGGCCAGCCCCTCGGGCAGCAGGACCGCGCCGTTGGCGGTCAACGCCTTGCGCGCCGAGCTGTCGTCACCGTCGGCCCAGACGAAGCTCAGCACCTCGAAGTACGACGCCGGGTCGAGGATCAGGAGGTTCACCTGGCGCTCGTCGGCCGGCGACGGCTCCTGCATGACCGTCTGACCGAAGCGCAGTGCCGTCGACTCGACAACGGCGGGCGTGTCATCGAGCACGGCCTTCTCCAGCGCCGGGGAGAAGGAGTTCGCCGACCCGACGCTGAGGTCGGCGCCGAACTGGCGGTCGGCGAACGTGTCGAGGGAGCGACCCATGGCCACGTTGCCGGCGCCGATGCTGAACACCATCGCCAGCACGACCATGACGAGGGCGAGCGTGTACGCGCTACGGCTGCGTTCCTTCACGAGGTGCATGACGGCGACGGCGCCGACGCCGGGCGTCGCCCGTCGCGTGATGCCGCCCAGACCGCGTGCCAAAGGGCGCAGGATCGTCGGCACCAGCAGCACGGCGCCGAGGAGGATGACGAAGGTGCCGAGGGCGAGGGCGCCGATGCTCCGCCCACCGAAGCCCAAGGCCATCCCGACCGGGAGGGCGACGGCGCCGACGATCCACGCGCGGCCCAGGCGGGCGTCGGCGGCGTGGTCGCCCTTCATGGCCACGACCGGGCTGAGCCGCGCCGCCCGCCGGGCCGGCACGAGCGAAGAGACCAGCGTCACGAGGATGCCGGCGACGACGGCGATCATCACCGCGCCGGGGCTGATCGCCAACGGTACGTCCCGGTCGATCTCCAGCAGCCCGGTGACGACCTGGAGGAGGGCCCAGGCGATGGCGGTGCCGAGCACGAGACCGAGCACGGTGGACACCGCGCCCAGCACCAGCGCCTCCGACACGACCACCCGCCGGACCTGCCGCCGGGTGGCGCCGAGGGCGCGCAGCGCGCCGTACATCCGGGTCCGCTCGATGACCGCCATGGACAGCGTCAGGTAGATGAGGAAGGCACCCACGAACAGGGCAATGGCGGCGATGAAGGTCAGCGACGCCTGCACGGTGGCCAGGAAGGGCCGGAAGCCGTCGTCGCCCGTGCCGGACCTCTCGAGCTGCACGCCCGGCCCCAGCGCGCCCTCATGGGCATCGAGCCACGTCCCGATGTCGGTGCCCTCGGCCAGCACGACCGAGGCACCCGTGAACACCGCCCCCTTGCCCGAAACGGCGCGGGCCGTGTCGATCGAGGTGAACACCACGAGCTCGCCCCCCGCCCTCGCGGCCTCGCGCGCCCCGACGAAGCCCGTCACCGTGAACTCCTCGTTCCCACGTGGGGTCGTGAGGTGTATGCGGCCGCCGACGGAGAGCTTCAGTCGGCGGGCCACCTGCGGGCCGACGATGACCTCGCCGGCACCGGAAGTGAACATACGCCCCGCCTTGATCTCGTTGTCGAACATCGGCATCCAGGCGGCCGGGTCGACACCGATGACGGCGAGATAGGCGGGCTCGTCGGTCTTCTCCGGGTCAGGCGTGCTGGCGCCGAGATAGAGCGACGGTGACACTTCCTCGACGCCGGGGAGCCGTCGGGTGCTGTCGACGGCGGCGATCGGAAGCACGGCGTCGAAGGCACCGACCGGTCTGAGCACGACGTCGACGCGGTCGGTGAAGCGGCGGATGGAGTCGTCCAGGCCCTTGCTCACCGACGCGTTGGTGCTCAGGACCCCGAACAGGATGGCCACCCCGAGAACGATGCCGAGCGACGTGAGCACCGACCGCCCTCGCCGGTGGGCGAGACTGCGCGCGCCCAGCGACTCCAACCTACGCACTGGCATCGGCCCGCAGAGAGGCCAGCACCTGGCGGGTGCGGGCCGCGTGGGTGCCCTTCAGATGGAGCCGGTCGGAGATGCGGCCATCGCGCAGCTGGACGAGCTCGTCGCCCACAGCGGCGGCCGCCGGGTCGTGGGTCACGAGCACGATCGTCTGGCCGCGCTCGGTCTGCGCCGTCCGCAGGAGGTCGAGGATCTCGCGACCTGTGACGGAGTCGAGGTTGCCGGTCGGCTCGTCGGCCAGCAGCACGGCCGGGGCGACGAACAGGGCGCGCGCCACGGCGACGCGCTGTTGCTGTCCTCCCGAGACCTCGGCCGGCAGCTTGTCGCGGTGGTCACCCAGGCCCACCAGCTCGATGACCTCGTCACGCCGCGGCCCGTACTCCGCCGGCGACTCTCCGGCGATGACCGCGGGCAACGCCACGTTCTCGGCCACGGTCAGGACGGGCACGAGGTTGAAGAACTGGAAGACGAAGCCGATCCGCTTGCGACGCACGAGGGTGAGGGCATCGTCGCTCAGAGTGGAGAGTGACGTGCCGTCCAGGAGCACCTCGCCCGACGTCGGGCTGTCGAGCCCGCCCAAAAGGTGCAGCAGGGTCGACTTGCCCGAGCCGGACGGGCCCATGATCGACACGAAGCTGCCGTCCTCGACGTCGAACGACACGCCATCGAGCGCGTTGCGCGCCGCCTCGTCGGAGTCATAGGTCTTCACCAGGTCGCGGGCCGACAGCACAGGGGGAATGGGCACGGGCCGAGGGTAGTGGCGCCTCCTTCCGGGAGACCTCGTCATTCCGGGTGATTCGACCCTCCTCCGCGCGAATGGCACCGAAGTGGGAACCGCTGAGCCTGCTGTTGACGTCAGTGCCATCGTTGACCTGATCTCATCGATCCACGGGGAGTGCACATGCGACGTCTGAGCAGCCTGGCCGCAGTCATCACGGGGGCGGCAGCCCTGGTGGGGATGATGGCGGCGCCGGCCGGAGCCTGCGCCGGCCTCGTCACGCCCGGCGGGAACGTGCGGCTGCTGCGCACCGCCACGCTGGCGGCCTACGCCAACGGCCTCGAGCACTACGTCACGTCGTTCGAGTTCGCCGGCGGTGGCGCCGAGTTCGGCTCCATCGTCCCGCTGCCGGCCATCCCCTCGAAGGTCGAGCGGGCCGGCGACTGGACGCTGCAGCGCCTCGAGCGTGAGACCCAGCCCCAGCCGGCCTTCGCCCGGGCCGACTCCGCCGGAGCCAGCGAGGCCAAGGGTGCCGAGGTCATCTACGAGACGCGCATCGACGCCCTCGACATCACGATCCTCAAGGGCGGGGGCGACTCCGTCGGCGAGTGGGCGCGCGAGCACGGGTTCCGCCTCACACCGGATGCCCCCGCCGTCCTCGACTTCTACGCCGCCCGCAGCAAGATCTTCATGGCGGCGCGGTTCAACGCCCAGGCCGCCAGCGAACGTCAGCAGGCCGTGGGCGACGGCACACCGATCCACCTGACCATTCCGACGAAGAGCCCGTGGGTGCCGCTGCGCATCCTCGGACTCGGCCTCGAGCGCGAGGCCCGCATCGACGCCGACGTCTACCTGCTCACGGCCAAGCGCCCGTCACTCCTGCCCACGCCGGGCGACTCGCTGAAGCCCGGGTTCGACGGGCAGGCCTCGACCCAACTGCTCGACGACCTTCGGAGCGACAAGGGCATGGGGTGGATCCCCGCGTCGATGTGGCTCACCTACCTTCACGTCGACCAGAGTGCCGGTCGCCTCACTCACGACCTCTCGATCGACCCCACCGGCCGGGGCCGGGTGTCGGGGGTCGCCGCCGGCCTGCGGGCCCCGGCCAGGCCCAGGCCCCCGGTGTCGGTGACGACGAGCTCGCTCTCGACCACGACGCTGGCTCCGACCACCACGCCGACGACGGCCGCCGAGACGGCCACCAGCCTGGCCGTGCTGCCGGCCCGCTCCGACAGTGACTCGTCGTCGTTGGCGGCGCCACTCGCGATCGCCGTCGCCGCCATCGGCCTGGTGGCGACCACCCTGGTCGTGCAGCGCCGGCGTCGTGACACACCCACGCCGACGTCGTGAGGAGGGCCGGCCTCGCCGTCGCGGTGGCGGCGCTGTCGCTGGCCGGCTGCAACACCAAGGACGGGCCGAAGGAGGTGGTGCTCACCATCGAGCACAGCCGGTTCGTGCCCGACGTGGTGCACGCCAGGCCCGGTGAGCGGATCCGGATCGTCGTCCGCAACACCGACCCCATCGACCACGAGCTGATCGTCGGCGACCAAGGGGTGCAGGACCGCCACGAGAAGGGCACCGAGTCCCACCACGCCGCACGCGACGGCGAGGTCTCCGTCGCCGCCGGCAGCGAGGCGGTCACCTTCTACGTCGTCCCCGAGGGGGCGGCACCGCTGCTGTTCGGCTGCCACCTCCCCGGCCACTGGGACTACGGCATGCGGGGCACGATCCGCCTGATCCGCTCTTCCTCGTTCTAGGCACGCAGGCAGCGGAATGATGCTGCGTGCGCACCGAGAACGCGATGGGCACGAGGCGATCAGCGTTGGTGGTGGGGGCACCACCACGTCGTGCGGCCGCCGACGGTGGCGCGGGACAGCGGGCGGCCGTCGCGGGGGCACATGCCGCCGGCCGAGCGGTGGGCGATCACGTCGCCCCGGTGCGATCCGCCGCGCGCGATGAGGTCCCGGGTGGTGGCGACGAGGTGGGTCGCCAGTCGCCGCACCTCGGCCGGCGTGAGCGAGTCGGCGCGTCGGGATGGCGTCAGGCCGGCCCGCCACAGGGCCTCGTCGGCCATCAGGTTGCCGATGCCGGCGATGCGCGACTGGTCCATGAGCCGGGCCTTCAACGGCGTGATGCTGGAACCCAGGGCGTCACGAAGACGCGCCGGCGTGAGGTCGAGCACGTCGATGCCGAGGCGTGACTCGTCGGGGTCGAGCTCGACGCCGCCCAGTCGTCGCGGGTCGCGGATGCGCAGGTCACCCCCGTCGGCGAACCGCACCGAGAACCGGTCCCACGCCACCTCGTCACGATCGCTCGAGTACAGCATCCCCTCCACGCCCGCCGTGCCGTCGACGAGCAGCCGTCCCGTCATCCCGAACCGCAGGCCCAGGACGGCGCCGTCGTCGACGTCGAGCAGCAGCAGCTTGCCGATGCGCCGGGCGCCGATGAACGCGGCCTTCTTCAGCGCCTTCCGCACCACCGGAGCGGTGAGGCCGCGCTTGAGGAACCAGTCGTCGGGCGCGTCCACCGATGCGATGGTCCGGCCCACGGCCCGCTCGGCCAGGGCGCGGTAGGCCTCCACCTCGGGCAGTTCCGGCACGGCGCCGGTTTACAGTCTCGCCATGGCCGTCGCCGACAAGCTCCACTGGGCGCACCTGTTCGACGAGGTCGTCACCAGCGGGCTCTGCACCGGATGCGCCGGCTGCGTGCTGGCCTGCCCCCACGACGTGCTCGGCTACGAGGACGGCCAGGGCGTCTACAAGCCGTTCCACCTCGAGGAGGAGGGCGGGCCGGGCGGCTGCGTCCACGGCGACCGCGGCTGCACGTCGTGCACGCGGGCCTGTCCGCGGTTCCGCACCTGGGAGCCGGAGATCGACACCCACCTGTTCGGGCGGCCTCGCCGTCCCGACGAGGTGGAGGGCATCAGCAAGGACGTGATCCTGGCCCGGGCCAGCGACGACTACGTGCACGAGCTGGGCCAGGACGGGGGGCTGGTGTCGGCCATCCTCATCTGGGCCATCGAGCACGGCTACATCGACGCCGCCCTCGTCTCGTACCTCGAAGGCGACGGCTCGTCGTGGAAGGCGATCCCCGGCGTGGCCCGCACCCGCGACGAGGTGCTGGCATCGGCCGGGAGCCGCTACACGTACTCGGCCAACACCATGGCCTACAAGGAGGCCGTCGACGCCGGGGCCGAGAAGCTCGCCCTCGTGGGCATGAGCTGCCAGTCGTCGGTGCCGCCGGTGATGACGGTGCGCAAGGCGGGCAAGCCGGCGCGGCGCTTCGTGCTCAACATCGGCCTGTTGTGCTCCAAAACCTTCGACGACGCCATCTTCCCCGAGCTGTTCGAGGCGAAGTACGGCCTCCGCAAGGAGGAGATGAAGAAGATGAACATCAAGGGCGTCTTCCAGATCTGGATGAAGGACGGGAGCTACCACGAGGTCCCGCTCAAGGAGTGCCACGCGTGGACCCGTGAGGGCTGCACGATGTGCCCCGACTTCGCCGCCGAGCACGCCGACATCTCCACGGGGGGCATCGGCAAGTACAACGACTGGACACTGACCGTCATCCGCACCGACATCGGCCGCGAGATCATCGTCAAGATGCTCGAGGACGGCTCGATCATCGGCCGGCCCGGCGACGACGATCCCGCCGCCATCGACCTCATGCGCAAGCTCTCGGTGAAGAGCCGCAAGCGCTGGCCGGCCACCGCCGTGGACGAGCCCCGGCTCATCCCGCCGCCCAAGCCCAAGCCGGAGGCCGCCGTCCCGGCTCAGTAGTCGGGCTGCAGTTCCACGTCGTCGCCGCGCCACGACCGGTAGCAGTCGAGCGCGCGCCGGAAGACCCAGGTCTCCTCGGGGATCAAGCCCGGATCCTCGATGAGCGCATCGACCTCGTCGATCGTCAGCCAGGCGACCTCACTGTCGACCATGTCGTCGCCACCGACCGCCTCGCCGCCGAGATACTCGGCCACCCAGAAGGTGCTGATCATGCGGGTGACGACGTCGTCGTAACGCCACGACGACGTGTGACATGACCCGAGCAGGCGGATCTGCAGATCGGCGCCGGCCTCCTCCGCCACTTCCCGCACCGCCGCCGCGGCCAGGGTCTCCCCCGCCTCGACCCCACCGTTGACGATCTGCCACCTGGGCGTGCGAGGGCTGCGCAGCAGGAGGATCCGCTCTGCCCCCTCGCCGGCGGAGTCGATGACGAAGACGAGCACCGCCGCCGCGAACGCGGCGAACCGGCGTCCGTTGACGGCGACGATCTCTGGTTGGTGCGAGGTCAGCCCTTCATCGCCTCGTCCCACGCGTCGACGTCGGTGAGCTGCTGGAAGTCGACCAGCTTCCCGTCCTTCATCTTCCACGTGTGGGAGAACTTCGCCGACAGGGTCTTGCCCGTCGCCTTGCACGTGCCGCCGTAGGTGCCGAGCGCCACGAGGGTGTCGCCGCCGTCGAGGATCTGGTCGGGCACGGCGGTGAAGCCGTCCCACTCGGTGCCGAGCACCACGAAGATGTCGTTGACGACCTGGTCGTGGCCCACCGCAGTGCGGGGGTAGGGCCGCAGATCGGTGAAGGAGACCTTCTCGTCCATGATGGCGAGCACGGCCGGGATGTCGCCCTTGCCGAACGCCTCGTAACCGGCCTGCACCAGTGCGTAGTTGTCAGCCATGTCGCTGCCCCCCTCGTGTGGCGGTCCCGCCACTCGGGTTGGACCCTACGCCCAGGGGCGGCGGTACGCTGCCGACGACTCGCCGTCCACCGTCCCGAGGAGCCTCTCCATGCCCGAAGCCGTCATCGTCGCCACCGCCCGCTCCCCCATCGGCCGGGCCAACAAGGGATCGCTCATCGACGTGCGCGCCGACGACCTGATGGCCTCGATCATCAAGGCCCTCATGGAGAAGCTGCCCCAGCTCGACCCGGCCGAGATCGACGACCTGATCTGCGGCAACGTGGCCCAGGCCGGCGAGACCGGCTTCAACATCGCGCGCGTGTCGGGGATCCTGGCCGGGCTGCCGCTGTCGGTGCCCGGCCACACCGTGCAGCGGTTCTGTGCGTCCAGCCTGCAGGGCATCCGCTCGGCGGCCCATGCCATCCGCGCCGGCGAGGGCGAGGTCTACCTGTGCGCCGGTGTCGAGAAGAGCACGCGCCCCGCCGATGCCCCTCCCGGTGACTTCAGCGGCCTGAACATGACGCTGCTCGGCAAGACGCCCGGCCTTCCCAACGTCTACATCCCGATGGGCCTGACGGCGGAGAACGTGGCGGCGAAGTACGGCATCAGCCGCGAGCGGCAGGACGAGTTCGCCGCCCTCAGCCAGGCCCGGGCCGCCGCCGCCCAGGAGAACGGGTTCTTCGAGCGGGAGATCAGCCCGATCACCAAGGCCGACGGCACCGTGGTCGACAAGGACGACTGCCCGCGGCCCGGCACCACGGTCGAGAAGCTCAGCGAGCTCAAGCCGGCGTTCAAGCCCGAGGGCGGCACGGTCACGGCCGGGAATGCCTGCCCGCTGAACGACGGCGCCGCCGCCGTCATGGTGATGAGCGACGAGCGGGCCAAGCAGCTGGGCATCACGCCGCTGGCGCGCATCGTGTCCTCCGCGCTGTCGGGCAACGAGCCCGAGCTCATGGGTGTGGCGCCCAAGGACGCCGTGCCCAAGGCGCTCAAGCGGGCCGGCATGACGATCGGCGACATCGACGTGGTCGAGCTGAACGAAGCCTTCGCCGCCCAGGTCCTGCCGGTGTGCGACGAGACGGGCATCGACATCGACACCCAGCTCAACCCCCACGGCGGGGCCATCGCCCTCGGCCACCCGTTCGGCAGCACCGGCGCCCGCATCATGACCACGCTCATCAACGACCTCCAGAGCCTCGACAAGACCTACGGCCTGGAGACGATGTGCGCCGCCGGTGGCATGGCCATGGCCATGGTCATCGAGCGCCTCAACTAACTGGACCCGGGCCCGCTCCGCGACGTCCTGACGCTGGCCGCCGGCGTCGGCACCGGCGTCCTCTCGGCCGCCTTCGGTGTGGGTGGCGCGACCATCTCCACGCCCGCCATCCGGGTGTTGGGCGCGTCCGCTCTCACCGCGGTCGGGACGACATTGCCGTCGATCATCCCCAGCGCGGTGAGCGGCACCCTCCGCTACTCGCGGGAGGGCCTCGTGCTGTGGGACGTCGTGCGATGGGTGGCGCCGTTCGGCGTGGCGGCGTCGGTCGGCGGTGCGTTGCTGTCGCGGGTGATCCCTGGCGAGGGGCACTGGCTCATGCTGGTGACCGCCCTCCTGCTCGGTTGGACCTCGTGGCGGATGGCGCGCACGCCGGCGACGGTGCCGGAGGCGGTCGAGGGCGAGGAGCCGCTGGTCGTGCCGCCACCTCACCGGGCCGTGCTGCCCGCCATCGGCCTCGTCTCCGGCGCCATGTCGGGCCTGCTCGGTGTGGGCGGCGGCGTGTTGATGGTGCCGGCCTTCACCCAACTGGCCGACATTCCCCTCAAGACGGCCATAGCCACCTCGCTGGCGTGCGTCGGCATCTTCGCCATCCCCGGCACCATCACCCACGCCGCGCTCGGTGGGATCGACTGGCGCTTCGCCCTCCTGTTGGGGATCGGCGTCATTCCCGGCGCGCGCATCGGCGCCGCCGCGGTCATGCGCACGAGCGACCGACGTCTTCGCATCGCGGTGGCGAGCTTCCTCGGCCTCGTCGCCGTCCTCTATGCCGCCGGCGAGCTGGCCGACCTCCTCAGCAGCTGATGGCGGCCCTCGGTGACATCACGTTCGACTGTCGGCATCCGGCAGCGCTGGCGCGCTTCTGGGCGGCCGTCCTCGACGGGTACGCCGTCGCGCCCTACGACGAGGCCGAGGTGACGCGCCTGGCCGGCCTGGGCATCGACGACCCCGAGGACGACCCCAATGTGCTGGTCGAGGCAGCCGGGGGACCGCGTCTGTGGTTCACCCAAGTGCCAGAGGGCAAGTTGGTGAAGAACCGCGTGCACCTCGACCTCCGTTGTGCAGACGTCGAGGCCGAGTCCAACCGGTTGGTCGCCCTCGGCGCCCGCTTCCTGTCGCCGTGGCCCGACGGCGAGGGCATCGTGATGGCCGACCCCGAGGGCAACGAGTTCTGCCTCGTCACGTAGTGGGCGGCGGCGGCCCTTCGGTGCGACGGGCGGGGTCGATCGGGCTCATGATGCCGACGGAGTTCCCGTCGGGGTCGGCCACGACGGCGTAGCGCGCGCCGAAGAACGCGTCATGGGGCGGCTGCTGGCCGGCGTGGCCGGCGCCGGTGAGCTCGTCGTACAACCGGTCCACGTCGTCGCGCTCGGGGACTTTGAAGCCGAGGACGACCCCGGTCCCGCCCGGCCAGCCCTGGTTCCAGACCGACGCAAAGGCGGCGCTATCGAGGTCGATGCTCACGCCGTCACGGTCCACCGAGTTCCGGTGATGCGGCGCCCACTCGGACATGTCGCCGCCTCTCAGCCGCACGCCGAGGTGACCGTAGAAGTCGGCCATCGCCTCCATGTCACCCACGACGAGGTTGATCTGGTCCAGCCTGATCCCCATCTCCGCAGACTACGCAGCGCCGGTCAGGACCTGCCGCGGCCGGCGAGAAGCACGACGATGCAGAACAGCACCCAGGTCACGGCGGCGACGCCCAAGCGGACCTCCAAGCCCGGGCGGAACGTCGACCCGCGGCGGTTGGTCAGGTCGAGCGCGGCGAGGATCAGCAACGCCGGCAGGCTTCCGGCCACGACCCAGGGGTTGCGCAGCTTCTCCATGTCGACATCATGCATGGCCCGCGCCGACGCCTGGCCTGCCAGGATCGCGGCGTGCAGCGGGCGGGTCGTGTCGTCGTCCTGAACGGATCGTCGAGCGCGGGAAAGACATCCTTGGCGCGCGAGCTGCAGCGCGTGTGGGCCGACCGCGGCGAACCGTGGGTGATCTTCGGCTGGGACGACTTCGTGCCCCGCCTCCCCGACCGGTGGGGCGCCATCCCTGGCATGGTCGGGGACCTCTCCGTCGAGGGCCATCGCTACGTCGAGACCGGCGACGACACCGCGATCGTCGAGCTCGGGCCGTTGGGACAGCAGATGCTGCGCGCTTACCACCGCGCCGTGGCGGCCGTGGCGCGCACAGGCATCGACGTGATCGTCGACGAGGTGATGATGACCGCCGACGAGTGGGTCGACTGGGGTGACGCGCTCGAAGGTCTCGACGTCCGATGGATCGCCGTCCGCTGCGACCCCGACGTTGCGGCCATGCGGGAGCGCGAGCGCGGCGACCGCCTCCCCGGCCTGGCGAGAGGCACCGGCCTCGTGGTCCACGACCACGCCACCTACGACGCCGACGTCGACACCACCGGCATGAGCACCGCCGACGCAGCCGCACAGGTCGACGCGCTCCTCCACCGGCAGCCCTAGAACGCCAGCTCGACGGCTCTCGCGAAGACGGCGTCGAACATGGGCTCGGTGAGGGTGCCGGTGAAGGTGTTCTGCTGGCTCGGGTGGTATGAGCACACCAGGTGCAGGCCGTTCGGCAGCGCGACCTCGACGCCGTGGCCGAACTTCGGCCGCGGTGACGGCACGGAG
>DATLDH010000083.1:0-25747 GCA_035526015.1 Acidimicrobiales bacterium
CACCACGTATCTAGGAGATCCACATGGACCGCAACGAAGTGTTCGAGACGCTGAAGGACGCCGCCGTCGAGGTGCTCGGCGTGACGCGTGACCAGGTCGTGGAGACGGCCAAGTTCAAGGAGGACCTCGACGCCGACAGCCTCGACCTGGTCGAGCTGGTCATGGCCCTCGAGGAGCGCCTCGACATCTCCGTGCCCGAGGAGGACCTCGAGGGCGTCGAGACCGTCGGCAACGCGCTCGACCTGGTGGCAGGGAAGCTGGCCGCCTCCGCATGACGCAAGAGAGCACCGACCACCTGGGCCGCGTGCGGGTGGCCGTCACCGGCATGGGCGTGAAGAGCCCGGCGGGCAACGACCTCGACACGTTCTGGTCCACCCTGCAGCGCGCCGAGGCCACCGCCGCGGCGCGGATCTCACGCTGGGAGCCGCCGGCCGACCTGTCGGTGCCCATCGCGTGCGAGGTGCACGACTTCGACTCCGAGCCCTACCTCGGGGCCAAGGAGTCGCGTCGCACCGACCGCGTCGCCCAACTCGGCTTCGCCGCCGCTGTCGATGCCCTGACCCAGGCCGGCAACGTGGGCGCCGATCCGGCGCGCTGCGGTGTCGTGGTCGGCACCGGCATCGGCGGGCTCATCACCCTCGAGGAGCAGGTCACGCTGTGCGCCGACAAGGGGCCCACGCGCGTCAGCCCGTTCCTCGTGCCCATGATGATGGCCAACGCCACGGCCGCCCTCGTCGGCATGCAGCACGGTTGGACGGGTCCGAACCTCTGCATCGCCACGGCGTGCGCGGCCGGCACCCATGCCATCGGTGAGGCGGCGCGGCTGATCCGCGACGGCTCGTCCGATGTCGTGCTGGCCGGTGGGGCCGAGTCCTCCATCACCCTGACGTCCATCGCCGCCTTCGGGCGCATGGGCGCGCTCACCGGCCGCACCGACGACCCGACCCATGCGTCGCGGCCGTTCGACGTCGACCGCGACGGCTTCGTCATGGGCGAGGGCGCCGGGTTCCTGGTGCTCGAGCGCTGGGACAAGGCCGTGGCGCGCGGGGCCACCATCCTCGGCGAGGTCCTCGGCTACGGCCGCAACAGCGATGCCCACCACATCACCGCCCCGTCGCCCGGCGGTGCGGGGGCGGCGGCGTGCATGCAGCTGGCGCTCGACGACGCCGGCCTGGCGTCGGTGGCCATCGGCCACGTCAACGCCCACGGCACCTCGACGCCGCTCAACGACGCGTCGGAGGCCGAGGCCATCACCAAGGTCTTCGGCGAGAGCGCGCCGCCCGTCACCTCGACCAAGGGTGTGACCGGGCATCTCGTCGGCGCCGCCGGCGCGGTGGAGGCCGTCGCCACGCTGCTCGCCATCCGCGACGGCGTGGTGCCGCCGACGGCCAACCACGAGCAGACCGATCCGCAGGTGACGGTGGATGTCGTGGCCGGGTCGGTGCGCACCATCGGCAGCAAGCCGGTGGTGTCGAACTCGTTCGGCTTCGGCGGCCACAACGGCACGCTGGTGCTGGGCGGGGCCTCCTGATCCTGTGAGCGGTCTTCTCGAGGGGAAGAAGGTCCTCGTCACCGGGGTGCTCAACGACGCGTCGTTGGCGTTCTCCATCGCCGAGAAGGCCCAGGAGCAGGGTGCCGAGCTGCTGCTCACCTCGTTCGGCCGGGTCATGTCGCTCACAACGCGGGCGGCCAAGCGCCTGCCGGTGACGCCCGACATCCTCGAGCTCGACGTGTCCAACGAGTCGCACTTCGAGGCTCTGAGCGCCGAGCTCGGGTCGCGCTGGGGCCGCGTCGACGGCGTGGTGCACGCCATCGGGTTCGCGCCCGAGGCATGCCTCGGCGGCGACATCCTCAAGGCGGGTTGGGACGATGTGGCCACCGCCCTGCAGATCTCGGCCTACTCGCTCAAGTCACTGGCGGCGGCCGTGCTTCCCCACATGAAGGACGGCGGTGGTTCGATCGTCGGACTCGACTTCGACGCCGCCCAGGCCTGGCCCCAGTACGACTGGATGGGCGTCTGCAAGGCGGCGCTGGAGTCGACCGCCCGTTATCTCGCCCGCGACCTCGGCCCGCTCGGCGTGCGCGTCAACCTGGTGGCGGCCGGACCGGTGCGCACCATCGCGGCCCGCAGCATCGGCACGTTCAGCCAGTTCGAGGAGATCTGGGCCTCCCGGGCCCCGCTCGGCTGGGACGTCCGCAACGCCGAGCCCGTGGCCAAGGCCACGGTCGCCCTGCTGTCCGACTGGTTCCCCGCCACCACCGGCGAGATCCTCCACGTCGACGGCGGCTTCCACGCCATCGGCGCCTGACCCGACTCACGCTCCATTCTGGGAACCCACGCAGCGACATTCCGCTGCCTGCGTGCCGAGAATGCTCGGGGGCTACTTCACGAGGCGGAGGCGGGGCGCCCCGACGGCCTTGTTGACCCCGAGCTGGGCGTCGTCGGCGGCGGCCTTGCCGGCGCGTAGGCCCGCACCGTTGCTCACCGACGTGTAGCTCCTCCTGACGTGGGGGAACTCCTCGCGCAGGGCGGCGTCCACGGCGTCGGACCGGGCTGCGAGCATCGGCAGGAAGTTCTCGCCGTAGTCCTCGCTCGCCTCCTGCACCGCCGTGGCAGTGGCCTCTTCGAGGCGCTGCCCGATGCGATGGGCGAAGGCGACGAGAAAGGCCTGGCGGAACGACTTCACGCGGGGCTCGCCGGCGCTGGCGCGCAGCATGGCCGCCGTCGCCTGCACCAGGAGAGAGGAGAAGAGCAAGTCAACGCCGTCGAGATCGCCCTCGGTGCCGAACACCCTGACGCGCCGGCTCAAGGGCTCGTAGACGGCCTGGCACCGATTGGCCGACGCGACGGCTGACAGGAGGCTGAACTTGGCTCGGGCATACGGGTCGGGGATGGACATCCGCCGCGACGAGATGCCGCGGGTCCGGCCGGCGCCCCGGTCGAACATGGCCTCGTCGATGGCGTAGCGCGCCATCAGCTCCTGGGCCTTGGCGACGAGCGCCTCGGCCTCCTCCTCGTACGTGGTCGACTCGGCCTTGGCCAGCAGCGCCTGGATCTTGTCCGCCATCCGGGTGTCATCCATGCCACCCCACCCTACGAACCCGGTGTGACAGCCCACGCCCTAGCCTTTCGCTCGTGGACGTGTTGGTCGTGGTGGGGGAGAACGAGGCGCCGGAACCGTTGGTGGCGCGGGCCGGCCACGTGCTGCGCGTGGCGGCCGGCGACCCGATCCAGAGCCTGGTGGCCGAGCTGCGGCCGCGGATCCCCCACGACGTGGGCGTGGTCGGCTCCCCCGACGTCGCGACCGGGCTGCACGATGCCGGCCTCCCTGTCACGCTCTACACCGACGAGGCAGGCTCGGCCACCACCAACGGCGTGCGCGTCCTCCCGCTGCACGACCACGGCGCGCCGATGGACACCGCCGGCTCGTTGCTCGACCTCGTGGGCCACACGCCGCTGGTGCGCCTCGACCGCATCGCCCGCGACGTCACCTGCACGGTGCTGGCCAAGCTCGAGTTCATGAACCCGGGCGGCAGTGTGAAGGACCGCCCCGCCGTCGCCATGGTCGACGCCGCCGAGCGGGCCGGGCTGCTGAAAGAAGGCGGCACGATCGTCGAGCCCACCTCGGGCAACACCGGCGTCGGCCTCGCCATCGTCGCCGCCCGTCGCCGTTACCGCTGCATCTTCGTCATGCCCGACAAGATGAGCCAGGAGAAGATCGGCCTGCTGCGCGCCTACGGCGCCGAGGTCATCGTGTGTCCCACTGCGGTCGCGCCCGAGCACCCCGAGTCGTACTACTCGGTGTCCAAGCGGCTGGCCGAGGAGATCCCCGGCGCCTTCCGCCCCAATCAGTACGCCAACCCGGCCAACCCGCAGTCCCACGTCGACTCCACCGGCCCCGAGATCTGGGAGCAGACGAAGGGCCGCATCACCCACTTCATTGCGGGCGTCGGCACCGGCGGCACCATCTCCGGCGTGGGCCGGTACCTCAAGTCCAAGAGCGACACGGTGCAGGTCATCGGCGCCGACCCCGAGGGCTCGGTGTACTCCGGCGGCAGCGGCCGGCCGTATCTCGTCGAGGGCATCGGCGAGGACTTCTGGCCCGAGACCTACGACCCGTCGGTCGTCGACCGCATCGTGATGGTGAGCGACCGCGACTCGTTCCTCACCGCCCGGCGCGTCACGCGTGAGGAGGGCATCCTCGTCGGAGGATCGGCCGGCACCGCGGTGTGGGCCGCGCTGCAGGTGGGGCGCGAGCTCGGGCCCGAGCACGTCGTCGTGGTGCTCATCCCCGACTCCGGCCGCGGGTATCTCTCCAAGCTCTACAACGACGGGTGGATGGCCGACTACGGCTTCCTGCGGGCCGGCGGCACCACCGCGGGTGATGTGCTCGGCGCCAAGGGCGGTGACCTGCCGCGCCTGGTCCACGTGCACCCGCACGAGACGGTGCGTGAGGTCGTGGGCATCCTGCGCGAGTACGGCGTGTCGCAGGTGCCGGTCGTGAACGCCGAGCCGCCGGTGGTGCTCGGCGAGGTGGCCGGCGCGGTACACGAGCGGGCCCTCATGGAGTGGGCCTTCGACCACCCCGAGGCCCTCGACCGCCCCGTCGGCGACGTGATGGGCCCGCCGCTGCCGACCATCGGCTCGGGTGAGTCGGTGGAGCTGGCCGTCGAGCGGCTGCAGACCTCGCCCGCCATCCTCGTCGTCGACGCCGGCCACCCGGTCGGCATCCTCACGAGGTCCGATCTCTTGGCCCACGCCGCCGGCGCGCCGGCCCCGGGAGCGCCATGAGCGACAACCCATCGCAGGGCTTCGAGACCCGCGCCATCCATGCCGCCCAGGACCCCGATCCGGCGACCGGCGCCGTCGTGGCACCGATCGTGCTGGCCACGACCTTCGCCCAGGACGGCGTGGGCGAGCACCGCGGCTTCGAGTACGCCCGCACCGGCAACCCCACCCGCCAGGTCCTCGAGCGGGCGCTGGCCGACCTCGAGGGCGCCGCCCACGGGCTCGCGTTCGCCAGCGGCATGGCGGCCGAGGACGCACTGCTGCGCCAGTTCCCGCCCGGCAGCCACTTCATCATCCCGGCCGATGCCTACGGCGGCACCTACCGGCTCGTCGCGCGCGTGTTCGGCGCCGCCGGCTACACGTTCACGCCAGTCGACGCGTCCGACACGAAGGCGGTGGCGGCGGCATGGACCGACGACACCCGACTGGTGTGGATCGAGACACCGAGCAACCCGCTGCTCACCATCATCGACATCGCGGCGGTGGCCGCCGTGACCCACGAGCACGGCGGGATCCTCGTGGTCGACAACACGTTCGCCACGCCGTACCTGCAGCGGCCACTCGAGCTGGGCGCCGACGTGGTCGTGCACTCCTCGACCAAGTACCTCGGTGGTCACTCCGACGTCGTCGGTGGGTTCCTGGCGTTGCAGGACGACGCGCTGGCCGCGTCGCTCGCCTTCCACCAGAACGCGACGGGCGGCGTGCCCGGGCCGTTCGACTGCTACCTCGTGCTGCGCGGCCTGAAGACCCTCGGCGTGCGCATGGACCGCCACGCCGAGAACGCCGCCGCCATCGCCGCCCTGCTCGCGTCACATCCGGCCGTGGCCGACGTGCGCTGGCCCGGCCTGGCCGACCACCCCGGCCACGACGTCGCCGGCCGCCAGATGCGCAACTACGGCGGCATGGTCTCGTTCGTGCTCAACGGCGGCGAGGCGGCCGCCCTCACCGTCGCCAAGGCCACGCGCCTGTTCACCCTCGCCGAGTCCCTCGGCGCCGTCGAGTCACTCATCGAGCACCCCGCCCGCATGACCCACGCCAGCGTCGCCGACTCCCCCTTGTCTGTCGATCCCTCCCTGATCCGCCTGTCGGTCGGCATCGAGACCGCCGCCGACCTCGTCGCCGACCTCCAGCAGGCCCTCGACCTCGTCACCTGAGGGGTTTGCGGAGGACGGTGCACACGGTTTCGTAGCGTTCGACCTTGCCGTCGACGAGGTGGTCCCAGGACTCGGGTTCGCTCCCGCACTCGACGTAGCCGAGGCGTTCGTACAGCGCCCTCGCCCGTGGGTTGTCCTCTTCGACGCCGAGTTTCGCCTCGGTCAACCCACGCGCCGCGATGCGGCGCTCGGCCTCGGCCATCAGCTGGGTGCACAGGCCTCGCCCCTGGAGGTCGGCACGCGTCGCCAGCTGCATGATCCAGCCTGCCCCCGGATGGTGGACGTAGTCGATGGCCCCCTTCGACACCGGCGCGCCCGTGTCGTCACGGACCACCAGGTACTCGACCTCGCCCGCCGCCACCCGCCCGAGCTGCATGGCGACGTTCTCGATGTGCATCGGTCCGCCCGACCACTCGATGGCGTCGAGGTCGCCGGCCGTGAGGTCGTCGACCACCGTCACTTCACGGCCAGCGCGTTGGGCGGCGAGGCCACACCACTCGCCAGATTGAGCGGCGCCGAGGTGAAGAGGCACTCGTACACGCCGTCGGACGCGCAGTCGGCGGCCAGGGCCTCGAGATCCCACATCTCGCCGATGGGCAGACCGAGCAACGGGAGGATGGCGAAGTGCATGAACACCTCCCAGCGGCGCTCGGGGTCGCCCATGATCTCGCCGAGCTGCGACCGGTCGACGTGTGAGCCGGGGGGCCACGCCTCGAGCGCGGGGTTGTCGCCGGCGACCGCCGCGACGTGGAGGTCCCACAACAGCGCCAGCATCTCTCGCGACGGCTGCAACCCCGGCGCCTTCAGGTCGCCGGCCAGCGCCGACCGGCCGGCGCCATCGAGACCGCGGTACCAGCCCGTCCACCCCGTGCGCAGCAGCAGCACGTCGCCCGGCTCGACCACGACCCCTTGGGCCGCCAACGTGCTCTCGATGTCCGACGCGGTGATCCCGTCCGGCTGGTCGTACTGCAGCGCCCGCCCGTCCGACTCCCGCCACCGCCCGACGTCGCAGAGCACGCCCCGCCCCACCAGCCCCCGCCGGGCCCAGTGATGGATGCCGTGGGCCTCGTCGTCGACGCCCCCGTAGAAGCCGTGGGTGGCGTGACGGATGTGGCGGAACCCGTCCCACTGGCTCGAGCTCTGGGTGTTCCAGCCCGACAGGTGGTCGTCGTGACCCACCTCCCCCTGCAGCCACGACACCTCGTGGGCGAACGGGGCCCGGCCGAACAGCGGCGGGTCGGGCAGCTCCATCTGCCAGTTGAGGGCGAACGCCGCCCCCCGCCGCACGCAGGCGGCGCCGGCCACGGCCCGCTGGGGCGTCAGCAGGTTGAGGCACCCGAACACGTCGTCGTCGCCCCAGACCCCCCAGGAGGATCCCGCCGGAGCCCCGTCGGTGACGGGTAGCTGGTCATAGCTGGGCAGATCGGTCATTTCCGGCTCCCGGAGGCCCGCGACCGCCCTGCCCCCCGGCAGGGAAGGGGCCCCTCGGCGTGGAAGACTACGGGTATGCGCCGGCTCGCCCTTCTCTTGACGTGCGTGGTCGCGGCGGCCCTCCCGGCCGCCCTGCCGACCCGCCCGGCGCTGGCCGGGCCCCCCGCCGTCGCCGACAAGTGGGCGCTGCTGGTCGGGGTCAACGCCTACCGCGGCAAGGTCCAGAAGACCATCGGATCGGTGGGCGACGTCGCCGACGTGCGGCAGCTCCTCATCGCCAACGGCTGGGCGAGCGACCACATCCTCGTCCTCACCGACGACAACGCCACCGCCGCCAGGATCCGCGAGGGATTCAGGTGGCTGGCCGGGCACAGCTCCGACGCCTCGTACTCGGTCTTCCACTACTCGGGCCACGTCAAGCAGATGACCGGCGACCTCGACAGGGACGGCGAGGACAAGGACGAGTTCCTCTGGCCCGTCGACAACAACTACATCTCCGACGGGGAGTTCGGCGCCGCCATGCGCGCCGTCAAGGGCTGGGCGTGGGTGAACGTGTCCGGGTGCGAGGCGGCCGGCTTCAACGAGGGCGTCGCCAGCCCCAAGCGGCTCTTCACCGCGTCGTCGAACGAGCCCGAGAAGTCCTACGAGCAGCCTTCGTGGAAGAACTCGGTGCACACCGGCTACATGGTCGACTACGGCATGTTGCGGGGCGAGGCCGACGCCAACCACGACGGCGCCCTGTCGATCACCGAGGGCTTCAGGTTCTCCGAGCGCCTGGCGCCGCAGATGACGGCCAAGCAGGCCAAGGGCGCCCAGCACCCGTACATGTCGGGCGGCGACGGCAGCGAATGGTTCCTCGCCCCTCCCCCGCCGGTGCGCCAACAGCCCCAGCAGCCGAAGTCACAGCCCCAGCCGGGCGACGACGGCCGCGACCAGTCGACGCCTGCCGAGGACCGCAACGCCCTCGTCTGCGCGTCGGACTACTGCGTCTACCCGTAGGCCGCCCGTAGCCGGCTGAGCCGGCCCACACTGTCCTCCAGGCCACCCGGCCGGTTGCGCGCCAGCCACAGGTCGCGATGACAGTCGATGATCAGCCCGATCTCGTCGGCGAACGCGCGCCTGGCCGCCGTCGGCACCGACGCCAGCGATCCGTCGCCGCCCAACCGGGCCCGGGCGTCGCGGACGAGGAGGTCGACCAGGGCGACCGCGTTCGCCAGCTCGTCACGCACGAGCGGGTCGCGACCGGTGGACCCGGCCACCGCCGCCCCCGCGTCGTCGAGTGCGGCCCGCACGCGGTCGAGGCCGTCGACGGTCATGCCCTCGGTCCACCCCGTGCCCATGCGCACGGTCGGGGCGTAGAGCGGCAGGGCCAGCACCGACATGTTGGGCAGCTGCGGCTCGACCAGCCGGTGGGCGTCGCCGAGGGCCAGCAGCGCGCCACCCAACGACCCCGACGGGTCCTCGAACACGTGGGTGTCGAGGGCGGTGGCCAGGTCGAGCTCGGCGTTGGACTCGGCGCACCATGACATCGCCGCCGCCCAGGCGAAGCCCGGCGCACTCACCGGCAGGTACTGCAGGTGCCCGTTGTCGCCCCAGTCGGTGGTGAGCAGCCCCGTGGCGCCGTCGGCCCGCCCGGCGGCGACCGCGGCCCGGACGTTGTCGACCATGTTGGTGGTGCGGCCCAGGATGCTGTTCCAGCTCGACGTGCCCGGTGACACCCAGAACGGCCGGCCGGCGGCGGCCAGCACCGACGTGCGCGCCGCGAACGGCGAGTCGGCCTCGTAGCCCCACTCGCAGACGGTCACGCCGTCGGGAAGGGCGGACGCCTGATCGGGGTGATGGGCGACGATGTCGCCCCACATCAGCATCTCCCTGCCGTCGAGCTCGGGCGCGGCGCGGAGGGCGGCGATGTGGGCCAGGTAGTCGCCGAACCGGTCGTCGTCCAGCTCCCATGGCTCGTCCAGGCCGACGTGCACGTGACGACCGCCTGTCGTCGCCACCAGCTGGCCGAGCAGGTCGCGCACCAGCGTCAGCGACGCCGGGTCGGCGGGCCGGATCGTCGTGGGCGGGCGGATGCGGCCACGGTGGTCGGGGAAGCCGTCGGGTCGGATGGCCAGCGGCCGGTAGCGGTCGTGCGCCAGCCACCGCTCCATGTGCCCGAGGCAGTTCTGGTTGGCGGAGAGCTCGACGTGGAGCCGGCGGCAGAACCCGTCCAGCTCGGCCATCTCCTCGGCCGTGAACGGCGAAGCCCTCGCCCACACCACCTCATGGCCGTCATAGGCGAACGTGTGCTCCATGTAGAGCTGGACGTGGTTGATCTTCTGGGTGGCGAGCACGGCGACGAGGCGCTCGACCGTCTCGAGGGTGGGGACCTTGTCGCGCGAGATGTCGAGCATCACGCCGCGGACGGCGAAGTCGGGCCAGTCCTCGATCACCATGTCGGGGATGGCCTCGGGGTGCAGCCGTCGCAGCTGCTCCGTCGTGCACCGCGCGTAGAACTCGCCGGCGCCGTCCGGGGCCTCCACCGAGGGAGCACCGCCGCGGACGGTGAGCCGGTAGCCCTGGGGCGGGAGCGGGTCACCCGACGGCGCGTCGAGGATCCGCCGCGGCCGGGGAAGCAGGTTCAGGGTCGTGCGAGTGCCACCAGGGTGAGGTCGTCGCGACCGCGATCGGGCATGTGGGCCCGCACCTCGGCGAGGCACTGCTCCACCAGGGCCGTCGGCCCGCCGGCGCGGCCGGTGGCGACGCAGTCACGCAGACGTTCGACGCCGTACTCGTTGCCGCCGGCGTCGGCCGCCTCGATGATGCCGTCGGTGTAGCAGACGAGCACCGACCCGCTGGTGAGCGCCAGCTCGCGGCTCGTCCATGTCCCGCCCAACGGTCCCAGCAGCGGGCCCGTGGGCGGCAGCAGGATCACCTCGCGTGTACCGGCCAGCAGCCCCGGCGGGTGGCCGGCGTTGGCGTAACGGAACGACCCGTTGGGGTGGAACACGGCGACGAGACAGGTGAGGAAGGTCTCGTCGAGCTCACCCAGCTGGTCCGACACGAGCTCGAGCGCCTGGTCCGGGGTGAGGCCGAGGCGGAGCCCCACGAGGAGAAGCTCCTTGGCCCGGAGGGCGAAGATCCCGGCCACGGCGCCGTGCCCGGACACGTCCCCGACGCAGAGCCCGATGCCGCCGTCGGCCAGGCGCACCACGTCGTACCAGTCCCCGGCCAGGACCCCCTCGGCCGGCTCGAAATGGGCGGCGAACTCGAAGCCCGGCGGCAGCTCGACGCTGTGCGGGGCCAGCACCTCCCGAAGGGTGAGCACGACCGGGGCCTGCTGGGCCAGGCCCTCGTGGGCCCGCTCGCTCTCGAGCAGCTCGTCGAGGATGCGGCGGCGCATGGCTTCCACCGACTCACCCAGCTCGGACAGCTCGCGCGGACCGCTGGGTGCGATCTCGTGCGACAGGTCGCCGGAGGCCACAGCCACGACGGACTGCCGCAGGTCGTGGAGCGGGATGGTCACCCACCGCCGGAGGAAGATCGTCACGAGGACGACGAGCAGGGACGCGACGGTCAGGTTGATGGCGATGCCGCGTGTGATGCCCTCCCGGGCGGCGGTGAACTGCCGCTGCTCGCGGGCCAGCTCGGAGCCGACGGAACGCTCGAGCGCCTGCACCTCGTTGCGGGCGGCGTTGAACAGGCCCTCGCCGGTGGCCGACAGCGCCCTGGCCTCGGCTTCCCGGCCGGCCCGCTTGGCCGACAGCTGCGGCCCGACGATCACACTGCGCCACTCCTCGATGGCGGCCCGGGCGGCGGTGAGGCGCGCCCGCGGCGTCGACCGCGACTGGAGGGTGCGCCGCAGCGTCGAAAGGGCGCGGACCTGGCGGTCGACGGCGCGTTGGTAGGGCTCGAGGGTCTCCTCCAGCCCGGTGAGGACGAATCCCGACACCGCCGCCTGCTGGTCGACGAGGGCGGCCTCGAGCTGGTTGGTGGCCTGGTCGGCGGGGTCGAGCTGCTCGACGATGACGCCGAGGGCATCGTCGCCCTTCGCCACCGTCGACAGCATCACGACGCCGCCCGCGACGAGGATGCCCACAAGTCCGATGACGAGGACCTGCAGGCGCCCGCGCAACGAGAAGGCCGCCGACTCCCCCTGAGCCACGCTCCCGACCCTACCTGCCCCACCACGGGCGGTGGCCTGGACGAACGCGCCCCGTGACTATCGACGACCCGAGGCCGCGGGCCACCTCGCGGCGGCCTCGCGGAGGACCTCCTCGGCGTGGGCCCGCTCGTCCTCGGTGGGCTCCGCTCCGGCGTAGGCGGCGGCGTCCACCGTCTCGACGACACGTCCCCAGCGGGGGTCGGGCAACACCGACCTCTGCAGCAGCCCGAGGTACTCCGACGGGGTCTGGCTCGGCCGTCGGGGTCTCCCCCGGGCCGCGCCCTCGGCCTCGACACGGTCGAGGTAGGCGACCGGCCAGGACACGACGGGGCGACGGCGGCGGGCCCGGTCCCAGGTCACGAGGGTGAGCACCGACCACACGACGGCGGCCGCACCGACGATGCCGAACAGGATCCGCGGCAACCCGGCCGGCACGCCGGGCCAGTGGGTCGAGATGTAGGAGACGGCCCCGGCGCCGGCGCTGCGCGGGCCGGAGAGCCCGGCCAGCGGCACATGCGCGGTCGGGTCGAACCCCTGCCAGCCGACGTCGGGGAACCACACCTCGGCCCAGGCGTGGGCGTCGCTGGCCCTGACCTCGAACAGCCCCGTGAAGGGGTTGCGCTCCCCGGCCGCGTACCCGACCGCCAGGCGGGCCGGGATGCCGAGGCTGCGCAGCATGACGACGAGGCTGGTGCCGATCTGCTCGCAGAACCCCTGACGGTCGACGAAGAGGAACTGCTCGACGGCATCCGCCCCCTTCGGCAGCACCGGGATGTCGAGGGTGTAGCGCGTGTTGGCCGCCATCCATCCCTCGATCGCCCGCACCTTGTCGTACGCGGTCGGGGCGCCGGCGGTGATGTCGCGGGCGAGGGCGGCCACTCGCTCGGGCACCCTGTCGAGCTTGGTGTAGCGCTCGAGCAGGCCGGGCGGCGTCGTCGACCGGAACGGCTCGCTGGCCCGCAGTGAGTCCGGCGTGGCGTGCGGGAGCGCACTCACCACCGTGTAGACGGCCTTCTCCTCGAGCTCGACGCCGGCGCGCAGCGTCCCGTCCGACAGCTGGAACACGGCGTTGTCGGGGAAGTACAGCTTCCGCGGGTGGTTGGCGGCGAACACCAGGTTGGGCCCCGGCCGCTGGAAGTAGAACGTCTGCACCAGCTCGTCCCAGCTGCCGTCGACCTCCCCCATCGTCGTCGGGATGCGCAGCGGTTGCTCGGTGCGGACGGGCCGGAAGCGCTCGTCGCTGAGCGTCCACTGCCGGCCGTCCCAGGTGTCGAACGTCTGGCCCTTCCAGAAGTCGGGCTTCGACGCCCGCACGCGCATCACCAGCGTCTCGTCGGGCCGGCCCCGCACCGAGGTGTCCATCCGCTGCGAGAACCCGGTGTAGCCGAACGACGCCTTCCCCGAGTTGGGCCGGCCGGGATCCGACTGCCGCGCCGGGTCCTCGTCGCCCAGCGTCGGGTTGCTGAGGCCGCCCTCGGACGGCACGCGCACCGGTGACGGCAGGGCGGCGGGGAACGTCAGGGCGCGCACGGTGCCGGCCGGCGGCACGAGCATGAAGGCGAAGGCGCCGAGGACGGTGACCAGGGCGAGCACGGCGGCGATGGGCCGGGCCGCCCGCACGGCCGGGTCGGGGCCGCCGGTCGTCGGGAGCCGGTCGGGGATGACCGCCACCTCGCGCTGGTGGGCGAGGACGAGCCCGGTGATGCCGGCCACGGCCCACACCACCAGGTGCAGCGCGAACGACATGGAGATCGACAGCACCCCGGCCACGGCCAGCAGGACCAGGCTCGACATGAGCGAGAAGAGCAGGTCGCGTCGCGACGGCAGGTCGAGGGAGTGCAGCAGTTGCGTCCAGAGGAACAGCTCGGCCAGCGGGATCTGGACGTCGGTGACGACACCGGGCCGGATGCCGCTCACCGCCTCGAGGAACACGCCGAAGGCGATCAGGATGCCGACGGCGAGCCCGCCCTTGAGCCACATGCCCTCGGCCTTGCGGGTGAGGTAGGAGATGGCGTGGGCGGCGGGCAGGCCGACGATCACCGCCAGCCGCAGTCCGCCGCCACCGACGCCCTGGCGCAGCGCCGCCGTTGCCGCCGCTACGCCGGCGATGGCCACCGCGACGCGCAGCGCGATCGAGTCCTCGGCCGCCATCCGGGCATTGGCCTGGCGGATCCGCGCCCCGATGCCCGTGGCGGCGGGGGTCGTGGCTGCCGTCACCGCCGGGCCTCGGCGCCGAGGTGGACCACCGACGCGTCGGGGGGCACGGGCCCGGTGGGCGGCGGGCCGGCGGTGGCGCGGGCCAGACGGCGGCCCGCTTCGAGGGCGCTGACCACACCGCCGATGCAGGGGCCGCCGGCTTCGTGGGTGAGGAGCAGCACACTCAGTCGCGCCCGCAGGGCGCCCTGCACCAGACCGGCGGCGCGCGATGCGGCCAGCTCGGCATCGGCGTCGGGGCCGCGCAGGTCGACCACGACGGCGATGAGCGCGCCCTCGGGGTCGTCCATCTCCTTCACCATCAGCTCGCCGCGCCGCGCCGTCGCGCCCCAGTGCACGAGCCGGGTCGAGTCGCCCTGGACGTACTCCCGCACCGTGCGCACGCTGTCGTTGCCGCTCCGGCGGTGCGGCGGCCGCACCTCACCCGGTGCGCCGGCCAGTGCGGTCGGCACCGGCCAAGGTACGACCCGCGGCGCGATCTCCAGCGGGACCGGCACGGCCAGCGTCGAGCGCCGTCCCCACGCCAGCAGGCCGAGTGGCGCGGCGGTCGCCACCTCGACGACGACGTGGTCGAGGACACCGCGGCGGGCCGGAGTGATGGCGACGCTGCCGGCCGCCGGCGCCTCGGCCCCGATCCAGTCCCCTGCCGGCGCGATCAGCCGGACGCGCACCGGAGCCGCCGGCCCCCGCACCTCGACGGTGACGTCGACCGGGCGACCCACCTCGGCGTCGCGCGGCAGGCGGACGCGCACCTCGGTGCGAGCCACCAGCCACGCCGGCCACAGCGCGCCGAGCACGATGACGGCCACGAGCCCCGACACCACGACCATGGCCCAGCCCGAGCCCGTGGTGCGGCCGATGCCGGTGAGGGCCAGAGCCAGGGCGGCCATGACGGCGACGGTGCGGTACGGCTTCTGGGGCCGCACCCGCCATCCGCCACCCCATGAGGTCATCCCCGCGGTACCGGTACCTGCTCGAGGATCGCCTTCACCACGCCGGTGGCGGTGCGGATGTCGGGGCCGGCGGTGAGGATCATGCGGTGGGCGAGGGCGGCGGGCGCCACCGCCTTCACGTCGTCGGGAGTGACGAAGGCGCGGCCACCGATGGCGGCGTGGGCCTGGGCCGCGTGCAGCAGCCCGAGGCTGGCGCGGGGGCTGGCGCCGAGGGTGATCTGCTCGTGGTGGCGGGTGGCCTCGGCCACGTCGACGACGTAGTCGGCGACGGCCGGCTCGCAGTGCACCCGTCGCACCTGGGCCTGGGCGGCGCGCAGCGTGGCCGGGTCGGTGACGGCCCCGATGGCGTCGAGGGCATCGGTACCGCCGGTGCCGAGCAGCAGCTCGCGCTCGGCGCGCCGTCCGGGCAGGCCCATCTCCACGACGATCGAGAAACGGTCCCGCTGACCCTCGACGAGCGGGAAGGTGCCGGCGTGCTCGAACGGATTCTGCGTGGCCATGAGGAAGAACGGCTCGGGCAGGCGGCGGCTCTCACCGTCGACGGTGATCTGCCGCTCCTCCATGGCCTCGAGCAGGGCCGACTGCGTGCGGGGAGTGGCCCGGTTGATCTCGTCGATGAGCACCACGTTGGCGAACAGCGGTCCGGGGCGGAACTCCCAGCCCTCGGTGGCCCGGTGGAACACGGCGACACCCGTGAGGTCGGACGGCAGCAGGTCGGGCGTGGCCTGGACCCGGCGGAACGTGCCACCCACGGCCCGGGCGAGGGCCTTGGCCATGAGCGTCTTGCCCACGCCGGGGACGTCCTCGACCAGGAGGTGGCCGCCGGAGAGCAGGGCCACGAGCGCCAGGCGGAGCTGCTCGGGCTTGCCCCGCACCACCGTGCCCAGCTGGTCGAACAGCGCCCGCGCCAGGGCCGTCGTACCCGACAACTCCTCTGTGCTGCCCAAATGCTCAGAGCGTTCGGCCGACTGCATCGGGACAGTCTGGCCTACGATCGGCGCAGGCCATAGGCGGTGGCCCGGTCTGGGGGACGCACGATGTTCGCCTACGCGGACGCAGCGGTGGAAGGTGCCTTGGCGGCAGGGGCCAGCTATGCCGACGCGCGCGTCGTGCTGCGGGCCTCGCGCACCATCGAGGCCCAGAACGGCGAGATCGAGGCGCTGCGGCAGGGCGAGGAGTCCGGCGTCGGTGTACGGGCCCTGATCGGCTCGTCGTGGGGGTTCTTCGCCACCGCCGCGTTGGACGACGCGTCGGCCCGCGCCGCCGGTCACCGGGCGGCCGAGATCGCCAGGGCGTCCGCGGTCGTGGCCGGTCCTCCCGTTTCACTGGCGGACGTGCCGGTCGTCGAGGACCACTACGAGACGGCATTCGTCGTCGACCCCATGACCGTCGCCCTCAGCGAGAAGGCCGACCTTGCCGTCGCCGCCACCAGGGCCATGTCCGACGTGGCCGGCGTGGCCGTGGCGCGGGTCGACCTCAACTGCTGGGACACGCGCAAGTGGTTCGTCTCCAGCCAGGGCCACCGCATCTCCCAGCACATCGTCGAGGCGGGTGGCGGCATGTCGGCCGTGGCCGTGGGCGACAGCGAGACCCAGGTCCGCTCGTACCCCCAGTCCTTCGGCCAGTACAAGACGGCCGGATGGGAGACGGTGCGCGACTTCGACCTCCTGGGCAATGCGCCTCGGGTCGCGGACGAGGCCGTCGCTTTGCTGTCGGCGCCGCCGTGCCCGTCCGGCACCACCGACGTCATCCTCGAGTCGAGCCAGCTGGCCCTGCAGATCCACGAGTCGGTGGGCCACGCCATCGAGCTCGACCGCATCCTCGGCTGGGAGGCGGCCTATGCCGGCACGTCGTTCCTCGAGCTGCCCAACCTGCGGTCGATGCGCTACGGCTCCGACATCATGAACATCACCGCCGATGCGACTCTGCCCGGCGCGCTCGGTTCGTTCGGCTATGACGACGAGGGCACACCGTCCCAGCGCGTCGACATCGTGAAGGAGGGTACGTGGGTCGGCGTCCTGTCCGGACGTGACTCGGCCGCCGTCGCCGGGCTTCCCCCTGGCGGCATGGTGCGGGCCGACGGGTACAACCGGCTGCCGATGGTGCGCATGACCAACGTCGGCATCCTCCCCGGCGACTCGTCGCTCGAGGAGATGATCAGCGAGACCGACGACGGCATCCTCATGGAGACCAACCGCTCGTGGTCGATCGACGACAAGCGCCTCAACTTCCAGTTCGGGTGCGAGGTCGGCTGGGAGATCAAGGGCGGCCGGCGGGGGCGGATGCTGCGCAACCCGACCTACACCGGGATCACGCCGCAGTTCTGGGCGTCGCTCGACCGCCTCGGTGGCGAGGACGAGTGGACGTTCTGGGGCGTGCCCAACTGCGGCAAGGGCCAGCCCAACCAGGCGGGGCACACCGGGCACCCGGCCGTACCGGGCCGGTTCCGCAACGTGCGGGTCGGTGTCGTGTGAGCATCCCCGACCACCTCGACGTCTGCGACGAGGTCCTGGCCCTGGTCGGCGATCGCGCCGAGGCCCAGGTCGTGGTGAGCGCCGGTCGGTCGTCGCTCACGCGGTTCGCCAACTCCGGTATCCACCAGAACGTGGCCGAGGATGCGGTGCACGTGGGCCTGCGGGTGTCGCTCGACGGGAAGTTGTCGTCGGCCGGCACCAGCGCGACCGACCACGAGAGCCTGGGGCGGCTGGTCGACCGGGCCCTCGACGCCGCCGCCCTGCGCCCCGTGGATACCGACTGGCCGGGGCTCGCTCCTGCCGCGGCCGCGCCGGATCTGTCGGCCGGGTTCGACGCAGCGACGCATGACGCCACGCCTGAGCAGCGCGCCGCCGTGGTCCGCGCCTTCGTCGACGGCGCGCCCGAGCTGCGGGCCGCCGGGTACTGCGACACCGACTCCTCGGTGGTGTCGTTCGCCAACACCGCCGGTCAGCGCCTCGTGGGGCGCTCGACGCGGTCGACCATCGACGGCATCCACCAGAGCGACACCTCGGCGGGCAGCGCCCACCAGACCAGCACGCGCCTGGCCGACATCGACGGCGTGGCCGCCGGCGAGCGGGCGGCACTGAAGGCGCGGTCGTCGATCGACGCCGTCGACATCGAGCCCGGGGTGTACCCGGTACTCCTCGAGCCCGAGGCGGTGGCCACCATCCTGGTGTTCCTCGCCGCGTACGGCTTCAACGCCAAGGCCCACGCCGAGGGGCGGTCGTTCGCGCACCCCGGCGAGCAGCAGTTCGACCCGTCCATCTCCATCTGGGACGACGCCCTCGACGCGCGGGGCATCCCGTTCCCGTTCGACGTCGAGGGCACGCCGAAGTCGCGTCTCGACCTGGTGGCGGGCGGGAAGACGGTCGGGCTCACCCACGACCGGCGCACGGCGGCCAAGGCCGGCGTCGAGTCGACGGGACACGGCGTTCCCGGCGGCGAGAGCTTCGGGGGCTACGCCCAGAACGCGTTCCTCGGCGGCGGGAGTGCGAGTCACGACGAGCTCGTGACCGCGGTCGACCGGGGCCTGCTCATCACGTGCTTCAACTACTGCCGCATCCTCGACGAGAAGACCCAGGTCGTCACCGGCCTGACTCGGAACGGCACGTTCCTCGTCGAGAACGGCAAGATCGCAGGTGCGGTGCGGAACCTCCGGTTCACCCAGTCGTTCGTGGGCGCCCTCGGCCCGGGCAAGGTCCTCGCCGTCGGCAACGACGGCCGTCTGGCCGACTCCGAGTTCGGCCCCGGCGGCTGCTGGGCCCCTTCCCTCGCCCTCGCCGGCTGGAACTTCACCGGCGGCGCCAAGGGCTAGAGGAACGCCTTCGCCAGGTCCTGGGCTCGGGGGGACATCTTCTTCAGGGTCTTCGCCGCGACGTCGGCCATGTGGTCGGGGGCGAGGCGGGCGGCGAGGTCGGCGTACTGGGTCTCGATGAAGACGAGGCAGAGGGCGTCCTCCAGGACCTGGACCTCGGGGTCGCGTCCCAGTGCCTTCTTGGCGATGATCTCGCCCGCTCTGGCCACGACCGCAGGGTCGACCCCCGTGCCGTCCACCACCTCGGCCAGCGCCTCGACGTGGCGTGCGTGGAGGTCGCGCCGCCACCGCAGGTAACCGGCCCGGCCCTCGGGATAGGACGAGCGGGGCCACCGCCACCGCTGCAGATGGTGGGCACGCGCCGCCAGGCGGAGCGCGTCCGAGGGGTCGTCGGCGAGTTGCTCGACCCACCCCGTGACCAGCTCGGCGTGCAGCAACTCCTTCGGTCCCTGCCGGCGGCGGACGACGACCAGGGTGGGATCCTCGGCGTTGGCCGCGTCGACCGCGGCCAGCGCAGCTGCGATGGCGTCGGTCACGCGACCTATTGTGCCGTTCCCGTGCCGAACATCACCTATCCCGGCGCGCGCCGCCCCGACCGCACCCGCTCCGTCGATGCCTGCGGCGTGCGCATCGCCGTCTACGAGTGGGGTGCGCCGGAGTCGCCGCCGCTGCTGCTCGTGCACGGCGGGTTCGACTTCGCCGGGACCTTCGACGTGTTCGCGCCGATGCTGGCCGACGGCGGGTGGCGCGTCGTGTCGTGGGACCATCGCGGCCACGGCGACTCCGAGCACGCCGCCCTCTACTCGTGGTCGGCCGACATGCGCGATGCCATGGCCGTGCTCGCCTCCACCACCGACGGCCCCGTCGCCATCGTCGGTCACTCCAAGGGCGGCAACCTCATGCTGTCGGTGTGCGGGGCCATCCCCGAGCGGGTCGTGGGGTTCGTGAACATCGACGGCATGCCGTCGCCCGGTCCGCACCCCGACATGGCCGAGCACGAGGCCGACATCCTCGCCATGCAGGCCGACCGCATGACGTCGTGGCTCGACCACCGACGGCGGACCCACGAGCTGGTGCGCAAGCCCGGCACCCTGGAGGACCTGGCCCGCCGGCGGGGTCGCATGAACCCGCTCCTGTCCCAGGAGTGGCTGCAGTACCTCGTCACCATCGGCGCCCGGAAGGATGCCGACGGGTGGCGGTGGAAGATCGACCCGACGTTGCGGTTCGGTGGCTTCGGCCCGTGGCGCCACCAGTGGAGCGTGCGGCAGCTGGCGGAACTGACCGTGCCGTTCCTCGGCATGATCGGCACCATCCACGAGGACATGGGCTGGGGTGCGGTCGCCGACGACCTCCGACCGCATCTCCCGACGGGCGGTCGCCTCGAGGTGTTCGAGGACACCGGGCACTTCATTCACATCGAGCACCCCCGGCGCGTCGCCGACCTCGTGCTGGAGTTCCTCACGTGACGACCACCCTCACCCACGGCCGCATCGCGCTGGCGCTGCACCAGCTGCGCGACGGCGACGGACGGGCACTCCTCCTGCTGCACGAGCTGGGTGGGGCCTCGCCGTCGACGGTGCCCGACGAGGTGGTGGCGTGGCCGGGACCGGTGCACGCCCTCGACTTCAGTGGTCACGGCGCGTCCGGCCTCGCCCGCGGCGGGGGCTACCACCCCGAGATCCTCATGGCCGACGCCGACGCCGCCATCGCCCACCTGGGAGAGGCGACCGTCGTGGGATGGGGGCTCGGCGGCTACGTCGCCCTGATGCTGGCCGGCGGGCGGCCCGAGGCCGTACGAGGCGCCGTGATCGCCGACGGCCGTGGATTGGCCGGCGTGGCCGAGCCCGGCCCTTTGCAGGCCGCGCCGCCTGGACCACCGGCCACCACCACGCCCGACCCGCTCGCCATCGTCGAGATGGAGAACGACCTGCGGCCTCCCGAATACGCCGTCATGTTCGTCGACCTGGCCACTCATGGCTCGGGTCTCGACGCGCCGATCTCGGTGACCGCCACCGAACGCCCGCCCTGGCTGGAGGCCGTCCTGGCCGCGCCCGGCGTCACCGTCGCCCCCTCCATCGGTGAGGCCCTCGCCCGCTACGCCGGCTGAAGAGGCTCAGAAGTACACCGGGTCGACGTGAACGCCGTGGGCGGCCGCGTCCGGCGGCTCCTCCAGTGTCGGCGTCCACATGTCGAAGGCCATGACGTCGTCGTGCAGCCCGACGAGCACGGCGCGGGTGGGCGACGCCGGATGGGTGAACACCGAGAGGTCCTCGATGCCGGCGTGGTTGGCCCTGGTGACGGCGGCCCGCAGGAGCCGCTCGAGCTCGCGCTGGGCGCCCGGCGCGCAGGCGATGTCGAGGATCAGTCCTTCGGTGGCGTCGTGGACGGTCCGGCCGGCCTCCCGGAAGACGAGCCGCTGACCCGTCGAGCGCACGCCCACGGCGGCGCCGTCCCCCACCAGCACGTCGGCCCACGTGTACTGGGTGGGGTCGCGGGTCAGCCGCTCGGCGAGCGAGGCCGCGGTGTAGGGATGGAACATCTCGCTGCCGGAGTGGGTGACGTTGATCAGCTCGGCCAGGGCGGCCGCGTCGGCGGGCTCGGCCGGACGACCGTGGGCCGGGCCGGCCAGGTCGGTGCCGATGGTGGCGAGCTCGGGCCCGCACGACCACCTGTTGGGCGCCCGCCGGGCGAAGGCCTGGGACTTGGCGTTGTCCGGTGCGATGTACCAGTAGGTGGAGTCGTACCCGCGCTCGCGGAACGACTCGAAGAGGGCGCTGCTCAGCCGGAAGGCGATGCCGCGCCCCTGGTGGGCGGGCAGGATGCGGGCATGGTGGATGTAGAGCATCCGCCGCGGGACACCGCCCACGTTCGCCGGGTGGAGTGCCCCGGCGACCAGCCCGACGATGGCTCCGTCGACCTCGGCGACCATGACCTCGGCGTCTCCCATGAGGCGGTAGGGCGCGAACCAGTCGTCGCCCCGGTCGATCACCAGCTCGGTGCCGCCGAATCCCATAGCCGTGCGGCGCTCCACCTCGGCCAGCTCGGCGGCGTCGGCGGGGCCGGCAAGCCGGATCACGCCGATCTCGTGAACGTTCCCTCCAGGTGGAAGACGATGGTGGAGTTGTTGAACGGACCGCCCACGAGGAGGCTCGACCACTCCAGGGTGTAGGTGCCGCTGCGCTCGTCGAAGGCACCGCGCGGCCCACCTGTCAGTCCCGGCACCGAGCCGTCGGGCTTGGGCGCGCCGACGTTGAGGAACTGCCCGCTCCACGCCACCGACATCGCCCGCAGGTTGCCGGACAGCGCGCGTCCCTTCGCCAGGACCGTGGGCCGCGGGACGCGCGTCTTGGCCTGTGGGTCGCGTTGGTTGCTGGCCAGGGCGAAACGCACCGACAGCCACGTGACCGGCTCGACGATGGCGTTGTCGCGCGCGTCGCCGGCGAAGTCGAACGGCGAGCCGGTGAACGGCTGGTAGTCGCCAGTGCGCAGGCCCCCCTCGGCGCCCGGACACAACGGCGTGACGGTGCGGTCAGGGCAGGGCGAGTCACGGTTCTCGACGAACGGACCACCGGTCAGCGATCCGTCGGGGTTGACGATGCGCACCCAGGATCCCGTCGCCACCGTGCCGCACCGCCCGGGTGACACGGCGAACAGCCCCACCAGCTCGCCCTTGACCCGCGGCCTGGCCGCATCCGGCTCATCCCGGTTGCACCCACCAGCCGTCAGCCCGAGGAGCCCCACCACCACGACGACCCGGACGACCCGCACGCCACCAACGCTACGTTGCCCACGATGACGTCCACGTGGGTCGGCGACGGCGTGGTCGCGACAGCCTGGGCCGCCGTGCTGAGTGGAGCGCCGTCCACCGCCGTCTCGATGGCGCGGGGCGAGAACCTGCTCGACTCGTCGGCGGCGGCCGGGACGCTGCTGGTGCCGATCTCGTCACCCAGGGCCCTACGGCTGGCCGCGGGCGGGATCGCCCACGGCGCCATCTCGCTCTGGTGGGGGCTCGTGCTCAGCCGCGCCCTCCCCCGCCGCCGCACCGTGCTGTGGGGGGCCGTCGCCGGCCTGGCGATAGCGGCGCTCGACCTCGGCGTCATCGGGCGCCGCTTCCCCGCAATTCGCGATCTCGACCCGGGCCCTCAGGTCGCCGACCACCTCGCCTTCGGCATCGTCACCGCCGCCGCGGTCAGACGAAGTAGAGAAAGCCGTAGGCCTCGTCGCGGAAGGTGATGCCGGCGTCGCGGAGGGCGGGGCCCCAGTCACCGCGGACGGCGGGGTCGGTCTCCTCCATGCCGTGGTCGGCGACGAGGACGAAGGCGGTGCGGTCGAACACGCCGGCCCGCTCGACGGCCGCCAGCACCTGGCCCAGGCGGGCGTCGGTGTCGCGCACCGAGGCGGCGGCCATCTCCGAGTGGGGGCCTCCCTCGTGGAAGGCGGAGTCGGTGAGGGCGAAGTTCATCCAGGTGAACTGTGGCGACACCTCGGCCCAGAGGTCGACGCAGTCCTTGGCCCCGAGGTGGTCGATGCTCGACATGCGCCGGTAGTCCTTGGACGGGCGCACGAAGCGCTCGGTCGAGTGCTCGAGCTGGTCGGTCGGGAAGCGGTCGGGGAACCGCCCGTCGCGGATGGCGTCGAACGTCGAGTGACTGGCGCCCCGATCGGCGGGCTCGTCGAAGGAGGCGGTGAACGCGCCCGGGAACGCCCGCTGCACCGCCTCGTGGATGGTCTCGACGTCGGTACGCAACCGCTGCATGGCCCACGGCCACGTGGCCGGCGAGTTGGTGATGACCTGCTCGCCCTTGGCCCGGTCGTACCAGGCGTTGTGGAGGATCCCGTGGTGGCCCGGATAGCAGCCGGTCAGGGTGCCGGTGTGGTTGGCGAGGGTCACCGTGGGCAGCCCACTCAGGGCGCCATGATCGAAGGTCGTTCCCATCGACATGAGGCGCGCCACGTTGGGCGCCTCACCGGCCTCGGCCATCGCATACAGCACGTTGGGGTTGCAGCCGTCGAGGAGGAACCCCACGACGTGGTCGGCGCGCGACCCCTCGAGCAGGTCGGTGAGCGGCTCGCCGTCCTGGCGGGCGAGGAAGGCGTCGTCGCGCCCCTCGCCGGTCAGACCGATCCCAGGACCCGGGGTGGCACCGAGCAGCGACAGCACCGTGGGCGCCACGTCGATGAGCCGGCAGTGGCGCGGCAGCCGGCCGTCACCACGAACACCCGCTCCCGCGATGATGAACGGGGCCCGCGCCTGGATGGCGTCGATGGAGCCGTGCTCGCCGAGGTGGCCGCCCTGGTCCTCCCAGTTGTGGGCCGCCGAGTGCAGCACCAGCAGGTCGGGCGCGTCGGCGGAGTCGAACAGCTGGGCCACCTGCTCGCGGCCGTTGGGGTAGGCGTTGTCCTTGCGGTGCGGGTGGAGCCCGGCCCGCTCCGCCTCCAGGCCCACGAACGCGTCGGTGGCGTCGTTGGCCAGCGGGTCGGCACCCTCCACGGCGTCGATGGTGAACTCCCAGGCACCGCCCACCACCCGGCGGCTGAACCGCGACGACCCGTCGGCGGAGGTGGCCTCGTAGGAGTCGGGGCCCAACGCCCGGAACACCATGTCGACGATCGGCTCGAGCTCGGCCGAGGTCAGGATCTCCAGCGAACGCTCGAGCTGGTCGGACACGGGTCCTCCTATTCGACGGGGACGACGGGACGACCGGCGTCGTCGAGCTGGTGGAGGTACTCGCTGATGCCGTAGCCCTCCAAGCCGTCGCACGACCACTTGGCCAAACCCTCACCGACCACCGTCGTCGACGCCGCGCCCGGCGGGATGCCATGCACCCGCAGCACGTCGGCCCGCAGCTGATGGACGCGTCCGGTGGAGTCGGTGGCGTCGACGTGCGACACCTCGTGCGTCACGCCGTCGTCGGCCATCTCGGTGCGCACCGTCCAGTCGCGGATGCTGGCGTGCGACCCGTCGCGCCACACCCACCCGCGGTGGAGGTCGCCGGCCTCGGTGCCGATGCGGATGCCGCCGAAGTGCACGTCGTCGCCGAGGTTCACCGAGAACCACCGCCACATCTTGGGTCCGCCCCAACGGCGCGGCCCCCACGACTTGTCGCGGTTGCCGCGGCAGTCGTCGGTCCAGTCGTAGCGGGCGCCATCGACCTCGATGCCTCCGGTCCAGCGGCCGGCCTGCTCGAGGTGGCCCTTGCCCACGATCTGCCGGGTGGCGGCCGATGCGCCCTCGCCCTCCTTGCGCTGGCCGTCGGCGCCGATGGCCGGGATGAGGGCGGCGAACGTGGCATCGACCTTGATCGGGGCGAGGCGACCCTGCTTCTGATCCGCCCCGGCCTTCGTGATCCACGCGTCGGCCTCGGCCGTGAGGTGCCACTCCTTCATGGGCACGCGTCGCTCGTAGCGCACGCCGCCGACCTCGAGGTTGTCGTCGGTCATCTCCCGCTGCTCGCGCACGGCGCGCACCGACGCCACCTCGTTGCCGGGCAGCCACAGGGTGAGCCCGACATCGATGGTGCCCTCGTTGGGCCGCACGCCGATGCGGGTGTAGAAGCCGGTGTCGGTCGCCGGGTGATAGGCGTTGAAGTAGTACGACTCGCACCAGGCCTCGTCGCCTTCCACGGGGTGGGCGAAGTCATGGCGCTCATCGAGGACCGGCATGGTGTAGGTCTACCAGGGTGATTACGCCCGGCGACGAGTACCCGCTGCACCAGTCGTCCCGCCCCGTGCGGGACCCGGGGCACGCCAGGAACCTCTACGACCGCTTCTTCTTCAACGGCTACGAGCCCGACGGATCGCTGTTCTTCGCCGTCGCCCTCGGCCAGTACCCGGGCCGCAACGTGATGGACGCCGCCTTCAGCGTGATCGTCGACGGCGTGCAGCACAACGTGCGCGCCTCGCGGCTGCTGGGCGACAACCGGCTCGACACCCGCGTCGGGCCCATCCGGGTCGAGATCGTCGAGCCGCTGCGCATCCTGCGGGTGACCGTCGACGATGCCGAGTCGGGCATCTCCGCCGACCTCACCTTCACCCAGCGCGGTCCGGTGTTCGACGAGCCCCACTACCTCTGGCAGAACGGCTACCGCACCGTGTTCGACATCACCAGGCTCACCCAGAACGGGCGTTACGACGGGTCGATCACCGTGAGCGGCAACACCATCGCCGTGAGCGGGGACCGGGTGCACGGCACCCGCGACCGCTCGTGGGGTGTGCGACCCATCGGTGAGCGCGAGACCGGCGGCGCGC
>DATLDH010000048.1:0-7556 GCA_035526015.1 Acidimicrobiales bacterium
CCGAGAGACGCCCCCGGCCGACGTGTGGACGAACCTGTTGTTGCTGCTGCGCCACGACCCGGCCGAGTTCTTCCGCGTCGCCAATGTCCGGAGCGAGGACGTCGGCAGCTGAGACGCGACGAAGGGCCCCCGGAGGGGCCCCTCGTGCGATCGCGGTGCTTGTTACTTGTTGGTGTTGTTGATGTTCGGCGTGTCGACCGACGGGCCGTTGCCGTCACCGTCGAACATCTCGCCGATGGGGCCCCAGAAGAGCGCCCAGATGAGCAGGCCCAGGAGGGTCAGGCTCACGATGGCGCCCACGGGGTTGAAGAAAGCGGGGCGGCGGTCGTCGACGACGACGTCGTCCACGTATTCGGTCTCAACTCGTCGGGCCATGGTGATACGTCCTTTCGGTTCGAGCGCGGTGGCTCAGATGGGGTCGTCGTCGTAGGTCGTTTCGACCACCCGGCGGCGGCTCGGGCGCCGTGCCATGTAGGTCGGTCCCGAGAGCGCCAGTACCAGGATGATGAGGATGGCGATCAGCAGCAGGGTCATGTCCTGGGTGTTCCCGCCCTGTGACCTGCGCAAACGACGCCGAGCGCGAACCACCCGGTCGCGCTAGGCATTCGCCCATGAAGTTCGGGATCGTCTTCGCCAACGCCGGGCCGAGCGCCGGGCCCG
The DNA here is from genome assembly GCA_035526015.1 of Acidimicrobiales bacterium. Taxonomy (GTDB): domain Bacteria; phylum Actinomycetota; class Acidimicrobiia; order Acidimicrobiales; family DATLDH01; genus DATLDH01. Next base: position 661 of record DATLDH010000048.1, read on the forward strand.
AGCATGCCGCCGGCCTGGCGCGCATCGCCGAGGAGAGCGGCTTCGAGTCGCTGTGGACCGTCGAGCACGTCGTGGTGCCGGCCGGCTACGAGTCGCCCTATCCGTACTCGGCGTCGGGAAAGATGCCGGGCCCCGAGGAGACGCCCATCCCCGACCCGCTCATCTGGCTGTCCTATGTGGCGGCGGTGACGCGGACGATCAAGCTGGCCACCGGCATCCTGATCCTCCCGCAACGCAACCCCGTCGTCCTGGCCAAGGAGGCCGCCACGCTCGACGTGCTGTCGGGTGGACGGTTCCTGCTGGGCATCGGCGTGGGCTGGCTGCGCGAGGAGTTCGACTGCATCGGCGTGCCGTTCTCCGAGCGCGGCGCGCGCACCGATGAGTACGTCGCCGCCATGCGCTCGCTCTGGACCGAGGCCGAGCCGACCTTCGACGGCCGCTTCGCATCCTTCGCCAAGGCCAAGAGCCACCCGCAGCCCGTCCAGTCGGGTGGCGTCCCGATCCACGTGGGTGGCCACACCGAGGCCGCCGCTCGCAGGGCCGGTCGACTGGGAGACGGGTTCTTCCCGGCCAACGCCGGAGGGCCGGAGGAGATCGCCGGGTTGCTCGAGGTGATGACGCGCGCCGCCAAGGAGGCGGGCCGCGACCCGTCGGCCATCGAGATCACCGCCGGTGGCGCCATGGACCCCGACGGCGCCAAGCGGTTCGCCGACGTCGGGGTCGACCGGCTCGTCATCCCGCCCCTCGGGTTCGACCTCGACACGCTGCAGCGGACGCTGGGCGAGTTCGGCGAGAAGGTCATCGCCCGCGTCTCGTGAGCTCCGGCCCGCGGCTCACCGGCCTCGTGCTCCAGGCCCTCGACGAGGGTGGCCCCCACGACGGCTACGCGCTCATGGCCGCGGTCGATGCGCTCGGGGGCGATGGCCACCGGCTGAGTCCGGGCCGGCTGTATCCCACCCTCGTCGAACTGGAGGACAGGCGACTCGTCGTGTCCGCCGTGAGCGCCGACGGCGGCCGGTACTACTCGCTGACGCCGACCGGGCGCTCCGCCCTCGGCCGGTACCACCGCAGCCAGAGCACCGGTCCCGACACTGCGCTGCGCACCGGGCCGGCCCTGAGCGCCATGCCCGCGCGCGAGAGGACGGTAGGCCGGATCCTCGACGCGTTCTCGTCATCCGCGCCGTGCCGCGACGTCCAGGTGGGACCGGTGGCGGCCGAGGCCATCCTCGAGCTGCTGGCCGACGTCGAGGTCGAGCTCACCCAACTGGTGGAGACCGATCCCGATCGGGAGGACGTGTGACCGACGACTTCGAGGCCGCCGCCCTCGCCGAGCTCGAGGCCAAGGCCGCGAGCCGCGGCAAGAGCCTCGCCTTCCACGCCGCGACCTGGGTGGCCCTCAACGCGTTCCTGGTCCTGATCTGGCTGCTCACCGGCGCCGGCTACCCGTGGTTCCTCTTCCCGGCCGGCGCCACGGCGATCCCGCTCGCCCTCCATGCGACCGCGGTGCGGCTGAGCGGCCCCGACGAGAACCAGCGGATGGTGGAACGGGCGCGCCGCCGGGCCATCGGCACCGGCGACGACTGGGGCCTCTAGCCCGCCGGGGGCGGCTGCTCCCAGGTGTTCCAGTACATGACCTGGTCGACGGGCTTGCGCTTCGCCTCGCCCCACTTCCCTGTGGGGTAGCCGACCGGGATCATGCAATAGGTGACGACGTCGTCGGGGATGCCGAGGACGTCGCGCACCTCCTGCTCGTGCAGCTTGTGCACGGTCGTCAACGTCGTGCCGAGGCCGAGCGCCCGGGCGGCCAGGCAGAGGTTCTGCACGGCGCCGAACACCGACGAGTCACCGGTCATGCCCGACTGCGCGGCGCAGGGGATGACCACCGCGGGTGCGTCGGCGAAGTGCTCGCCGAGGTGGTCGGCCGAGCGCATGACGGGCGTGTCGCCCATGGGTTGGGTCTTGTAGTACCTGCTGACCGGCTCCCATGCCTTCTGGTAGATCTCGCCGAGTCGCCGGCGCTTCTCTGGGTCGGTGACCACGAGCCAACGCACCGGCTGGGAGTTGCCGCCCGACGGCCCCTTGGTCGCCGCCTCGACGATGGTGCGGAGGTCGGCGTCGGAGACCGGACGGTCGGGGTCGATGCGCCGCATGGCGCGGGTGGTGCGGATGGCCTCGAAGACGTCCATGGCGGAAGTCTGTCGCAGCCCGTCAGGAGAAGACGGGCTCGGGTGAGTCCAGGACGCGCCCGTCGGTGCTGAACACCAGGAAGCGGTCGAAGGAGCGCATCAGCCACCGGTCGTGGGTGACGGCGAGAACGGTGCCTTCGAAGCGCGACAGGCCGTCCTCCAGCGCCTCGGCCGAGGCCAGGTCGAGGTTGTCGGTGGGTTCGTCGAGCAGCAGCAGCGTGGCCCCCCGCAACTCGAGCAGCAGCACCTGCACACGCGCCTGCTGCCCTCCTGACAACGTCTCGAACGGCTGATCGGCGCATCCGTCGAGCTCGTAGCGGCGCAGCGCGGCCATGGCCGGTCCGCGGGCCAAGCCGGCTTCGAGGACCACCTCGAGGACAGGGCGGCCCTGCAGCTCGGGATGGTCGTGGGTCTGGGAGAAGAGGCCGGGCACGACGCGCGCGCCGAGCCGCGCCTCACCGGTGTGGTCCACCGCCCCGCCGCCGAGGAGCTGCAGCAGGTGGGTCTTGCCCGTGCCGTTGCGGCCGAGGATGCCGACCCGCTCGCCGAACCAGATCTCGGTGCTGAAGGGCCGGACGATGCCCGGGAAGCCGAGCGCCTCGATGGTGACGGCGCGCTTGCCAGTGCGCCCGCCCGCCAGTCGCACCGTCACGGCCTGCTCCTTGGGCCGCTCGGGGGGCGCGGCGGTGGCCTCGAAGCGGCGCAGCTTGGTCTCCAGTGCCCGCGCCCTCGCCGCGTTGGCGTCGCTCATGGCGGCGCGGCGCTTCATCTCCTTCATGGATGTCTCGAGGCGATCGCGCTCCTCGTGGAAGCGACGGTGCTCCTCGTCGAGGCGGTCGAGGCGGGCCCGTCGCGCCGCGTGGTAGGTGGTGAACGACTCGCCGTGCACCCACGCGCCACCGGCCTCGAGGGTGACGATGCGGTCGGCGGCCCGCGCCAGCAGCTCGCGGTCGTGGCTCACCAGCAGCACGGTCTTGCGCGTGGCGCGCAGCTGCTCCTCCAGCCAGCGCTTGGCCGGGACGTCGAGGTAGTTGTCGGGCTCGTCGAGGAGGAGCACCTCGGCGTCGGAGCGGAGCAGCGCCTCCAGGGCCAGCCGCTTCTGCTCGCCCCCCGACAGCGTCGAGACAGGTCGGCTTCCGGCGGCGTCGAGGTCGAGACCGAGGGCGGCCGTGGTGCAGGTGTCCCACAGGACCTCGGCGTCGTAGCCCCCGGCCTCGCCGAAGCGCGCCAGGGCGTTGGCGTACCGCATCCCGTCGGTCGCAGCGGTCGCCTCGCTGGCGGCGACCTCGGCAGCGGCGTCGCGCACGGCCGGCGACGACAGCGACACCAGCAGGTCGCGCACCGTCGTGGCATCCCGGATCGAGCCGATGAACTGCGGCATGTAGGCGGCGCGACCGTCGATGCGCAGCACTCCGGAGGCACCCGTCAGGTCGCCGGCGAGAAGCCGGAGCAGGGTGGTCTTGCCGCATCCGTTGGCCCCGACGAGGGCGGCGTGCCGGCCGTCGCCCACCCGGAAGCTCACGTCGCTGAGCAGCGTCCGGCCACCCGGCCGCGAGTAGCCGACGCTCGCGACCTCGATGGCACCCACGAGCGGGGAAGGCTAGGCATGACGCGTGCGCGTCGTCGGCCGAATTCCCGGGGGGAGGACCCGTGCCCGCTGAGCCGGCAGCCATGACGCTCGTCGACCACCTGACCGAGCTTCGCAGCCGGATCATCAAGTCGATCGCCGCCGTCGCGCTCGGCGGCACCGTGGTCTTTCTCCTCTACCACCGACTCCTCGACGTGATGATCCAGCCGTACTGCGACACGCTCCCGGCCGGCGAGGAGTGCAAGCTCTTCATCACTTCACCGCTGGAGGGCTTCGCGGCGCGCATCAACGTGGCCACCTACGGCGGCATCCTGCTGGGGTCGCCGGTGGTGCTGTGGCAGATATGGCGGTTCGTGACGCCGGGGCTCGAGCAGCGCGAGAAGCGGTACGCCGTGCCGTTCGTCCTTTCGTCGGTGCTGCTGTTCGTCGGCGGCACGGCGCTGGGGTTCGTGACGTTCCCCAAGGCGCTCGAGTTCCTCATCGGGATCGCCGGCAGCGACGTGGAGACGATCTTCAGCCCCGCCCGTTACCTGAGCTTTCTCCTGAAGGTCCTGCTGGCGTTCGGTCTCGTGTTCGAGTTCCCCGTGCTGCTGGTCTTCCTGCAGCTCGTCGGCGTGCTGAGCCCGGCGACCCTCCGCCGGCAGCGGCGCATGGCGATCGTCGTCATGACCGTCGTCGCCGCCGTGGTCACGCCGAGCCAGGACCCGTACACGATGCTGGCCATGGCCATCCCGATGTGCCTCTTCTACGAGATATCGATCCTCATCGGCTGGTTCATGACGCGGTCGGGTGCTCGGAGTCGTAGCTGAGCAACGACGGCAGGAACACCGACAGCACGGCCACCCCGACCATGCACGCCACCCCGCCCGACACCACCGAGAACCGCACCGAGGTCAGCGCGGCAACCGTGCCGGCCTCGACGTCGCCCAGCGCCGGCCCGCTCGTCACGTTGGCCAGCTCGATGCCGGCCAACCGGCCGCGGATGTGGTCGGGGATGATCCGGTTCCAGATCGCCATCCGGAAGACGCCGCTCACCATGTCGGCGCCGCCGGCGACGGCGAGGAAGAACAGGGCCGCCACGAGCGACCGCGTGAGCCCGAAGGCCAGGATCGCCAGGCCCCACACCAGGACCGAGACGGCGATCCCGGCACCCTGGCGCCGCAACTGCCGCATCCACCCGCCCGTCATCGTGACCAGGAGAGCGCCGGCGTAGGGCGCGCCGTAGAGGAAGCCGAGGGTCCGCGCCCCGCCGCCCAGGCTGGAGGCCAGCGCGGGGAACAGGGCGCGGGGCATCCCGAAGACCATGGCGTTGTAATCGATGAGGTAGGTGCCCATCAGCACCGGCCGGGCGCGCGCGTAACGGAGGCCCTCGACGATGCTCGACCAGCCCGGGGCCGGCGCGTCGTCGGCCGGCGGCAGGGGGGCCATCCGGGACAGGGCGACGAGGGCGGCGGCGAACGTGAGGGCGTCGACGATGTAGGTCGCGGACAGGCCCGCACCGGCGATGAGGAACCCGGCCGCGGCCGGCCCGGCGGCGGCGCCGAGGTTGAAGTAGAGCGCGTTGAGGCTCGACGCCGCCACGAACTGCTCGGGCGGCACGAGGCGCGGGATCATGGCCCACAGCGCCGGGCGGCCGAGGGCGTCGAACCCGGCCCCGACGAAGGCCAGCACATAGAGCACCCACAAGCGGGGCGTGCCGACCATCGCGTTCGCGGCCAGGAGCAGCGACACCGCGAGCATCCCGAGCTCACATCGTCTGACCAACGACCTGCGGTCCATGGAGTCGGCGAGCGAGCCGCCGACGAGCGACAGCGTCAGCTGCGGCACGAGGTGGCACAACGCGAGCAGGCCGACGGCCAGCGACGACCCGGTGATGCGGTACACCTGGAACGGCACGGCCACCGCGGTCAGCTGACTGCCCATGAACGACACGCCGTTGCCGAAGAACAGCCGACGGAAGTCGGGCGAGGTGCGCAGCGGGCTGAGATCGGGCGCCAGCGAGCGGGCCCGCACCAACAGGCCTCCGCCGGGGTGGGCGGCCGGCTCCTCCGGCCCCGGATCGCTCGCGGTCACGGGCGGAGGCTACGGAGCGCCGCTAGGGCGTGCGCAGGATTTCGGCGACAGCGTCGTGCCCGCCCTCGGCGGCCAGGGCGGCGGCGTCGCGCCCGTCGTCGACCGTCGCGGTGGGGTCGGCACCGTAGGCCAGCATCATGTCGACCAGCTCCATGTCGCCGTGGTGGGCGGCCTGCATGAGCGGTGTCCAGCCACCCTGCTGGCGGGCGTTGACGTCGGCGCCGGCGGCCAGGAGCAGCTCGACGACCTCGTGATGGCGGCCGGCCGTCGCCGAGTGCAGGGCCTGCACCTTCATGTCGTTGCGCGCCACGGGCGACGGGTCGGCGCCGTGGTCGAGGAGCACCTGTGTCGCATCGACGCGGCCGAAGAACGCCGCCAGCTGCAACGCGGTGAAGCCGTCGGGAGCGAAGCGGTCCTTGGCCGCCGGATCGCGGTCGAGGAGCTCGGCCAGTCGGTCGGCGTTGCCGATGGCGGCTGCCTCGAACTGGTCCATGTCAGGGGTGACGGTCGCATGCAGCTGGGCGGTCTCCGCGTCGCCGCGGTAGAGGGCCTCGAGGATCTGCGACACGCCGGCAGGTTAGATCCCGCGCTCGGGCGGCTACTCGGCCCGCCCTTCGGTCGTCGCCCGCACGGCCCGGACGATCAGGACGACACCGACCAGGCCGCCGATGCTGGCGAGGTTGAACGGCTCGCCGGCGTAGAGAGCCACGAGGGCGGCGAAGGCGAGGAGCAGCCCGCCGACGACAACCGCGGCGATGCGACCGGACGACATCGTGGGTCACGGTACGCCTCGTCACGTCGACGGTCCACCGGGCAAAGCGGACTCCTACACTCCGCCCGGGGGCCGCTAGCTCAATGGCAGAGCGGAGGACTTTTAATCCTTCAGGTCTCGGTTCGACCCCGAGGCGGCCCACGGCGAAGGGACCAGTGATGGAGCCCTACAGTGGCTCGCCATGGACGAGCAGACGGCGCGGACGCGGTTGGGCGAGGAGCGGGCCAGGCTCGAGGAGATCCGCGAGCCGTTGGCGACGTCGCTGGCGGAGTCCGAG
>DATLDH010000084.1:0-9465 GCA_035526015.1 Acidimicrobiales bacterium
GAGGCCATGCTCCAGCAGACGCAGGTGGCGAGGGTCGTGCCGCGCTACGAGGCGTTCCTCCGGCGCTTCCCCGACGCCGCGACGTGCGCGGCCGCGACCCCGGGGGAGGTGGTGCGTATGTGGGACGGCCTCGGCTACAACCGCCGGGCCGTGAACCTCCATCGCAGCGCCGTCGCCATCGTCGAGCGCCACGATGGTCGCGTGCCCGCCGACCTGGCCGCGTTGCTGGCGCTCCCGGGTGTCGGCCCGTACACGGCCAGGGCCGTGCTGGCGTTCGCCTTCGAGGCCCACCATGGCGTGCTCGACGTGAACGCGGGACGGATGCTGGCTCGCATCGGCGGTCGCCCACTGGCGCCCAGGGAGGCACAGCGACGCGCCGACGAGCTGGTGCCGACGGGTCGGGTCTGGGAGTGGAACCAGGCCGTCCTCGACCTCGGCGCAACGGTGTGCATACGCCGCCACCCGCGATGCGAGGAGTGCCCGGTTGCCGCGGCCTGTGCCTGGCGCGGGCAGGGCCACCCGGTCCCCGACCCGGCGGCCACGTCGGCGGCCGCCGGCCGGCCACAGTCGCGCTTCGAGGGATCCGACCGTCAGCTGCGCGGGAGAGTGATCGCCGTGCTCCGGTCCGGCCCGGCCGACGCGACAGAGGTGGGCAGTGGCGACCGGAGGACGGGGCGGATCCTGGATGCGCTGGTGGGTGACGGCCTGGTCGAGCGCCTCGCCGGTGGGCGCGTGGCCTTAGCCGGGCTGGCCGATGAAGTCGGTGATCAGGCCGTTGACGACGGCGGGCTGCTCGACGTGGAGGAAGTGCCCGGCGTCGTCGACGACCTCGACCCGTGAGCCCGCCGACAGGAACTCGCCGGCCCGGCTGGTGAGGCCGACCCCGAGGCACCCGTCGGACCGCCCGTGGAGGTACAGGGTGGGCTGAGGCGGCACCGCGCCCGTAGCCGCCTGCTGCTCGGCCAGCTCGGGGACGTGCTTCGAGGGATCGAACAGGGCGCGGTAGTAGCCGAGCGCGGCGGCGAGATGGGCCGGGTCGCGCAGGCAGTCCTTCACGTTCTCGACGTCGGCGGCGCCGTCGTAGCCCGGCGACCAGTCCTCCCACAGCCGGCCGATGAAGGCGAGGTCGTTCATGGACACGGCCACGTCGGCCAGGGGGTTCTGGAAGAAGAACATGTACCAGCTGCGCCGGAGCTGGTCGAAGTCGAGGAACCCCATGCCGAGGGCGCCGGACGGAGGGACGGCGGCGGCCACGACCCGGTTCCAGCGATCGGGCTCGTACGCCGCCGCCCCGTAGGCGGCACTGGCGCCCCAGTCGTGGCCGATGACGACCGCTCGGCCGTCGCCGCCCAGCACATCGTGGAGCGCACAGGCATCGGCCACGAGCGCCCCCGATTGGTATCGACCGTCGGCGGGGACGGCGGTCGGCGCGTACCCGCGCATGAACGGTGCGACCGCGTGCCAGCCCCGCTCCGCCAGCTCCGGCAGCAACAACCGCCAGGTGTGGGCGGAGTCGGGAAATCCGTGGAGGCACAACGCCAGTGGCCCGTCGTCGGGCCCGAGCTCGAGCACTCCGAACTCGACGTCGTTCGCGGTCACTCGTCGGGCGGTCGGCTCCATAGGGGCACAGTACCGATGAGCAGGTACGATGCGCCCTGCCATGAGTAGTCACGCCGCCCTCGACCGGTGCCTCCGGGTGCTGAGCGAGGCCGACGGGTCCGATCTCCACATCAAGGTCGGCTCGCCACCCCGCATCCGGGTGCACGGCGAGCTGCGGCTCATGGAGGGCGAGCCCGCCCTCAGCTCGGAGCAGACCGCAGAGATGGCCACGGCCATCATGCGTCCCGAGATCGCCGAGCACTTCTCCACCAGGGGCGAGGCCGACTTCGCGTACTCGGCCGAGAGCCTCGGCCGCTTCCGCGTCAACGTCTTCCGTCAGCGGGGCTCGGTCGCCGCCATCTTCCGCCGGGTGCGCACCTCGGCGTCCACCTTCGAGGAGCTCGGGCTGCCGCCCGACGTCATCGGCCGGTTGGCCCTCGAGCACCGTGGCCTCGTCCTCGTGACCGGCCCGACCGGGTCGGGCAAGACGACGACCCTCGCCGCCATGATCGATCACATCAATCAGAACCGCGAGTGCCACATCGTGACCATCGAGGACCCCATCGAGGTCCTCCATCGCGACATGAAGTCCTCGATCAACCAGCGTGAGGTCGGCTTCGACACCCAGGACTTCGCCACGGCCATGCGGGCCGCCATGCGGCAGGACCCCGACGTCATCCTGGTCGGTGAGATGCGCGACCAGGAGACGGTCGCCGCCGCTCTGAGCGCGGCCGAGACCGGTCACCTCGTCCTCTCGACCCTCCACACCATCGACGCGCCCGAGACGATCAACCGCATCGTCGACTTCTTCCCCCCGTACCAGCAGAACCAGGTACGGGTGGCGTTGGCCGGGTCGATCAAGGGCACCGTCTGCCAGCGCCTGGTGCAGACCGTCGACGGCGCCGGGCGGGTCGCCGTCCTCGAGATCATGGTGGCCAACGGCCGCATCCAGCAGTGCATTCTTGATCCGCAGAAGACCAGCGAGATCCACGAGATCGTGGCCGAGGGCGAGTACTACGGGATGCAGACCTTCGACCAGGCCCTGGTGAAGCTCTACGAACGGGGCTCCATCGACCTCCGCGGCGCCATGACGGCGGCCACCAGCCCGCACGACCTGAAGGTCATGCTGCAGCAGCGGGGGCTGGTGGGTACCGGCACGCGGTGACCGGCGTCACGGCCGTCGGGAATCCCGTCGCCGCCATGAGTACCCTTCCCCTCGGCTGGCCGAGGGGGGGTGGAGTTCAGTGAAGATCACGTTCTACGGCGTGCGGGGATCCTGCCCCTGCCCGTGCGAAGCCAACATGCGCTACGGCGGCAACACCGCATGCGTGATCCTCGACTCGCCGGGCGAGGCGCCGATCATGTTCGACCTCGGCACCGGCATCCGCACCTGGGGCCTGACCCAGCCCACCGACGGCTCGTTCCGCGCCTCGGCCCTGGTGACCCACATCCACTTCGACCACATCCAGGGCCTCCCGTTCTTCCCACCCATCGACCGTCCGGGGGCCCAGCTCGACATCTACGCGCCCACCGAGCCGGACATGGAGCTGGGCCAGGCGTTCTCCGACCTCATCAAGCCGCCGTACTTCCCGATCACGCGCGACGAGTTCCGCGGCGAGATGCGTTTTCACTCGGTGAGCGACGAGGACTTCGCCATCGGATCGGCAAAGGTGAAGGTGCGCAGCGTCCCGCACAAGGGCGCTACCGCCGGCTACCGCGTCGACCGCGATGGCGCGTCGGTCGCCTACATCAGCGATCATCAGGCGCCCCTCGACCTGGAGTCGGTGAGCGACTCGGTGCTCGAGCTGTGCGACGGCGTCGACGTCCTGATCCACGACGCCCAGTACACGCCCGAGGAGTTCCAGGAGAAGTCCCACTGGGGCCACTGCACCTTCGACTACGCCGTGCTGGTCGCCAAGCGGGCCGGCGCCCGCAAGCTCGTGCTCTTCCACCACGACCCCGGCCACGACGACGAGCAGATGGACGAGCTCGTGGCAGGAGCCGAGGCCACGGCGGCGCGCCTCGGGCTCGACGATGTCGTCGCCGCATCCGAGGGCCTCGTCATCGACCTGTCTCCCCGCTGATCGCGCCCGTGGCCGAGCCCTCCGCCGCCTTCGACGCGGCCCGCTACCGGCAGGTGATGGGCCATTTCTGCACGGGCGTGGTCATCGTCGCCGCCACGACCGATGCCGGGCCGGTGGGGTGGACGGCCCAGAGCCTCACCGCGCTGTCGCTCGATCCGCCGCTGATCTCCATCTGCCCGGCCCGCAACTCGTCGCGGTGGCCGCGGATCGCGGCCGCGGGCGCGTTCTGCGTCAACGTGCTGGGCGAGGACCAGGAGCAGCTGTGCCGTGCGTTCGCCATAGGTGGTGACGACCTGTTCGAGGGCATCGACTGGCACCACACTTCGGTGACCGGCTCCCCCCGGCTCGACGGCTCGCTGGGCTGGGTCGACTGCCGCATCATCACCGAGCACGATGCCGGTGACCATCTCATCGTCGTCGCCTCGGTGGAGGACATGGGCCTGGGTGACGAGGCGGGGCCACTGCTCTTCTACCGCGGCGGCTACGGCCGGTTCGAGTCGTGAGCACCGCACCCGACCGTCCGTTCATCGTGTCGACGTCGATCGACGGCCTGGTCAGCATCGAGCTGCACCGCGCCGACGACGAGCGGGGGAGCTTCACCGAGGCGTGGCAGACCGAGAAGATGCAGGCTCTCGGACTGCCCGCCATCGCGCCGGTGCAGATGAGCGTCTCGCGCTCGCGCCGGGGCGTGATCCGCGGCGTCCATGCCGAGCCTTGGGACAAGTACATCCACGTCGTGGCCGGCTCCGCATTCGCCGCCATCGTCGACCTGCGCACGGAGTCGCCGACGTTCGGCCGCCATGAGTGCTTCGACCTCGACGGCACGCGGGCCATCTACGTGCCGGCCGGGCTGGGCAACTCCTTCCAGTCACTCGACGACGACCTCGTCTACACCTACCTCGTCACCGGGCTCTACGACGCCGGCCTGGCCGCGTCCGGCGGGTACCCGGCGGTGGCCTTCGACGACCCCGATCTCGCCATCGCCTGGCCCATCGGCCCGGAGGGCCAGATCCTGTCGGCCAAGGACCGGGCCAACCCCTCGCTCCGCGAGGCCTTCCCCAGCAGCTTCGGATGACCAGGCGGCTGACGGCCGTCGCCGCCCTGGCTGCGCTGGTGTGGCTGATGTCGACCGCAGGCTCGCCGGTCGAGGCCCAGATCTTCCCGACGACCACCAGCACGTCGGAGCCGTCGTCGACCACGACTCCCACCATCAGGCCGACCACGACGACCCGCCCGGGCACCACGACGTCCCGGCCGGGCAGCACCACGTCGTCGACCGGGGCCGGCTCCACCAGCTCGACCGCCGGTCGCTCGACCACGACCGCGTCGACCACATCGACCACCGCCACGTCCCGCTCGACGGTGCCGAACCTGCCCCCGGTGAGCCTCAGCCCGGCCGAGGCCGAGGAGGCACCGCCCGAGGCCCAGGGCTCGGGTGACATCAGCTCGCTGTTCCCCCTCCTGTCGTTGCTCGGCTTCGCTGTCGCGGGCGCCATGGTGGGTCTCCGCTGGTGGCACACCCGGGAATGAGCCGACCCGTGGTCGACGAGTGCCTCAGGGCCCTCGTCGCCGGGCGGGCGGTCGTGCTCGTCGCGCCCGAGGCCGGCCGCTGGGGCCCGGTGGTGGCCGACCTGTCCGATCACGGCCGGATCGCGCTGTTCGTCGGTACCCTGCCCGTCGATGCCGGAGCGGCCGGAGCCATGGCGGCCGAGCTCTTCGCCGACCGCGAGTTCGAGCTCGTCGATGGTTCGATAACCGAAGGACCTCTCGCGCCGACCGCGTAGGATGGGGCCATGCCGGAAGCCCCACAGCAGTCGCACGCGGGCTGGCCGCGGCTGTGGCAGAGCGTGCGCCGGCAGCGCCGGGGGGTGCTGTACGGCGTGTTGGCCGGAGTCGTGTGGACCGTGGCCAAGGTGGCGGTGCCCAGCGTCGTGCGCGTCGCCATCGACGACGGCATCAGCGAGGGCCATCACGACGACCTGGTGAAGTGGACCCTGGTCATCGTGGCCCTCGGCCTCGTGCAGGGCGTCTTCATGGGGTTGCGGCGGTACTTCGCCTTCGGCATCGCCTACCGGGCCGAGACCGACCTCCGGCACCGGCTCTTCGCCCACCTGCAGCGCCTCCACTTCGCGTTCCACGACCACGCCCAGACCGGCCAGCTCATGTCGCGGCTGTCCACCGACCTCCAGCAGATCCAGGGCTTCGTGGTGATGATCCCGATCACCATCTCCAACGTCCTGACCCTCCTGGCCGTCACTGCGATCCTTCTCTCCACCAACGTCGGGCTGACCTTCCTCGCCCTCGGTGCCCTGCCGCTGATCAACGTGTTCGCCAAGCGGTTCTCGTCCGAGATCCACCCCGAGTCACTCGCGCTCCAGCAGGAGCTGGCCGGGTTGGCGACGGTCGTCGAGGAGACGGTCACCGGTATCCGGGTGGTGAAGGGCTTCGGCGCCGAGCAGACCCAGGCCGACTCCCTGCGCGCCGCCGGGAGTCGCGTGTTCGACCGATCGATGAACCTGGCCCGGATCCGCGCCAGGTACTGGCCGCTGATCGACTTCCTGCCCGCTCTCGGCCTGGTGGCGGTGCTCTGGTACGGCGGCCACCAGGTGATCGACGGCAAGCTCAGCATCGGCGAGCTGGTCGCCTTCAACTCCTACGTCGTGATGCTGATCGCCCCGCTGCGCATGACCGGCCAGATCATCGCCCAGGCCCAACGGGCGGTCGCGTCGGCCGAGCGGGTGCAGGAGATCCTGCTCACTGCGCCGGAGGTCGTCGACAAGCCCGACGCCAGGCCCCTGCCCCCGGGCGGCGGCCGGGTCGAGTTCCGCGACGTGCGCTTCGCGTATGCGCCCGGCTCCCGTCCGGTGCTCGACGGCTTCGACCTGGTGGTGGAGCCCGGTGAGGCCGTCGCCCTGGTCGGGCCGACCGGCTCCGGCAAGACGACTGTCGCCCGCCTCATCCCGCGCTTCTACGACCTGGTCGACGGCAGTCTCGCCATCGACGGCGTCGACGTCCGTGACATGAAGGTCAAGGAGTTGCGCGAGGCCGTCGGCATCGTGTTCGAGGACACGTTCCTGTTCAGCGACAGCATCAGGGCCAACATCGCCTTCGCCAGCCCCGACGCCGAGCCGGAGAGGGTCGAGCGCGCCGCCCGCCTGTCGGGTGCGCACGAGTTCATCCTCGACCTGCCCGACGGCTACGAGACCGAGATCGGCGAGCGGGGCTTCTCGCTGTCGGGTGGGCAGCGACAGCGCATCGCCCTGGCGCGCGCCATCCTCGCCGACCCCCGCGTGCTCATCCTCGACGACGCCACCAGCTCGGTCGACCCGGCCAAGGAGCACGAGATCCGCGAGGCCCTCACCGAGGTGATGTCGGGAAGGACGACCATCGTCATCGCCCACCGGCCGGCCACCATCGCGCTGGCCGACCGCGTCGTGCTGCTCGACGAGGGCCGGGTCGTGGCCGAAGGCACCCACGACGAGCTGCTGGCCTCCAACGAGCGCTATCGCGAGGTCCTGGCCCGCCAGGAGGACGGCGACGGTGTCGCCGACCCGGACGACGTGGTGGTGGCCTGATGTGGTGGGGCATGGACTCGGTGATCGAGGACGACGACAAGATCGGCAGCGAGCAGGCCAAGCAGGTCATCCGCCGGGCCATCGCCATGTTGCGGCCCTACCGGAAAGAGGTCGTGCTCGGCGCGGTGGTGATGGTGCTCGGCGTGCTGTGCCTGTTGGCCGGGCCGGCGTTCCTGCGCTTCGGCATCGACCACGGTCTCGGCGGCAGCGAGGGGCGGCTCCGGGCCGACCCTGACGCTCTCAACAAGGCGGCCATCGCCTTCCTCGCGGTGTCGATCGCCACCATTGCTCTCGCTCGCGCCCAGATCCTGCTCTTCACCCGGGTGGGCGAGAAGTTCCTCCGCGACCTGCGCATCCGCGTCTTCGACCACATCCAGTCGATGTCGATGGCGTTCTTCGACCGTGAGCAGGCCGGCAAGCTGGTGGCCCGGATGACGAGCGACATCGACTCGTTGCAGGAGCTGGTGCAGCAGGGCCTGGTCATGTTCATCACCAGCGCGCTGCTCCTGGTGCTCTCGGTGGTGGTGCTCGTCAGCATGTCGCCCTTGTTGTCACTGATCTGCATCGTGGCCATCCCGCTCGTGGCCGTGGCCAGCATCTGGTTCCGGCGTGAGTCCAACCGCGCCTATCTGGCCGTCCGCGATCGCATCGGGCAGACCCTGACCCTGTTGCAGGAGGGTCTGTCGGGGGTGCGCGTCATCCAGGCCTTCGGTCGCGAGGAGCTGCAGGAGCGGCGCTTCAACTCACGGAACGACGCCCAGCTCGACGCCCAGATGACGGCGATAAAGATCTCGGCCTTCTACTTCCCGGTCATCGAGCTGTCCGGTGTCGCGACCACGGCGGCCGTGATCGGCATCGGCGGCGTGATGGTCGAGGCCGGCTACGCGTCGCTGGGCACCGTCGCCGCCTTCGTCTTCTACCTGGCCAACCTGTTCGAGCCCATCCAGGTGCTGAGCCAGCTGTTCAACGTGCTGCAGTCGGCCGGCGCCGCCCTCACCAAGATCTTCGGCCTGCTCGACACCAGGTCGCCCATCGCCGAGCGCGTCGGTGCCGTCGACCTGCCGACCGGCGGGGGCATCGAGGTGCGCGACCTGGGCTTCGCCTACGACGGGCGCAACCCGGTACTGACCGGCGTCAACCTCACCATCGCGCCCGGCGAACGCATAGCTCTCGTGGGGCCCACCGGCGCCGGCAAGTCGACGCTGGCCAAGCTCATCGCCCGTCTCTATGACCCCACCGAGGGGTCCATCTCCTTTGGCGGCGTCGACCTGCGCGACACCCGGCTGTCCTCGTTGCGGTCGCACCTGTGCGTCGTGCCGCAGGAGGGCTTCCTGTTCAGCGGCACGATCCTCGACAACGTCCGCATCGGTCGGGCCGGCGCCAGCGATGAGGAGGTGCGCGCCGCCATGGCGCTCATCGGCGTCGAGAAACGGTTCGCCGCGCTCCCCGAGGGCCTGCAGACCGAGGTGCGCGAGCGCGGCTCGCGCCTGTCGGCGGGGGAGCGCCAGCTCGTGTCACTCGCCCGTGCCGCCCTGGCCGCGCCCGAGGTGCTCGTGCTCGACGAGGCGACCTCCAACCTCGACCCTGGCACCGAGGCCGACGTCGAAGCGGCCATGGTCGCCCTCATGGAGGGGCGTACCGTCATCGTCATCGCCCACCGCCTCACCACCGCGGCGCGGGCCGACCGCGTGGCCGTCGTCGACGACGGGGGACTGGTCGAGGTCGGCACCCACGACGAGCTCGTGGCTCAGGGCGGCCGCTACGCGGCGATGTTCGCCACGTGGTCAGGCCAGGCGACGGCCCCGGTCGACGAAGCGCCCGAGTTGGCTCACGCCGACTGAGAGAGCCAGCAGCACCAGCAGGATCCGGCCCGGCTCCTGCTGACCCGTGGCCGGGAGGTCACCGCCGGGCTTGGGTGCCGCCGCCGTGGTGGGCGGCGTGACCGGAGGCAACCCCGCCTTGAACGACGGTCCGCCCGTCTGACGCACGAACGACGCCAAGGCGATGGCGCCGCCCTGGCGGGTGTCGGAATAGACCGTCCACACCTTTCCTTCGGTGTCGATGTCGACGGTGAAGTAGTCGCCGAGTCGGCGGTCGACGACCTGCGCCTGGCAGATCGTGCCGTTGTCGCAGATGGTGCCGACGTGCATCGGCTCGGCCGTGACGGTCGAGATGGTGAAGCCGGGGATGCGGCCGCCGGTGCACCC
>DATLDH010000087.1:0-2106 GCA_035526015.1 Acidimicrobiales bacterium
CGCGTCGATCACCCTCGCTTCGGAGCCGTACGACGGCTCCCGCTGGGAGGCGATTCCCGATGGGTCGCTGATCGAGGCCACGCCCGCCGACCTGACCTCTACCGCCCTCCGCCGAAAGGGGAACGCGTGACGACGCCCACCATGGACGTCCACCTCCAGCCCGACGATCTCGATGCCGCCCTGCGCGCCGACGTGACCGACGGCCTCACCGCCACCCCCAAGGAGCTGCCGCCCAAGTACTTCTACGACGACCGAGGCAGCCGGTTGTTCGACGAGATCACCCGGCTGCCCGAGTACTACCCGACGCGCTGCGAGCGCGAGATCCTGCTGGCCCGCGCCGGTGAGATCGCGGCCCGGACCGGCGCCGACACCCTGGTCGAGCTCGGTTCCGGGACCTCCGACAAGACGCGCACCCTCCTCGACGCTCTGGCCGAGGCCGGCACCCTCACCCGCTTCGTGCCGTTCGACGTCAGCGAGCAGACCCTGCGGGACGCGGCAGCCACCATCGCCGACCAGTACGGCGGCATCGCCGTCCACGCCATCGTCGGGGACTTCGAGCGTCACCTCGGCGTCATCCCGGGCGGAGGCACTCGCCTCGTCGCCTTTCTCGGCGGCACGATCGGGAACCTCCGCCCCGCGCCACGCGCCCGCTTCCTCGCCGACGTGGCCGCCCAGATGGCGGGCGGTGACTGGCTCCTGCTCGGCACCGACCTCGTCAAGGATCCGCAGCGGCTGGTCGCCGCCTATGACGACGCCGCGGGGGTGACGGCGGAGTTCAACCGCAACGTCCTGCACGTGGTCAACGCAGCCCTCGACGCCGACTTCGACCCGCTGCGCTTCACCCACGTGGCGGCCTGGGACCCGGACGAGACGTGGATCGAGATGCGCCTGCGCGCCACCGCACCCATGACCGTCCTCGTCGCGGCCCTCGACATGAAGGTCGACTTCGACGCCGGCGAGGAGATGCGCACCGAGGTGAGCACCAAGTTCAGCAGGGAGCGCGTCACCTCCGAGCTGGCGGGCGCCGGACTCGAGCTGGCCGAGTGGTGGACCGACGCGGCCGGCGACTTCGGCTTGTCGCTGGCGGTCCGCCCGTGACGGTCCTGCTCGAGGCGCGCGGCCTGAGGAAGAGCTTCGGCACCGTCGAGGCCCTGCGCGGCGTCGACCTCACGGTCGACCGCGGCGAGGTCGTCGTCGTGATCGGCCCGTCGGGCTCGGGGAAGTCCACGCTGTGCCGGTGCATCAACCGCCTCGAGGTGCCCGACGACGGCACGGTGCGCATCGAGGGCGAGGTGGTCCCGGTCGAGGGGCGGGAGCTGGCCCGTGTGCGGGCCGACATCGGGATGGTGTTCCAGTCGTTCAACCTGTTCCCGCACAAGACGGTGCTCGACAACGTGACCCTCGGGCCGGTGAAGGTGAGGGGCCGCACCCGCGCCGACGCCGAGGAGCGCGGTCGCGCCCTGTTGGCGCGGGTCGGGATCGGGGAGCTGGCCGGGCGGTACCCGGCCGAGCTCTCCGGCGGTCAACAGCAGCGAGCGGCCATCGCACGCGCCCTGGCCATGGACCCCAAGCTCATGCTGTTCGACGAGCCCACATCCGCCCTCGACCCGGAGATGATCAGCGAGGTCCTCGACGTCATGCTCGAGCTCGCCGCCAGCGGCACGACCATGATCGTGGTCAGCCACGAGATGGGATTCGCCCGCTCGGCCGCCGGCAGGGTCGTGTTCATGGACCAGGGTCTGGTGGTCGAGGAGGCCCCGCCCGCGCAGTTCTTCTCGGCCCCGGCGACGGACCGGGCGAGGGAGTTCCTCGCCAAGATCCTCGGGAGATGACGGCCGGCGTGGGGCGAATATGGATAGCGTCGGTGCACTCGACCAGGAGGACGTGCGACATGCTGAGGACTCGATCGTGGATGGCGGCCGTGCTGGCGGCGGTGGCCCTCCTGGCCGGCGCGTGCGGCGGAGACGACGACAAGAAGGACGCCACCCCCGAGAAGCCCACCACCACGACCGCGGCCCGCAAGCCGGCGCCGACGTTCGAGCCCGGCACGACCATGGACACCATCCAGGAGAAGGGCAAGATCGTCGTCGGCACCAAGTTCGACCA
>DATLDH010000108.1:0-52714 GCA_035526015.1 Acidimicrobiales bacterium
CGGGCCCCGGAGTCGAGGTCGTCGATGTTGATGACCACGTTCAGGTGCGGCCGGTTGCGCCGGGTCGTCGGCACGTTGTGATGGGCCAGGTAGTGCTCACAGATCTCGGCCAGGGCATCAGCCCGCCGCTCGGCCGGGATCCGGCTCTCCCCATCGGCATCGCCGGTCGTGGCCAGGCGCAGCGCGGTGGCGACGACCGAGCCGGTGCCCGGGTCGAAGCTTCCCTTGGTCTCGAACCGCCCGCCCAGGGTCTGGCTGTGGTGCAGCGACCTCTCGGGCTCATGGGGCTCGGGGCCAGGATCGAGGGCATCGGCGCGTGCCTTCCAGTCCCGCATGACAGCCGCGGTCTCGGTCACGCCCAGCTTCGCCAGCAGCGGCACCAGCTCGGGCTCGTGCTCGGCATACAGCGGCCGGTGCCGGGCCGGCACGTTGGCCAGGATGGCCTGCACCTGGCCCTCCGACAGCACGCCGGCCCGCCACGCCGTGGCAGTGACCGGCAGGTCCCGCAGCGTGGCGGCGGTCCGCGCCAGGTCAGTGGCCGAGCGCACCGTCATGCGCGCCTCCTCCTGGAGCCAGCCCGACATGGAGGTGGCGGCGTCGAGCTCCCACAGCTCGGCGGCATCGAACTCGCCGATCACCTCCGAGACCCGCGCCTTCATCCCATCGATCAGCGACAGCCAGGTGACGAGGGCGGCCCGATCCACCGGGATCCGGCTCTCCT
The DNA here is from genome assembly GCA_035526015.1 of Acidimicrobiales bacterium. Lineage (GTDB taxonomy): Bacteria > Actinomycetota > Acidimicrobiia > Acidimicrobiales > DATLDH01 > DATLDH01. The sequence continues at coordinate 722 of DATLDH010000108.1, forward strand.
TCACCGCGGTTGCGATCGTCTCGAACACTGAGTTCGAGAATACAAAGGGGGTGTGACAGGAACTCCGTGCGCGAGCCTGTCGCGGTGGACTTCCGCATCACCGAGTTGCACGACGCTGCCGTCGAGCGCGGTGAGCCGGGCTACACCGACCCCTACACCGGGCTCTTCGTGTTCACCGCCGCCTACCACCTCGCCCGCGGCGAGTGCTGCGACAGCGGCTGCCGCCACTGCCCCTTCGGTGACCTCGGCGAACCGGGTGCGGTTTCCCACGTCTGACGTGGGAAACCGTCGCAGGAACGGAGCGAGTCAGCGGCCGCGGTAGGGGCGGAGGCCGTCGGCGGGGATGGTGCCGAGGCGGCCGGTGTGGAAGTCGTCCATGGCCTGGGCCAACTCGGCGCGGGTGTTCATCACGAAGGGGCCGTAGGCGGCGACGGGCTCGCGGATGGGCCGGCCGCCGAGGAACAGCACCTCGAGCGGCGCCTGCGCGCCGCCCGCCGCCGCCACCGTGATCATGTCGCCGGCGCCGAAGACCGTCAGCTGGCCCGACTCGACCGACCTCCGCTCGGCGCCCGCCGTGCCGCTGCCGTCGAGGACGTACGCGAGACCGTTGAACTCCGCCGGCCACGGCAGCACCAGTTGCGCGCCCGGCGACACGGTGGCGTGGGCCACGGTGATCGGCGTGTGCGTGGCTCCCGGCCCTCGGAAGCCCCCGAGATCCCCGGCGATGAGTCGCACCAGCGCGCCGCCGTCGGCCGACGAGAGCAGCTCCACGTCGCCCGCCTCGAGGCTCTGGTACCGGGGCTCGATCATCTTCGACGCGGCGGGAAGGTTCACCCACAGCTGGACCCCGTGGAACAGGCCACCACTGATGACGAGCTCCTCGGGCGGCGTCTCGATGTGCAGGATGCCCGCACCCGCAGTCATCCACTGGGTCGCGCCGTTGGCGATCACCCCGCCGCCACCGTGGGAGTCCTGGTGCTGGAACGTCCCGTCGATCATGTAGGTGACGGTCTCGAAACCGCGGTGGGGGTGCCAGTCCGTTCCACGCGGCTCGTACGGGGCGTACTCCACCTCGCCCATCTGGTCCATGTGGATGAACGGGTCGAGGTCGGCCAGGTCGACACCGGCGAAGGCCCGGCGCACCGGGAAGCCCTCGCCTTCGTGGCCCCGCGGCGCGGTCGTCACCGAGCGGATCGGGCGGTCGACGGACCCGACGCCGGGCGTGGTGAGCCGGGGGAGGGTCAGCGGGTCGGCGGTGATGGCGGGCATGTCACCTCAAACATAGGTGAATGTTCAACTATTCCGGGCGCGACACGGTCAGGCCGCCAGGACCCGCTTGTGGGCGGTGAGCGTGCCGGTGCCCGAGCCGTCGAAGCTGCCCGACATCATCGGCACGTCGGCGTAGTCCCGGCCCACGGCGATGGTGATGTGGCGGTCGCCCACGAGAGCGTCGTGGGTCGGGTCCCAGGCCTCGACCATCCATCGCCGGGCCGAGATGGGTCGCAGCACCTCGACCCACGCGTGGCTGCCGCCCTCGCCGATCAGATGGCCGGACACGTAACGGGCCGGGATTCCGACCTGCCGGCACACCGAGAGCATGATGTGGGCGTAGTCCTGGCACACGCCCCGGCCGCCGGCCAGCGCCTCGGCCGCCGTGGTGCGGATGCCCGTGATGCCCCACTCGTAGGTGAGCGACTCGTGCACGGCGCGGCACACCACGGCCGGGTCGGGTTCGTCGCCCACGCCGGCGGCGAGGGCCACGAGGGTGGGGTCGGGAGCGGTCAGGGGCGTGAACTCCAGGTACCGGCGGTCGGCGGCGACCATCACCGCCGGTCGATCGGCCTCGAGGGAGATGTCGGCCTCCACCGCGAACTCGATCCACGACGCGATGGACGGCACGCGCACGTCGATGACGAGGTTGGAGAACGTGTCGCGCCGGGTCTGGGTGCGGGCCTCGTCCACGCCGGCGACCTGCATCGACCACCGGTGGCGGCGCTGGTTGGAGTGGGTACGGGGCGGCACGACGATCAGCCGCTGGCGGAGGTCGTGGACCGGCGCCGAGTAGTCGTACCGGATGCGTTGGTCGAGCACGAAGGTGGAGCGCGACGTCACCGTCGTCATGCCGGCGTCACGGGTCATGCCCCCACAACGGCGTCGGCCCACACCGTCATGCCCAGCAGCTCGGGCCCGCCGTAGGTCGTCAGCATGGCGACGTCGAGGGCGTCGCGCCCGTAGCCGATGAGCACCCGCCCGGCGCGCGGCACGTTGTTGCGCGGGTCGAACGTGAACCACTGACCGCTGAGGTAGACCTCCATCCAGGCGCAGAAGTCCATCTCCGCGCCGGTGGGCTCGATGTCGACGTCGGGGAGGTACCCGAACGCGTACCGGGCGGGGATGTTGAGGGCCCGGCACATCGTGACCGCCACGTGGGCGTAGTCGCGGCACACCCCGCGCTTGTCGGCCACGACCTCCGCCGCCGTCTTCCTCGGGCTGCTGGAGCCGTACCCGAACACGATCATCTCGTGCGTCCAGTCGCAGATGGCCTGGACCCGGCTCCACCCCCGCGGCAGCCCGCCGAAGAGCTCCCACGCCATGTCGCCCAGCTCGTCGGAGGGGCAGAACCGGCTCGGCAGGGTGAAGGCGAGGGCGTGATCGGGCAGATCGCCCGGGAGCAGCTCCTCGGCGTCGGTGACGACGGGGTCGGCGATGCCGGTGACCTCCACCTCGGTGTCGTAGCGCAGCACCGATTCGCCGGCGGGGATGGTCAGGCGCCGGCAGAGGTTGCCGAAGCCGTCCACGTAGCGCGACCAGGGGACCTCGGGGGCGTTCTCCCACCGCTCGTGCACCATCCGGAACCCGCCGTCCGGGCGCGGCTCGACCTGGAGCACGGCGTGCAGCGGTATTTCGGATTGGTGACGGAACTCACAGCCCACGCGGACGCGCACCCCCACAACCATAGAGAATGGGGTGTGGCCGACCTGTTCGACTCCTATGGATTGGCGGGCGCGTGGGACGAGATGTTCGCCGCCGACCACTCCGTGCGGCCGCACTACGAGGCCCTCCGGGACACCCTCGGCGTGCTCACCGACGCCGATTACGCCGAGCGGTGCAAAGCCCGCGACCGCAGCTTCCGGGACCAGGGCATCACGTTCTCGCTGTCCGGTGAGCAACGGCCGTTCCCGCTCGACCTCGTGCCCCGGGTCATCCCCGCCGAGGAGTGGGAGCTCATCGAGGCCGGCGTCGTGCAGCGGGTACGCGCCCTCGAGGCGTTCCTCGCCGACCTCTACGACCGGGCCCAGGTGCTGGAGGACGGCATCGTGCCGCGCCGGCTGGTCATGTCGTCCACCAACTTCCAGCGCGCCGCCGTCGGCATCCGCCCGCCCAACGGTGTGCGCATCCACGTGGCCGGCGTCGACCTCGTCCGCGACGGCGCGGGGGTGTACCGCGTGCTGGAGGACAACCTGCGCACGCCGTCGGGGATCTCCTATGTCATCGAGAACCGGCGGGCCATGACCCGGGTGTTCCCGCAGCTGTTCGCCACCCACCGGGTGCGGCCGGTGGCCGACTACCCGTCGCACCTGCTCGAAGCGCTGCGGGCCGGCGCCCCCGAGGGCCGTCACCAACCGACGGTGGTGGTGCTCACCCCAGGCGTGCACAATGCCGCGTACTTCGAGCACTCCTTCCTCGCCCGCCAGATGGGTGTGTCGCTGGTGGAGGGACGCGACCTCATCAGCCGCGACGGCCGCGTGTTCATGCGGGCCACCGAGGGCGAGCAGCGCGTCGACGTCGTCTACCGGCGCATCGACGACGACTATCTCGACCCCCTCCACGGCCGGCCCGACTCGGTGCTCGGGTGCCCCGGCATCGTCAACGCCGCCCGCGAGGGCAACGTCACGATCGCCAACGCCATCGGCAACGGTGTCGCCGACGACAAGGCGCTCTACCCCTACGTCCCCGACCTCATCCGGTACTACCTCGGCGAGGACGCCATCCTCCCGAACGTCGAGACCTTCCACCTCGAGGACCCCGACCACTACTCCTACGTCCTGGCCCACCTCGACGAGCTCGTGCTCAAGCCCGTCGACGGCTCGGGCGGCTACGGCCTCGTCATCGGGCCGCAGGCCAGCGACGAGCAGCTCTTCGCCCTCCGGGCCGAGGTCGAGGCCAACCCGCGCGGCTGGATCGCCCAGGGCGTGATCGCCCTGTCGACGTCGCCGACCCACGACGGCACGCATTTCGCTCCCCGCCACATCGACCTGCGCCCGTTCGCCGTCAACGACGGGACCAACGTCTGGGTCGTGCCGGGCGGCCTCACCCGGGTCGCCCTGCCCGAGGGGAGCCTGGTCGTGAACTCGAGCCAGGGCGGCGGCTCCAAGGACACCTGGGTGTTGACGCCGTCGGGCGAGGCACGCGAGCGGCTGGTGGCCTCCGGCGCCCGTCAGCCCGGCGCCGTGTGGAAGCGCGCGCCGGAGCCTGGGCCGGTCGAGGGCCCCGTCGCCGCCCAGTCCCAACAGCAACAGCAGTCGGGGTCGGCACCGTGTTGAGCCGCATCGCCGAGTCGCTCTTCTGGCTGGGCCGCTACAGCGAGCGGGCCGAGGACACGGCGCGCATCCTCGACGTGCACTACCACCTTCTCCTCGAGGACCGGTGGGTCGACGAGGAGGCGGCGTGCGCCGCGCTGCTCGAGGTCATGGGCCTCGGCGAGCGCATCGTCCCCGGCACGGACTCGATCGCCGTCACCCGGCTGCTCGCCTTCGAGGACGGCTACGCCGGCTCCATCGTCGGCGCCCTGCACGCCGCCTGGCAGAACGCGCGTGGCGCCCGCGAGGCGATCTCGTCGGAGATGTGGGAGTGCATCAATGCCACCAACGAGGCGCTGCCGGCCCAGGTGGCCGGCGCCAACCACCAGAGCCCGTCGGCGTTCTTCCGCTGGGTGAAGGAGCGCGCCGCCATCCTCGCCGGCCTGGCCGACTCGACGATGACGCGCGACGCCGGATGGCGCTTCGTCGTCCTCGGCCGCAGCCTCGAGCGCGTCGACATGACCTCGCGGCTGCTCTCGGCGCGCTACGGCGACAGCTGGGGACAGGCCGGCTGGGTGACGACGCTGCGGTGCTGCTCGGGCTACGAGGCCTATCTACGCACCTACCAGCGAGCCGTCGACGCTTCGCTGGCGGCCGAGTTCCTCGTCCTCGACCGCCTGTTCCCCCGCTCGGTGTTCCACGCCCTGCGCACCGCCGAGGAGTGCCTCGTCGAGCTGGGCCCCACCGTGGGCCGCACCGGTCCCGACGACCCCGCCCGCCGGGCCCTGGGTCAGGCCCGCAACGAGCTCGAGTTCCGGTCCGCCGACGACCTGCTGGCCGATCTCCCGGGCCACCTCTTCCGGTTGCAGCAGCACTGCTTCGACGCCGGCGCCGCCATCGCCGACCGCTACTTCCGCACCACGGCTCCCATGGAATGGTCAGCGTGAACGCATGAGCTGGCGCCTGGCCGTCACCCACACCACTGGCTACCGGTACGAGCGGCCGGTCGTGGCGTCGTACAACGAGGCGCGCCTCACGCCGCTGAGCGTCGAGGGCCAGCTCACCATCGACGCCAGGGTCGAGGTCGTGCCCCGCGTGAGGATGGGGCGCTATCGCGACTACTGGGGCTCGGTCGTGCACCCGTTCGACGTGCACGTGGCCCACTCCGAGCTGGTGGTCACGGCGTCGTCGCTCGTCGACACCCGGTCGACCCCGTCGGCCCCGACGACCGACGGCCCGGGCTGGGACGTGCTGTCGGCGGAGGCGCTCGACCGCTACTACGAGTTCCTCGCTCCCACGGCGACGGTGCCCGAGGACGCCGAGCTGGCCGACATCGCCGGCCAGATCCGGGCCGGTGCGGCCACGCCCGGCGACGCCGTGGTCGCGGCCAGGGAGTGGGTCGGCGGCCAGCTGGCGTACGAGAAGGGGAGCACCAGCGTGTCCACCTCCGCCATCGAGGCGTGGCGGTCGGGCCGGGGTGTGTGCCAGGACTACGTGCATCTCACCCTCGCCCTGCTGCGTGCCATGGGCGTCCCGGCCCGGTACGTGTCGGGGTATTTCCATCCCGAGGCCGAGGCCGGTCCCGGCGACACCGTCACCGCCGACAGCCATGCCTGGGCCGAGGCGTGGACAGGGGAGTGGCACGCCTTCGACCCCACCAACAACGTCGTCGTGGGCCACCGCCACGTGATGCTGGCCCGGGCCCGCGACTACCGCGACGTGGCCCCCCTCAAGGGCGTCTACAGCGGGGCCCCGTCGTCCACGCCGAACGTCGCCGTGACCCTGACTCGCCGCTGACTCGCCGCTGACCCGCCGCTGACTCCCGGTCACACCTCCTTTCTGCGACGATTTTCCCCCTATGGCGTGGAAAACCGTCGCAGGAACGTTCGTGCTCGCCCTCCTGGTCGTGCTCCCGACGTCCACGCGCGCCGTGACCTTCACCAGGCTGGCCAACTCTCCGACGGGACGGACGGTGCTCGACCCCGGGCCGCTGACGATGACGGCGGGGAGCGAGGCGTGGCACGAGACCGGGCGCGATTTCCTGCCGTTCGACTACGAGCAGGGTGTCGCCAGCGACGGCAGGGGCAACCTGTTCTTCAACTCGCGGGGGATGATCTACCGCACCACCACCGGGTGCCCGAGCCCGGGCGACGATGCCGTCCCCTGCTACGACGTGCGGGCCGAGAACCGCACGCCGATCGATTCCGGCCAGGGCTCGCGGGGGTTCAACCACGTCGGTGACACCAGCGCCGGCCGGAAGGGCCCCGCCGCCGGCTTCCTGTTCACCCCCGTCGAGAAGTCCCCGGGCAACGGGGTCGACAAGATCTTCAAGGTGTTCGACGCCGAGACGCTGGCGACGGCCGGCACTCTCGACATCCCGGGACCGTTCTCGCACCATGCGTGGGTGGTCGTCGACCCGAGCGGCCGCTTCATGCTGAACGCCGACGCGACGATCCGGAAGCTGGAGGTCTACCGGATCAGCCGCAACCCCAAGCCGGCGTCACCGGCCGAGCGGGTCTTCCTGACGAGGGCCAAGGAGCTCGACGTCAGCATCGACGAGGGGATCCCGGGCGACGTCGGGCCGACCGGGTGCAGCTTCCGCGACGACCTGACGCTGTACTGCGCCGACTGGCGCAAGAACCAGGCCAAGTGGGACGAGGGCACCGACGTCTACCGCATCCGGTTGCGGTCGCCCGTCGGCATCTCCGGCAATTCCGGCTCGGCCTCGAAGGCGTTCTCCTTCGCCGTCAGCCACCGCACGCCGTCCATCACCTATGGCCTCGAGGGCGAGGGGGTCACCTTCTACCGCCGCACCGCGGGCGGCCCGAACGAGCTGCACGTGCTGATCCGCGGCGAGCACCTGGCCTCGACATTCCTGCTCCACCTGGCGCCGGGTCGCGGATGAAGAGGCCCGCGGCCGCGTTCGCGACCGTCTTCGCCGGCGCGGCCGTCCTCGCGGTGTGGGCGCCGCCGGCCGCCATCGCCGCGTGCCACGACTTCCAGGTGACGGCGAAGCCTTCGACGGTGGCCGAGGGCGGGACGGTGATGGTGACGGTGACGCGTGACGCCGGGCTCAACCCGTCGTCGATCGACGTGAGCTCGATCGACGAGACGGCGAAGGGCGGTCAGGACTTCCCAGCCGTGAGGCGCACCGTGTCGTTCTCGAGCGAGACGTCGCAGACGTTCCCGCTGGCGACGACCGATGACGCCGACGAGGAGGGCCCCGAGACGTTCCGGCTCCACCTGGCGAACCCCAAGGGGTGCGCCATCAACCCGAGCTACCGCATCGGCCCCGACGCCCGGGTCACCATCGAGGCCGGGGACCCGGCGCCGCCGACGACCACGACGGCGCCGCCGACCTCGTCCTCGACGACCACGACCGTCCCCAGGACGACCAGCACGACGGCCCTGCCCACGACCACCTCGCCGACCACCCCACCGACGTCCACCACGTCGACGTTCATCGCCGGCCTGGGGGCCGAGCCGTCGACGACCACGACGCTCCAGGCCGTGCCGGTGCCGGGCGCCGGCTCCGGGACGAGCGACGCCGGCGTGATCGGCATGCTCATCGGCGGGATCGTGGCCGTTTCGGCGGCCTCCACCTATGTCCTGTACCGGCGGCGGGCGGCGGAAGCAGCCTGAGGCGGCGCGGGCCAGGAGTGCGCCCGCCCGACCGTTGGGTACAACGACTGCATGTCGGTGATCGTGCGGAACCGGCCCGAGCGGTCGAGATACGAGATCGAGGTGGACGGCACCCTCGTCGGCTTCGCCGACTACCGGAACGACGGGGGCCGTGTCGTCTTCCCCCACACGGTCGTGGACGGGCGGCGACGCGGACAGGGCCTGGGTGAGCAGTTGGTCGCGGCCGCCCTCGACGACGTACGGGCGCGGGGCCGGACCGTGGTGCCGCGGTGTTGGTTCGTGCGCGAGTTCATCGAGGCGAACCCGGAGTACGCCGACCTCATCGCTGCTTGACTACCGGGTGTGAGCCCGGAACCCCGCATCCCGCCCCTTCCCCACGACGAACGCGACGAGGCGACCGAGGAGCTGCTGCGTGGCTTCCGGGTCGACCCCGACGGACCCGACATCAACATCATGTCGACCCTGGCCCGGCACCCGACTCTGCTGAAGCCGTGGGCGGCCTTCGGCGGTCGGCTCCTGTACCGCGGTGCACTCGTCCCCCGTGAGCGCGAGCTGCTCATCCTGCGCACCGGTTGGAACTGCGACGCCGACTACGAGTGGGCCCAGCACGTGCCGATCGGCCTCGCCGCCGGCCTCACCTCCGAGGAGATCGCCCGCCTGGCCACGCCGCGCGTCGACGGCGGCTGGAGCGACGACGACGACGCTCTCGTGTGCGCCGCCGACGAGCTGCACGCCGACGCGCGCATCAGCGACGGGACGTGGAAGCGGCTGGCCGCCCGCCTCGACGAGCAGCAGCTGATCGAGCTCTGCATGGTGGTGGGCCAGTACCACCTGGTGTCGTTCGTCCTGAACTCCCTCGGCGTCGAGATCGACCCCGGGCTCGAGGGCCTGCCCCGGTGACCCCGCGCCTGGCGGGGCGTCGCGTCCTGGTCGTCGGCGCCGGCACCCGCGCCACCGACGACCCCGACGCACCTCCCGGCAACGGTCGGGCCATCGCCGTCGTCGCCGCGCGCGAGGGCGCCACCGTGACGTGCGCCGACATCGACGAGGCGGCGGCCGAGGAGACGGCCGGCCTGGTGCGGGCCGAGGGCGCGAACGCCCACGTCCTGCAGGCCGACGCCGGCGACCCCGACGCGTGCGCCGAGGTCGTGACCGCCGCCCACCGCGTCATGGGGGGTCTCGACGGGCTGGTGTGCAACGTCGGCATCGCCGCCGGCCGCCGGCTGGAGAAGACGTCGCCCGAGGCCTGGGACCAGGTCTTCGCCGTGAACACCAGAGCCCACTTCCTCCTGTGCCGGGCCGGCCTCCCGCTCATGGGCGAGGGCGCGTCGATCGTGCTCATCTCCTCGGTGGCCGGCCTCAAGCCGGGCAGCCTCAGCCCCGCCTACGACGCGTCGAAGGCGGCGCTGGCCGGCCTCGTCCGCCATGTCGCCATGGAGGGCGGCCGTCAGGGGGTGCGCGCCAACGTGGTGGCTCCCGGCCTCATCGACACGCCGCTCGGCCGCCTGGCCACCGCCGGCCGGCCGTCACGGGCCGACACGCCCGTCCCCCTCGGTCGCCGCCAGGGGACGGCGTGGGAGGTGGCCGCCCCGGTCGCGTTCCTCCTCAGCGACGAGGCCAGCTACATCACGGGCCAGGTTCTGGCCGTGGACGGCGGGCTGTCCACCATCGTCTGACCTCACAGGCGACTCCCAGGGTTCGCGGGCATCCTGGGGCCGTGGAGCAGCGGCAGAGCCGGGTCCTCGTCGTCGACGACGAGGAGAACATCACGTTCCTCCTCGATGCCGCGTTGCGCCACTTCGGCTACGACGTGCGGGTCGAGGGCGACGGACGGGCGGCGTTGCGGGCGGTGGAGGAGTTCGTCCCCGACGTGATCCTGCTCGACGTGATGATGCCCGACCTGGACGGCTTCGAGGTCGTCCGGCGGCTGCGTCAGGACGGTCGACGCGTGCCGGTGCTCTTCCTCAGCGCGCGCGACGCGGTGGAGGACCGCGTACGCGGGCTGACCCTGGGCGGTGACGACTACGTCACCAAGCCGTTCAGCCTCGAGGAGGTCATGGCGCGGATCGAGGTCATCCTCCGCCGTCAGGGTCTCGGCTCGGCGTCCACCCGCCTGGTGCTGTCCGACCTGGAGATGGACGACGAGGCCCACGTGGTGCGCCGGGCGGGAACGGTCGTCGACCTGTCGCCGACGGAATACAACCTGCTGCGCTTCCTCCTGCAGAACACCGGGCGCGTGATGTCGCGGGGCCAGATCCTCGACCACGTCTGGCAGTACGACTTCGACGGGCACGCAACCGTGGTGGAGACCTACATCAGCTACCTGCGGAAGAAGGTCGACACCCTCGGCCCGCCGCTCATCCACACCGTGCGCGGCGTGGGCTACACCGCCAGGGTGGGTTAGGTGTCACTCCGGCGCCGGCTGCTCGTCGGGCTCGTCGCCGTGGCCGCCGTGCTCGTCGTCACCAACGTCGTCCTGGCCGGGATCTTCGAGTCGTTCCTGCTCGACCGCGTCGACCGCCAGCTGGTGGCGGTCACCGGCCGGCCCGCCATGCGGCGACCGGCTGGTCCCGCCGGTGGGCGGCCCGGCCCGCCGCCCGGCGAAGGCGCGGAGACGCTGTCGGAGTACTACATCGCCGTCGGCACGCCGGACGGGTCGACGTTCGTCCGCGTCGCCTCGGCGTTCAGCAGCAGCGCCGCACCGCGACTCGACGCCACCGAGATCCTCGGGCATGCCGCCACCGCCGGCGCCCCGCCCGTCCCGTTCACCACCGGCGCGGCGTCGGGGCCGGGCCGCTGGCGTCTCGTCGCGGTCCAGGGTCGCAACGGTGCCGTCACCGTCGTGGGCCTCGACCTGGCGGGCCTGAACGCCACGGTCCGCCGCGTCCGCAGCGTGCAGGTGTTCGGCACCATCGCCGTGCTCAGCGCCCTCGGTCTCGTGTCGTGGTGGGTCGTGCGGCTCGGCGTCCATCCGATCGAGGACATGGCGGAGGCCGCCGACTCGATCGCCGGTGGCGACCTCGACCAGCGGGTGGCCCATCCCCCGGCGTCGACCGAGGCGGGGCGGCTCGGAGTGGCTCTCAACGCCATGCTCGATCGCATCCAGGACGCGTTCCGCGCCCGGGAGGAGTCCGAGCAACGGGTGCGCCGGTTCGCGGCGGATGCCTCCCACGAGCTCCGTACGCCGCTGACCTCGATCCAGGGTTATGCCGAGTTGTGGCGCGCCGGCGGCCTCCGCGACGAGGACGCCCTGGCCGACGCCATGCGCCGCATCGAGCAGGAGGCCAACCGCATGGGGGCGCTGGTCGAGGATTTGCTCGTGCTCGCCCGCCTCGACCAGGGGCGGCCCCTCGACGCGACGCCGGTGCGGCTCGACGTCCTTGTCGCGGACGCGGTGCGCGACGCGCGCGCCGTCGAGCCCGACCGCGACATCGAGCTGACCACGGAGGAGGTGACGGTGACCGGCGACGAGCTGCGGCTGCGCCAGGTCGTCGCCAACCTCCTGGCCAACGTCCGCTCCCACACCCCGGTCACCGCCGCGGTCCGCGTGTCGGTGGCCACCGAGGACGGCACGGCCGTGGTGACGGTCGCCGACGAGGGGCCAGGGATGACGCCGGACGTGGCCGCCCACGTGCTGGAGCGCTTCTACCGGGCCGATGCCTCCCGTTCCCGTGACGCCGGTGGCGCCGGGCTGGGCCTGTCGATCGTCGATGCCATCGTGGAAGCCCACGGCGGAGCGGTGACGGTGGAGTCCGAACCGGGGCGGGGCTCGAGGTTCGCCGTGCGGCTGCCTCCGGCGACCCGCAGCTGATCCACAGGGTCCTCACAGGTGGGGCGCCCACACTCCCCTCATCGCCCCGGGCAGGATGGGGCCGGACGAAGGAGCCCGACATGGAGCAGCCCACGCAGCCCCCCAGGCCGACCGACAGGGGACGGAGGCTGCGGTCGATGATCGTCGCCCTGGGCGCAGCGGCGGGCATGACGCTGGCCGGGCTCGGGATCGCCGGCGCCCAGGTCGACGAGGCGACGGGTCCCAGGCCGGCGGCGGTGACGAAGCACGCCGATGGCCGCCCCCGTCATCCCCGCCTCCGCGTCGCCGTCGCCGCCGCGGCCAAGGCCATCGGGATCAGCGAGGCCGACCTGGTCACCGCCGTCAAGGGCGGGCAGTCGGTCGCGCAGGTCGCCCAGGCCCACGGGGTCACCCCCCAGGCCGTGGTCGACGCCCTCGTCGCCGCCGGGAAGCAGCGACTGGCCGCCGCCGTGGCCGCCGGGCGCATCACCCAGGCCCAGGCCGACGCCCGCGGCGCGCGCCTTGCCGAACGGGCGACGCGGTTCGTGAACCACGTCCGGTCGGCCGACGACCACCGTGGCCGCGGCCGTCGCACCCAGGAGGGCCCGGCGAGGGCCTAGCCCTTGTTGTGCTCCCGGAAGACCTTCAGGAGGTCGAGCGGCCGCTGCCGCACCGGCTCATCCAGCCACCGGCCGCCCTCGGCGACCAGCAGCCGGTCGTCCAGCAACTCCTTGGTGTTGGCGTGAATGGCATCGGCGGGGCAGTACTGGATGATCCACGCCCGGCGGTGACGATCCGTGACGTTCGGCCCGCTGCGGTGCATGACCAGTGAGGAGAACACCAGCACGCTGCCGGCCGCGACGGGCACGGGGATGCCGGCGTCCTCACCGTCGTAGCCAGCCCGGAACGGGCCGTCGGTGCCGTGGTGCTGCAGCGTGCCTTGGCGGTGGCTGCCCGGCTGCACCCAGATGCAGCCGTTCTCCTCGTCGGCGTCGTCGAGGGCCAGCCAGCACGTGACGTACTCCTCGGGGATGGTGGGCGCGTAGCCGTTGTCCTGGTGCCACGGCAGCTCGGTCCGCGCCTGGGGAGGCTTGGCCACCGCCTGCTCCCAGTAGAGGCGGGCCGAGTCGCCCAGCAGCGGCAGCACGACGTCGGCCCATCGCCGGTCGGCGGCGGCGGCCTGCAGCTCGGGGTCGTTCAGCGTCATCATCGGCCGGTACGACAGGGGGCCGTCGTCGGCCTGGCCCAGCTGCAGCTCGAAGGCGATGGTCTCGATGCGCTCGATGATGCGGGCGCACTCGTCGGTCGAGAACAGGTTCTCGACCACGAACCACCCCTGATCGCGGAACTGGTCGGTGTCGGTGGCGGTGAGCACGCCACCCACGGTACGCGTCAGTCGACGAGCGCGCCCGACATCCTCCAGGCCGCCTCCACCCGGTCGAGGCGGGCGGTGGCACCGGCGCGGAGGCGGGCCGCCACCGCCGTCACCAGTGCGTTGGCCAGGGCCAGCATCCCCACGTGGCTGTCGAACGGGCCGGCCCCCTCCGCCGCCACCGCGAACGCGGCGGCGGCGCCGTCGGCCAGCGGCGACAAGGGGGAGTCCGTCACGGCGATGACCACCGCGCCGCGGCGCACGGCCTCGTCGGCGGCGGCCAGCACGGCCCGGTCGTAGCGGCGGACGTCGAGGGCGACCACGACGTCGGCCGGCTCGAGCAGTCCCACGGCGCGGGCGGTGGCCACCTCCGAGCCCGACACCAGTGAGACGCGCGGACGCAGCATCGCCAGCTCCCCGGCGAACATGGTCGCCACGCCGACCGACGCCTCGCCCGAGACGACGGCGACGGTGCTCGACCGCGTCGCCAGCAGTCGCACGGCGGTGCTGAACGTTCGGGGCTGGACGGCGTCCAGCGTGCGGTGCACGTTGTCGAGCTCGGTGGCCAGCGTCCGGCCCACGACGTCGACGGCGGCCGGCTGGCGGATGCGCTCAGCGGCGGGGCGGAGGCGGGTGGCCAGCTCGGCCTGCACCGCCGACTGCAGGCCGACGAACCCGTCGTAGCCGAGGCGCGTCGCCAACCTCACCACGCTGGCGCCGCTGGCGCCCGACGCCGTGGCGACCGAGGCCACCGTGCCGAAGGCGATGGCCTCGGCGTCGGCGAGGACCACGGCCGCCACCCGCCGCTCGGCCGGTCCCAGAACGTCGCGGTACTGCTCGATCGTGCTGGCCACGCTCACGGCACAAACGTTACAGTGTGAAGACTGACGAAACAGGAGTTCCAGATGGCGACGAGAGAGCGGACGACGTTCGACAGCGTGAACCCGGCCCGGCCGGCCGAGGTGATCGGGACGTTCCCGGCGCAGACGGCCGCCGACGTCGATCGGGCCGTCGAGGCCGCCGCCGCCGCGCAGCGTCGGTGGGCCGCGGTGCCGGTCCCGGCCCGGGCCGAGATCATCGCCGCCGTCGGCCAGGCGATGCTCGGCCGGAAGGGCGAGCTCAGCCGCCTCGTGAGCCGGGAGGCGGGCAAGATCGGTGTCGAGGCCGGTGGCGACGTCCAGGAGGCGGTCGACATGGCGTCGTTCGTGGCCGGACAGGGCCGCAGCGCCTGGGGTGAGACGGTGCCGTCGGAGCTGGGCGACAAGCTGTGCTGGACGACGCGCATCCCCGTCGGCGTGGTCGGGATGATCACGCCGTGGAACTTCCCCGTCGCCATCCCGTCGTGGAAGTGCTTCCCGGCCCTGCTGGCCGGCAACGGCATCGTGCTCAAGCCGTCGGAGCACGCCCCGGCCTGCGCCGAGGCGTTCGTGGCCGCCTGCGTGGAGGCCGGCGTGCCGGCCGACCTCATCCAGGTGGTCCACGGCGGGGCCGAGCCGGCGGCCGCGTTGGCCGTCCATCCCGGTGTCAGGGCGGTGAGCTTCACCGGGTCGGTCGCGACCGGCCGCAAGGTGGCCGCCGCGGCCATGGAGACCGGGCCTCGGCTCGTCTCCCTCGAGCTGGGCGGCAAGAACGCCATGATCGTGCGGGCCGATGCCGATCTCGACCTCGTGGTCGACGGTGCCCTGTTCGGCGCCTTCGGCACGGCCGGCCAGCGGTGCACGTCGACGTCGCGGCTGCTGGTGCATCCCGACGTGGTCGACGAGCTGGTGACGCGCCTCGCCGACCGGGCCGGGGCGCTCCGTCTCGGCGACCCGTGTGATCCCACGACCGACGTGGGGCCGGTGATCACGGCCGAGTCGGCGGCGCGCATCGAGGGGATGATCGACGCCGCCGTGGGTGAGGGCGCCGCCGTGGCGTGCGGCGGCACGGTCCGCACCGACGTGGCCGGTTGCGAGGGCGGCACGTTCGTGGAGCCGACGATCCTCACCGGCGTGAAGGCCGCCCACGCCATCGCGTGTGACGAGGCGTTCGGCCCGGTGCTGGCCGTGATCGAGGTGGAGGGCCTGGACGAGGCCATCGGGGTCGTCAACGGCGTCGAGTACGGCCTGTCGGCGGCGATCTACACACGCGACATCAACAGCGCGCTGCGCGCCGTGGCCGCCATCGACACCGGCATCGTCTACGTGAACGCGCCGACCATCGGCGCCGAGATCCCCCTGCCCTTCGGCGGCACCAAGCACACCGGCAACGGCTTCCGCGAGGCCGGCTCCCGCGGCATCGAGCAGTTCAGCCAGGTCAAGACCGTCTATGTCGACTACTCGGGCCGTCTGCAGCGCGCCCAGATCGACAACCGCGAGCCCCTCTCATGACCGCCGTCGTGGCGCCGACCTCCACCGAGGAGTGGTTGGCGCGCTACGACGAGGCGGTGGCGGGGGTGCTGCCGACGTACTTCGACGTGGTGGCCGACCATGCCGAGGGCAGCTGGATCACCGACGTCGGCGGCCGTCGTTACCTCGACTTCGGATCGGGCATCGCCGTCACCAACGTCGGCCACTGCCACCCGCGCGTCGTGGCCGCCGTCCAGCGCCAGGCGGCGAGGTTGCTGCACACCTCCGTCGTGCTGCGGCATCAGCCGTACATCACCCTGGCCGAGCGCATCGGCGCGCTCTGCCCCTTCCTCGACGACCCGCAGGTCTTCCTGTGCAACTCCGGCGCCGAGGCCGTTGACGGCGCCATCAAGCTGGCCCGGCGGGTCACCGGTCGCGCCGGCATCGTCGCCTTCGACGGTGCGTTCCACGGGCGCACACTGGCCGCCACCACGCTGACGACGACCAGGGCCACCTACCGGGAGGGCTACGACCCGCTGCTGCCGGGTGTGCACGTGGCGCCCCACGGCGATCTGACCGGCTTCGACGAGCTCCTGGCGACGATCGGCGCGGCGACCGTCGCCGCCGTCATCGTCGAGCCCGTCCTGGGCGAAGGTGGCTACGTTCTGCCCCCCGCCGGTTGGCTGGCCGGCCTCCGGCAGCGGTGCGACGACCACGGCGTGCTGCTCGTGTTCGACGAGGTGCAGTGCGGCATGGGCCGCACCGGGCGGCCGTTCGCGGCCGAGACCTTCGGCGTGGCGCCCGACGTGGTGCTGTTCGCCAAGGGCGTGGCGTCGGGCCTGCCGCTCGGCGGCATCGTGGCCGGCCGGGCCCTGATGGATCGGTGGTCACGCGGCTCGCACGGCTCGACGTTCGGGGGCAACCCCGTCTCGTGCGCCGCCGCACTCGCCACCCTCGACGTGCTGGCCGACGAGGACTGCTACGAGCGGGCCACCGTGCTCGGTCGCCGGGCCCTGGCGCGCCTGGCGGCGGTCGACGCGCCGTGGGTCGTCGACGTCCGCGGCGTCGGCCTCATGATCGGCGTCGAGCTGACCGACGGCGCCACCGCCGTCGTCGTCCAGCGCCGCTGCCTGGACGCCGGCCTCATCGTCCTCAACTGCGGCCCCGACGGCCGCGTCCTCCGGCTCGTGCCGCCGCTCACCATCTCCGACGCCGACCTGACGATCGGCCTCGACATCCTCTGCCAGGCGCTCAGGCGCGGCGCCACAGGGAAGCCGACGGGTGCAGCAGGTCGAGAG
The DNA here is from genome assembly GCA_035526015.1 of Acidimicrobiales bacterium. Taxonomy (GTDB): domain Bacteria; phylum Actinomycetota; class Acidimicrobiia; order Acidimicrobiales; family DATLDH01; genus DATLDH01. Next base: position 17,671 of record DATLDH010000108.1, read on the forward strand.
CGGCGCTCCCCCTGAACGAGGCGAAGGACGGCCCGGGCCGATGGTCGCGGCCGAGGAGGAAGACGCGGCGCACGTCGGTGACCGTCACCGTGGCGATCGGGTCGACGGGGTAGACCGGCACCCGGCGCGCCACCAGCTCGAGCACGTCTGCGGCGGTGGTGCCCGGTGGGAGCTCGACGGCGGTGGCCGCCGGCTCGTCGCGCTGGATCGTCCACGCCGGCTGCGCCTTGTGTGACGTATAGGTCCGACCGTTCCGCAGCTTCACCTCGACGGCGAGGCCGGCGTAGGGCGCGGCTTGCGGCGGGGAGGTGTCGCGGTCGATCTCGACGTAGAGGTAGTTGGCCGGATCGCTGACGGCGTCGGTCGCGGGATCGGCCCTCTGCTCGAGCTTGCCCTCGCGGATGAGCTCGTGGGCCATGCGGGCATAGGTCCAGGGTTGGGTGTCCATGACCCACTCCCGCGCCCGACCGGCCGGCAGCGCCGTCACCGGGTCGAGGAAGAACCGCAGTGCGCCGTCGACGACCCGGTCGCACAGGTTGTTGTTGGCCGTGCACGTCTGCAGCCGCGGATGGCTCCCCTCGTAGGTGCCGGCGAACCGCGTGACGGCGTGGTCGGGCCCCTGAAAGACCTGGGTGCCTGGCACCGCCGCGCCGCGCTCGTCGACCTCGAGCCGGTAGGCCCACTCGATGTCGGTCGACCGGCCCCACCGGGCCATGAGCGCGGTGGTGTCGGTGCCGCCGTCCTCGTTGCTCCATACGAGCGAGTACTCGATGACGCGGTGCCCCTCGCCGGTCGCGGGGGAGATGGTGTGGAAGGCGAGCAGCGGCGTGTCGGTCGTGGCGTTCTGCCCGGGGCCGCCGTGGTCGGGGAGGGACCGGCCGAAGAGCATGGGCGCATGACGGGTCACGACCCCGGCCGGGCCCCCCGGCGGCATCACCCGCACCTCGGTCCGGCGTACCTGGACGGGTCCCGGCACCGGCGACAGCGACGGCGCCACCTCGATGACCACCCGGTGCCGGCCGGCGGCGACCGCTCCCAGCAGGGCCCGATGGGGCTGCCACTCGTTGCCGGTCACGACGAGGTGGGACACCGGGCCCGCGTCGATCGAGACGGCCAGCACGGTGGACTCCCGCCCCGCTTTCGCCCACGAGGTCCCCGGCGCCCTGGCCTCGAAGGCGATGAGGACCTCACCCGCCGCCGAGTCGACGGGCACGACCAGCTCGTGGCGCGGCGTGACGGTGCGGTCGTCGGTGTTCTTCGCCACGGCCACCGTGCCAGGCACCGTCAGCCCGGCCACCACGACCGCCACCGCCACCGCCACCCGACGCATCGTCCCGAGGGTACCGGGAGGTCAGTAGGCCAGGAGCTCCCGGAGCCTGGGAAGGAGCCGCCGCCACGGGGCAACGAGCTCCTCGAGCGCCTTGGCGAACGGCACCGGAGTGTCGAGGCCGGCGACGCGCATGACGGGGGCGTCGAGCTCGGAGAAGGCCTCCTCGGCGATGGTCGCCGCCACCTCGGCGCCGAAGCCACCGGTGAGGGGTGCCTCGTGGAGCACGAGGGCGCGGCCGGTGGACTGCACCGACGACACCACCCGGCCGCGGTCCCACGGCTGGAGAGAGCGGAGGTCGATGACCTCGACCTGGTGGCCGTCGGCCGCCACCGCCTCGGCCGCACCGATGGCGTGGGCCACGCCGGCGCCATAGGTGACGATGGTGGCGTCGCGGCCCGGGCGCACCACGGCCGCCTCACCGATGGGCACCGTGTGCCACCCGGCCGGCACCGGTCCCGTCGCCGAGCGGTAGAGCAGCTTGTGCTCGAGGAAGAGGACGGGGTTGGCGTCGTCGAAGGCCGCCAGCAGCAGGCCCTTGGCATCGGCCGGCGTGGACGGCGCCACCACCTTCAGCCCGGCCACGTGGGTGAACCACGCCTCGATGTTCTGGGAGTGGAACGGCCCGGCGCCGGTGCCGCCGCCGACCGGACAGCGCACCACCACCGGCACGGGCGCCCCCCACCGGTAGTGGGTCTTGGCCAGGTGGTTCACGACCTGGTTGAAGCCGCACGTGACGAAGTCGGCGAACTGCATCTCCACCATGGGGTGGAAGCCGTCGAGGGCGAGGCCGAGGGCGGCGCCGATCGCCCCCGACTCGATGATCGGGGTGTTGCGCACCCGTTCCCTGCCGAACTCGGCGCACAGCCCGTCGGTGGCCTTGAACGCCCCGCCGTAGTCGGCGATGTCCTGACCCATCAGCACGACCCGCTCGTCGGCGGCCAGTGCCTCCCGCAAGCCCTCGGTGACGGCGTCGAGGTAGCGCATGTCGCGTGGCTCGCGGGAGACGGGACGGGGGCGCGTCCGAGCGGGCGGCGGGGCGAACACCTCGGCCCGCTCGGCGTCCTCGGTGGAGTCGGGATCGTCGACCTCGAGCGCGGCAGCGACCCGACGGTCGACGTCGGCCTTGATCACCGCCCACCGCGCCTCGCGCCTTCCCGGTGGCAGCCGCTCGTCGAGGCGGGCGATCGGGTCGCGCCCGGCCCACTCGGCCAGCAGCTCGGCCGGCACGTAGTCGGTGCCCGACGTCTCCTCGTGACCGCGCATGCGGAACGTCTTGCACTCGAGCAGGGTCGGCCCGGCGCCACTGCGGGCCCGTGCCGCCGCCTCCCGCACCGCATCGACCACGGCCAGCACGTCGTTGCCGTCGACCACCGTGCCCGGCATGCCGTAGCCCACGGCCCGGTCGGCCAGGTCGGCGCACGCGTACTGCTCCTCGGTGGGCGTCGAGAGCCCGAACCCGTTGTTCTCGATCAGGAAGATCACCGGCAGCTTCCAGACGGCGGCCAGGTTCATGGCCTCGTGGACGTCACCCTCGCTGGTGCCTCCGTCGCCGGTGAAGGTGACCGCCACCCGGTCCTCACCCCGCAGTCGCGCCGCCAGGGCCAGCCCGGCCGCCACGGGCACCGTCGCGCCCAGGTGGCTGATCATCCCGACGATGTGATGGCCGAGGTCACCGAAGTGGAACGAGCGGTCGCGTCCCTTCGTGTAACCATCGGCCTTGCCGAGCAGCTGGCGCAGCAGCCGGTCGAGGTCAACGCCGCGCGCCGTGAACACCCCGAGGTTGCGGTGCATCGGCAGGATCCAGTCGTCGGGCCGCAACGCGTGCACCACACCGACCGACACGGCCTCCTGGCCGATGCCGGAGAACCATTTCGACAGCCGGCCCTGACGCAGGAGCAGCAGCATCTTCTCCTCGATGATGCGCGGCAGCCACAGCGCCTCGCCGAGGCTCAGCAGCTCCTCCTCGTCGACGGTCACCCGCACCTAGCGTTCGTAGAGGAAGAAGCCGCGCCCGCTCTTGCGGCCGATGAGCCCGGCCTCGACCATGCGCGACAGGAGCGGGGGCGGCGCGTAGAGCGGCTCCTTGAACTCCTCGTAGAGCGACTCGGCCACCGCCATGGTGGTGTCGAGACCGATCAGGTCGGTGAGGGCGAGCGGGCCCATCGGGTGGTGACAGCCCTCGATCATCCCGGCGTCGATGTCCTCGGCGGTGGCGAACCCCGACTCGACCATGCGAATGGCCGACAGCAGGTACGGGATCAGCAGCGCGTTGACGACGAACCCGGCGCGGTCGCGCGCGTGGATGACACGCTTGCCCAGCACGTCGGAGGCGAACGCCGCCGAGCGATCGATGGTCTCGGTGCCGGTGACCAGCGACGAGACCAGCTCGACCAGCTGCATGACCGGCACGGGGTTGAAGAAGTGCATGCCGATGACCGACTCCGGGCGCCGGGTCGCCATGGCCAGCTTCATGATCGGGATCGACGAGGTGTTGGAGGCGAGGATGGCGCCGTCGCAAGCGATCTCGTCGAGGGCGGCGAACACGTCGACCTTCACGGCCTCGGCCTCCATCACCGCCTCCACCACCAGGTCGCGGTCGGCCATGTCGGCGAGGTCGGTCGTGTAGCGGATGCTCTCCAGCGCCCGCGCCCGCACCCCGTCCTCGAGCTTGCCGCGGGTGACGGCCCGCTCGAGCGACGACTCGATGCGGGACTGGCCCCGTCCGATGGCCCCGGCGTCGACCTCACGCACGACGACGTCGAGCCCGGCGGTGGCGCACACCTCGGCGATGCCCGAGCCCATGAGCCCGCACCCGACCACACCGACCTTCTCGACTGCCATCGGGCGATACTACGGGCCATGGCCGAGTCCGTTCTCGAGCGCGTCCGCGCCATCTGCATGGCCTTCCCCGAGGTCAACGAGCGCCTCAGCCACGGCGTGCCGACGTGGTTCATCCGGCTACCGCCTGGTCGCGCCCACGAAGCTGGTCGCGCTCCTCGACGAGCGTTGACACCGCGGGTTGCGATACCTACTATCGCTAGGTATGAGCGGTGAGCAGCTGAAGGGCCATCTGGACTCGCTGCTGCTGTCGGTCCTGAGCGACGAACCGATGCACGGCTACGGCGTGATCGCCCGTCTTCGCGACCGCAGCGGCGGCACCTTCGACCTTCCCGAGGGCACGGTGTACCCCGCGCTGCACCGACTCGAGCGGGCCGGCCTGGTGCACAGCTACTGGTCGTCGGACACCGGCCGCCGCCGCCGACTGTACGAGCTCACCACCGGCGGGCAGGAGTCCTTGGCCGGTGCCCGCGCCGACTGGCGCTCGTTCTCCCGCGGCGTGACCGCCGTGCTCGGTGCGGCCGGATGAGCGCGCCCATCGAGCAGTACCTCGACGAGCTGGCCGACCGGCTCCCGCTGCGGGGCCGGGCCCTGCGCCGCGTGCTCTGTGAGGTGGAGGACCATCTACGGGAGGCGCTGACCGAAGGCGTCGAGTCGGGCATGACGGTGGCGGCCGCCACCGAGCGGGCCCTGTCGCGCTTCGGCCATCCCGGAGTCGTGGCGGAGCAGTTCGCCCGCCAGGGTGTGACGCTGCGCAGCTGGGTGTGGAACCTGGCCCTGTCGCTCGGGCTGCTCGGCGCCATCGGCCTCTTCGCCATCGGCGTGAGCGGGTCGCTGGCGGCCGCGTCGGGGGCCGCCTTCGGCAAGGACTTCGTGGCCGGCGATCCACCCGGCATCCGCTACACCTCCGAGCGCTGCGCCCAGCTCCGCGAGCTGGCGCCGGGCGCGCCCACCTGCAACGAGGCCGCGGTGCGCCATCACTACGACGAGATCGTCGGGATGCGGTTGGGTGCCGGCGTCGTGGGCGGTGCGGGGCTGGTCGGCTGGATGCTGCTCGGTCGCCGGTGGCGCCGGCCCGGCGTGCTGCCCGACTCCTTCGTTCCCGTCGCCGGTGCAGCGGTGTTCGGGATGGCCGCCGTCATGCTGCTGGCCGAGGGCGGCCTCGAGCTGGCGTTCTCGGGCGCCCACACCGGCCCGGGTCAGCTCCTCACGGGTGGCGTGGTGGCACTGGTGATGGCGGTCGGCTTCCTCTTCCGCCTCGCACCCGTGGGCCGCGGGCGGCGCACCGCACTCAGGTAGCGGCGGCCTCGAAGAGGGAGCGGGCGCCGGGGTAGTCGGCCTTGCCGTTCGGGGCGCGGGGGACCACCTCGACGAGCACCAGCTGGCGCGGCACCTTGTAGCTCGACAACTTCGTCCGCGTCAGCTCGATGATCTCGTCCGGGCCGGCGACGCCCCCCGCGGTCACCGATGCGACGCCGACCACCCGCTGGCCGAACCGCTCGTCGTCGACACCGAACACCAGCGCGTCGTCGACCGCCGGGTGGAGCTTGATGATCTCCTCCACCTCCTCGGGGAAGACCTTCTCGCCCCCGGTGTTGATGCACTGGGACCCGCGGCCGAGCAGGGTGATCGAGCCGTCGTCCTCGACCAGCGCCCAGTCACCGGGCACGGAGTAGAGCTGCCCGCCGATCTCGCGGAACGTGCGGGCTGTCTTCTCCTCGTCCTTGAAGTAGCCGAGCGGCCGCTCGCTGACCGGGACGCAGACGATGCCCATCTCCCCGGAGCCGGGCGCGACCTCCTCGCCGTCCTCGCGCAGCACCTTGACACCCGCGCCCGGCATGAACCGTCCGGTCGCGGCCGGCTTCTCCCTGGTCGAGACCGACACCCCCATCCCGCCCTCGGTGGCGGCCATGTAGTCGACGATGGCGGCGTTGGGCAGGTGGGAGTGGAGGCCCTGCTTCACCTCGCCCGAGAACATGGCGCCGGCCGACATGAGCAACCGGAGCGATCCGAGCTCGCGCGCCGGGCCGTCCTGCAGGCCGCGCAGGAGCGGGCGGGCGAAGGCGTCGCCCACGATGGTGAGGCCGTTCACCGACTCGCGCTCGACCGTCGACCACACCTCGTCGACGTCGAGCCCCCGGTGCTCGAGCAGCACGAGCACGCCGCCGAAGCACATCGACGGACGGGTGCCGATGTCCATCCCCGTGCCGTGCATGAGGGGGCACGCGGGCAGGGAGACCCACTGCCGTCCTTCGTCGGCGACGCGCTTGGCCATGGCCGGGATCTCGGCGGGATCGGTGACCGGCGCCATGCCGAGGATGGGCGGCACGGCCGTCATCCAGCCCTCGATGCCGCCGCCCATCCGGCTCATCACGCCCTTGGGCATGCCGGTCGTGCCGCCCGTGTAGGTCATCACGACGTCCGAGGGATCACGGGCGATGCGGGGCGCCGGCTCGTGGGCGGCGAGCACGTCCTCGTACGCGAAGGAGCCCACCACGTCGTCGAATCCGCCGCCGTCATGCACGGCGATCCAGAGCTTCACGCCGGGGGCGCGATCCCGGATGCGGGCGACGCGGTCGCCGAGGCTGGTGTGGAAGACCAGCGCCTCGGCCTCGGAGTTCTCCAGCAGGTAGAGCAGCTCGTCGTCGAGGTACCGGTAGTTCACGTTCACCGGCGTGGCCCGGATCTTCACCGCCGCGTAGTACGTCTCCATGTACTCCGGGGCGTTGTAGAGGTACTCGGCGACCTTGGAGCCGTGGCCGATCCCGGCGGCGGCGAAGGCACCGGCCAGACGGGACGCCCGGTCGTCGAACGCACCCCAGCTGATCCGGCGGGCTCCCTGGACGATGCACGGCTGGTCACCGATGAGGTCGGCGACGGCCTCCCCGATCGTGGCGAGGTGGCGCTCCATGGGCGTGGAGCGTACCGGTCCGCGTTCTTGTCACACCCTCTCGCCATACTCGGGTGACATGGAAACGATCACGGCGACCCCCATCACCACCTGTGAGTTCTGCGACGAGGAGTTCGACGAGTTCGACATCCTCGATCACCTCGACCTGGCCCACCCCGAGCTCATGGACGACGCCGCCTAGCTGTTCCGCGGAAACGGTTTCAGCCGCGGAGTGAGCGGAGGCCGGCGAGCAGGCGGTCCCGCTCCGTCTCGTCGAGGGTGGCGTACAGGGGCTCGGTACGGGCATCGGTGTCGCTCTCGATGGCGTTGCGCTGCCCGATGCCGGCCGCGGTGATCTCGCCGTCGGCGGCCAGGCCCCGCGCCTCGATCGCCGCCAGGCCACGCGTTCCGGGCTCGGTCCGGCCCTGGCCGACGCGTTCGACCCCACGATGGGCGTCCCACAGCCGGTTGAGCGCGTGGGCCTCGGCCGCCCCCAGGTCTGCGGCACGCAACGCGGCCCGATGGGCGTCGGCCCGCCAGTACCGAACGGCCGTGATGGCGCGCAGCACCCGGGCCTCCGGCGTGGGCCGGTCGAGCACGGCCGGATCGGCGTAGAGGGAGAACGCGTCCGGCGACGAGGGCGGCACCTTCGATCGACCCCCTGCCACGACGGCCCGGGCCACGTCCTCCAACCCGGCCACCACCTCGGCGCCGGCCTCCCACAGCGCGACGACGGCCGAGTCCTGCAGCTCGACGACCGCCTCGGCGACCATGCGGCCTTCGTCGGTGAGCACCAGGTGGGCGCCGTCGCGGCGGAGCACGCCCTCGCTGACGTTGTTCTCGACCAACGCGTCCTCCAGGTCGGGTGCGATGTACGGGGTGATCCGACCGAGATCGTCACGGGTCAGCGGTCGCGCCAGCAGCACGATGGCGGTGGTGGTGAGCAACCCGGGGTGGGCGCGCATGCTGTCCATGGCAGGTGGCCGGGGCGCCTCGCCGGCGACGCGGTGGCCGGCGATGACGAGCCGGTCGATCTCGGTGGCGACGCGGCCGGCATAGACGGACATCGGCCCGACGGTAGAGGATGACCCGGTGAAGTACGGGTTCGTCTTCCCGGGCGGCACGGCGCTCGAGCAGATCGAGCTGGCCGAGGCCGCCGACTCTCATGGCTGGGACGGCGTGTTCGTGTGGGAGGCGGCCTACGGCGTCGACGCGTGGAGCCTGCTCACGGCGATGGCCATGCGGACGACGCGCGTCAAGCTCGGCACGATGCTGACGCCGCTGCCGTGGCGTCGTCCCTGGAAGCTCGCCAGCCAGGTGCTCACGCTCGACGAGGTCTCGGGCGGGCGCGCCATCCTCACGGTCGGGCTCGGAGCCGTCGACGATGCGCTGGGCACGACCGACGAGGTCACCGACCGGCGCACGAGGGCAGAGCTGCTCGACGAGGGCATCGACCTCATCGCCGGCCTGTGGGAGGGGCGGCTCGCCTACGAGGGCACGCACCACCGCGTCGACCTCACGGCGCGGGAGCAGCTGTTTCCGCTGCCCCGACCGGTGAGCGACCCGCGCCCGCCCATCTGGGTCGTCGGCGCCTGGCCGCGGGACCGGTCGATGCAACGGGTCCTGCGGTGCGACGGCCTGGTCCCGAACGTGTTCGGCGAGAACGGGATACGAACGGCGACGCCGGCCGACCTGGCCGACATGCGCGCCTGGCTCGTCGAGCACGGCGCGCCGCAGGTCGACATCGTGATGGAGGGGGACACGCCGGCGGACGACGCCGCGGGCGCAGCGGACACGGTCGCCCGGTGGGCCGACGCCGGTGCGACATGGTGGCTCGAGAGCCGGTGGGTCCTCCCCGAGGGCGAGACGCGCGACGCAGTCGAGGTCGTGCGGGAGCGACTGGTGGCGGGCCCGCCGCGTCGCTAGACGTCGGGAATCGGCTCGCCCCGGACCGACGACACCGGCACCACGCCGGCCCACACGTCGAGGCCCATGTCCTCGGGGTCGTCGATGGGCGGGCCGGTGCGGACCTTGGCCGATGCCTCGTCGATCGGCATCGCCAACACGAGGGTGGTCGTCACCTCGGTCGCGTTCGGTCGGCGCGCCACGTCCCACCGCCCCGGGACGACGTGGTTGGTGACGGCTTCGAGGGCTCGCAGCTTCTCGTCGCGGTCGACGACCTCGCGTGCCACGCCGTGCACCACGACCGACCGGTAGTTCATGGAGTGGTGGAACGCGGAGCGGGCCAGCACCAGGCCGTCGAGGATGGTCACGGTCAGGCACGCGGGCACGCCCTCCCGCAGGGTGCGCAGCATGCGGCTCGCCACCGAGCCGTGCAGGTAGACGGTGTCGTCGATGCGGGCGTGGATGGTCGGGATCACCCGCGGCGCGCCGTCCACCACGAAGCCCACGTGACAGATGAGGGCCTCGTCGATGATGGCGTGGATGGTGGCGCGGTCGTAGTCGGCGCGCTGCGCCCGCCGCCGGACGCGGGCGCGATCGGACGGGGCGGTCGGCTCGGCCATGCCGCAGTCTCCCCTCAGTGAGGGTGGGTGGCTTCGGGAATTACCGCCGGCACATAGCCCGGTGGCGACTTCGGCAGCCCGGCCTGGTCGCGGGCCAAGCCCATCTCGATGATCTCCGACCGCTGGTTCCGCGCCATCAGCCCGGCCAGGTCGCGCACCCACGCCTCGGACCCGCTCTCCGCCGCGTGCTCGGCCATGTGGATGCCCCCGCGGTGGTGGTCCTGCATCAGCGGCACGAACAGCGCGTCGGCCGTCGCGCCCTGCGCATCCTCGAGGAGCTCGAGCTCCTGCGCGCTGGCCATCCCGGGCATCGAGTCGGGGGGCACCGCCGTGCCCATCCAGGCCATGGCCCGAGCCGGTGGGTCGTCGCGCTCGTAGCCCCAGTGCTCGAGCTGCCGTTGCATCTGGCCGATCTCATAGGACTGGAAGAGGATGATCTCGCGGGCGAAGTTGCGGATGTTCGGGTTCGTCCCGTGCCGCACCTCGGCGTTGGCCATGGTGAGGGCCTGCTCGTGGTGCCCGATCATGTCGTAGAGGAACCCGACGTCCACCGACGACCGTGAGGGCGCCGTGTCACCACGCGCGCCGAAGGCATAGCCGCCGGCGCCGGCGAGGAACAGCAGGGCCACGGCCAGGACCGCGGCCGGGCCACGGGGCGCGTCGCTCATGGCGAGAGCTTCGCACCGGTAGCCTTGGGGGCGCAGCGCGACTGGGGAGGAAGACGATGCGCAGGTTCACTTTGGTGCTGGCCGTGGTGGCGGTCCTTGCCGGGACCCCGGCCCTGGCCAAGGGTCCGAGTGGCTCCACCGAGTCCAAGGACAACCAGGTCAAGTGCAACCACGACGTCGGCCCCTCCAACGGCGGGGTCAATGTCTACGGCAGTGGCGCCGGGGTGTTCCTCGGCCCGACCGGTGCCGAGGTCTGCTCCGACAACGACGACAACGTGGACGGACGCGCCATCGTGTCGAGTGAGGGGTATGTGTCCATCGACGGTGACAGGACCAACAGCCAGAAGGAGGGCACGAGCTGGGCGCGCATCGACACCGGCGGCCCCTCGTGCGGTGACACCACCGACAACCCCAAGACCGAGAAGGACAACGACGCCACCCTCGACCAGGGCTCGGCCTGCCCCTGACCCCGAGTGCCGGCGGACCTCAGCAGCAGGTGGTCGTGACCTTCGGCCCTTCGCCGATGACGCGGCCGTTCGCATCGAGAGCTCGCACGCCGTAGGAGTAGGTGCCACCGGGGGCGACGTCGCCGTCGAAGAAGCGGGTCACGCTCCGGTCCCGCGTCGTGAACACCACGCGAGGCGGGTTGCCCCCGGTTGCCTTGTGCAGTTGGTAGGAGGCGAAGGTCGGGCGTGAGCTCTGCGACCACTCGCAGGCGATGCCACTGCGGCCCTGCAGGACGATCGGTCGGCACGAGAAGCCGAGTCGTTCCGGAGGCGGTCGGGTGGTCGAGGTCGTCGACGGCCTCGGGGGCACCGTCGTGGTCGTGGGCGCGGGCGGCTTCTCTCGGGGCGGTGCCGTCGTGCCCGGCGCGACCGACGGTTCCTGGGTGGTCGAGGTGGTCGTCGGCATTCCGAACACCCCCGGCGCCGGGGTGGAGGTGGTGGGCACGGCCCACGGGTCCGGCGGGATGGTGAACGACGTGGTGGTGGTGGTGGGCGCGAGGGTGGTCGACGGCGCGTCGGCGGGGCCGATCGAGGTCACGCCCTGCGGGCGGGTGAGCAGCGACAGCACCACGATCACGGAGGCGGCGATGGCCGCCATGACCGTGGCCGCACGCGCCGGCGTGAGTGCGCGTCCGGCAAGGCGTGGCGCCGGAGCCTCGTCGAGCTCGTAGGCGATCGGGATCGATCCGAGCCTGGCCGCGAGACGGTCGACGAACGCCGGGTCGGGCCCTGGCACCGGCGCCCGACCGATGGCCGAGAGCTGTTCCTCGACACCCCGGCGAGAGGCGCGGCTCATGGCCCCTCCTCGGCGACGGCCATCGCCCGCCGGAGGGCGTTGATCGCCCGGTGGACGGTCACGGCCATGACCGACCGCGAGCAGTCCATGGCCTGGGCGGCGTCTTCGTTGCTGAGCCCGCTGAAGAAGCGGAGCGCGAGTGCCTGCTGGTACCGCTGCGGCAGGGTCGAGAGCGCGTCGCGGAGGGCGTCGACGCCGGCGTCGTCAGGCCGCTCGTCGACCGTGGTCACCGGTGACCCGGTCAACGCCTGCAGGGCGGGCTGTGCCCGGGGCCGCCTGACGCGCGCCTCCCGTCGGCAGATCGACGCCAGCTCGGTGGAGGCGATGCGGAACAGCCACGGCTCGATGCCGCCGCCCTGCCACTCGAATCGGGGCATCGCCCGCCACGCCCGCTCGAACGTGGCGGCCGTGACCTCATCGGCCAGCTGGCGTGACCCGCTCCGCCGCATCACGAAGCCGTGGATGCGGCCCACGTAACGGCGGTAGATGGCCTCGAAGGCGCGCGGGTCGGTGCGGGCGCGCAGCGCGAGAGCGTGGACATCGTCGTCGTCCGTCCTCCCACCGGTCGCCACCAGCAGCGAGTCTGGCGCGGGCACTGACGACGTTCAGGCCGCAGGGGCATTCTCGCCAGACGGGCAGCACGTGACCCGCACCGGTTCGCTCCTGGCGATCACCCGGCCGTCGCCGTCCATGACCTGGACCGCGTACGCGTAGGAGTGGCCATCCTCGACCGTGCGGTCGAGGTGGAAGGTCCGGTCCCGGTCGGTGATGCTGGCCAGGACGGCGGGCTCGGCGTCAGCGGATTTGCGCATGACGCGGTAGGCGGCGAACCCGGGGGCGTCGCTCCTGTCCCACCTGCACGTCACGCCAGGCTGGCCCTCCGGCCGTCCGGCGATGCAGGCGAGACGCAGCGCAGCGTGCTCGGCCTCCGGCGGCGGATCCGACGGGCGCACGCCCACGGGCTCGCTCGCCGCGATCACGGCACCGTTCGCATCGCGGACGGTGAGGCGGTACATCCAGCCGTGGTCTCCGGTCGCGGTGCCGTCCACGAAGCTCGACGTGCTCCGGTCCGGGGACTCGAACACCGTCACCGGCTCGCCGTGGCGCTTCTCGCCCGACGGGGTCCGCTCGACGGCGGCACGCTGGAGACGGTAGGACGCGAAGGCGGGGTCGTCCGAGGGCGCCCAGCGGCAGGTGACGGTGGAGGTGGAGTCGGTGCGGGCGCAGGCGAGACGAGTCTCCTGCGGCCGCTTCTCCTCCCGCTTGGGCTCGGGTCGCTTCTCCTCCCGCTTGGGCTCCGGCCGCTTGGCGCCGGGACGGGGCTTGGCCTTGAAATGGGCGCGCTTGGCGTGGTGGTGGCGGGACCTGGTCCCGGCCGATCGCTCGGCGGCGGCCGGCAGGGTGGCGACGGCCAGAACGGCGGCCAGCGCCATGGAGGCGATCAGGGCGAGGACGGAACGGGGGTGTCGTTGCATGCGGCTCCTTCGGTCGTAACCGGATCGCCTCCGGTCTCTACGACTCCAATGCCGTGCCCGGCGGCCGATGTCACCCCGAGCGGGACTGACCACGCTGCGTCAGTTCGAGCGCGGCTCGTCCGGAAAGTTCGCGAGCGCCGGCGTCAGGCCCGGCTGGCGGCGGATGACGGTGCGCCACAGGTCGTGCGGGGTGGGCGTGCAGGCATCGTCCTCCTCGGCGTCGGCGACGATCCATCCGCCCATGCGCAGCTCGTTCTCCAGCTGGCCGGCGCCCCACCCGGAGTAGCCGGAGAAGATCCGGACCCAGTCGATCGGGGTGGCCAACGCCTCGGGCGGGCGGCCGAGGTCGACCGTGCCGAGGCGGCCGTCGACGGGAGTCCACTCGTCGTCGCCGCCGACGGTCCCTCCGACGTGGGCCAGGCCGATGGCGGACCGGGGTGACACCGGGCCACCGACGAACACCACTGCGGGGTCGGCGGCCAGGCGGTGCCACCCGCCGACGGTGTCGGCCACCTCCAGCGTGCTGGGACGGTTGAGGACCACGCCCACCGCGCCGGTGTCGGTGTGCTCGAGCATGAGCACCACGGTGTGCTCGAAGGTCGCCTCGGTCAGCTGCGGTGATGCAACCAGCAGTCGGCCCCGAAGGCTCGGCTCGGCCTCAGCCATCGGGTCTTAACCTATCGCCGTGGCCACACCTGATCAGTCGCCGTGGTGGAAGTCGGCCGTCGCGTACCAGATCTACCCGCGGAGCTTCTGCGACACGAACGGCGACGGCATCGGCGACCTCGAGGGCGTGCGCCGCCATCTCGACCATCTGGTGTGGCTCGGTGTCGACGCCATCTGGCTGTCACCGTTCTTCCGATCGCCCATGGCCGACTACGGCTACGACGTGGCCGACTACTGCGACGTCGACCCGCTGTTCGGCGACCTCGCCGCGTTCGACCGCGTGCTGGCGGAGTCCCACGAGCGCGGGCTGAAGGTGCTGATCGACTGGGTGCCGAACCACAGCTCCGACCAGCACCCGTGGTTCGTGGACTCGCGGTCGTCGCGCGAGTCACCGAAGCGCGACTGGTACATCTGGCGCGACGGCAGGCCCGACATGCCGCCCAACAACTGGCGGGGCGCATTCATCGACGGCCCGGCGTGGACATGGGACGAGGCAACTGAGCAGTGGTACCTGCACCTGTTCCTGCCGCAGCAGCCGGATCTCAACTGGGCCAACCCGGATGTCGAGGCGGCCATGCACGACACGTTGCGGTTCTGGCTCGACCGCGGCGTGGACGGGTTCCGCATGGATGTCATCCACTTCATCGGCAAGCACCCCGACCTGCCCGACAACCCCGAGGACTTCGGGTTCTCGATGGTGCCCCACGACTCGACCCACGCCATGCTCCGCCGCATCCGGGCCGTGCTCGATTCCTATGACGGTGACCGCACCTCGGTGGGCGAGGTGTACATCCTGTCGACGGCCAAGGTGGCCGAGTACTACGGCGATGACGACGAGCTGCACATGGCCTTCAACTTCCCTCCGCTGTACGCGCCGTGGGACGCCGACGCCTGGCGCAAGCGGGTGCGGCGGACGGCCGAGGAGCTCGACCCGCGTGACGCGTGGCCCACTTGGGTGCTGTCGAACCACGACAACCCGCGCCACCGCACCCGCTACGGCACCGAGGCGCGCGCCCGGGCCGCGGCGGTGATGTTGCTGACGCTGCGGGGTACGCCGTTCCTCTACGCCGGTGAGGAGCTCGGCCTGGAGGACGCCGTGATCGCGGCGGGGGAGGAGCTCGACCCGGGCGGCCGCGACGGCTGCCGGGCACCAGTGCCCTGGACGGCGGAGCCCGACCACGGGTGGGGGGTCGAGCGTGGCTGGCTCCCGTGGCCGCCGGACGCGACGACGCGGAACGGGGCGACCCTCCGCGACGACGCGGCGTCGATCCTGTGGCTCTATCGCCGGGCGCTGGCGGCCCGGCGCGGGTCGCCGGCGTTGCAGCTCGGCGACTGGACCGACCTCGGGCTGCCATCACCGATCCTCGCCTACCGGCGCTCGCTCGGCGAGGACGAACGGGTCGTGCTCGTGAACTTCAGCGACGCCGCTGTCGCTGCCGCGGTGGAGGGCGACTGGTCGATCGAGGTGTCCTCGGTCGGCGCCGGCGACCGGGAGGGCCGGCCCTACGACGGCCGGCTCGTCCCCGACGAGGCCCTGATCCTGCACCCCTCCTGAGCCTCTTCGGCGAACAAGTGCATTGCACCCGTGTGACGTACGGCTTTCATGCACGAGTTCGGGTCGGATCCGCCCGTCCTGCTTAGAGTGCGCTGCATGGAGATCTCTCTCGGTGCGGGTGGGGCGACGCTGGATCAGGTGGTGGACCAGGCCCGGGCGGCGGCGGACGACGGGTTCGCCGGCGTGTACCTGGCCAACATCTTCGGCCTCGACGCCATGACGGCATGCGCCGTCGTGGGCCGGGAGGTGCCTGGCATCCAGCTCGGGACCGCCGTGGTGCCGACCTACCCGCGCCATCCGCATGCCATGGCCCAGCAGGCGGCCACCACGCACGCCGCGTGTGGCGGGCGATTCGTGCTCGGCATCGGCCTTTCGCATCAGATCGTGATCGAGTCGATGTTCGGGATGTCGTTCGACAAGCCGGCCAAGCACATGCGCGAGTACCTGTCGGTGCTCATGCCGTTGCTGCGCGAGGGCAAGGTGTCGTTCGCCGGCGACGTCTACACGGTGAACGCGCCCCTGGAAGGCGTGCTCGACGATGGTCCGCCGGTCGTGCTGGCCGCCCTGGCGCCGCGCATGCTCGAGCTGGCGGGATCGATGGCCGACGGCACCGCCCTCTGGATGACGGGCCCGAAGACGATCGCCGACCACATCGTGCCGTCCATCACCAAGGCGGCCGACAACGCCGGGCGCCCGGCTCCGCAGATCCATGCCGCCCTCCCGGTCTGCGTGACCAACGACGCCGACGCCGCCCGCACGACCGCCGCGAAGGAGTTCGCCGTCTACGGCACCCTCCCGTCCTATAGGGCCATGCTCGACAAGGAGGGCGCCGACGGGCCCGCCGACGTGGCCATCGTGGGCGACGAGGCGACCGTGCAGGCCGGCGTCAACCGCCTGCGGGATGCCGGCGTCACCAACTTCGCGGCCGGCATCTTCGGCAGCGACGAGGAGCGGGCCGCCACCAAGGCCGCCCTCAAGGCGCTTCTGTAGCCTCGGCCGCCATGAAGTGCGAGGAGTGCGGGTTCGTGTACGAGGACGTGCCCGGTGGGGAGATCGCCGAGCGGCTCCTGACGTTCCCGGCGCTGGTCCGGGCCGCACTGGCCGCCATCCCCGCCGACCGCATCCGTCAGCGCCCCGAGCCGGCGACCTGGTCGCCACTCGAATACACGTGTCATCTGCGCGATGCCTTCCTGGCCCAGCGGGAGCGTGCTGTCGTCGCGCTCGTCGAGGACGGCCCGCGGTTCACCCGTATCTACCGCGACGAGCGGGTCGACCTCACCGGTTACGACGAGGACGACGTCGACAGCGCGCTGGCCGGGCTGGATGTCGGTGCCACTCTGCTGGCCAGGACGTACCGGCGCATGACGACCGAGCAGATGCAGCGGCCGTGTGATTACAACCTGCCCCACGCCGGCCTCGTCGACCTCACCTGGGTCGGTCGCCACAGCGTCCACGAGGGCGAGCACCATCTCCTCGACATCCGGAGGCAGTCGTGAACTACCAGGAGGTGTGCGCCGCGCTCACGGCGCCGGGCGAGCGGTTCGAGACCGTCGAGACCGAGACTCGTCACGGCACCAGGGTCACGGTCCACAAGAACGCGCCCAACAGCCTGCGGGAGATCTTCGCCACGGCCTACGAACGCGGCGACGACATCTTCCTGGTCTACGAGGACGAGCGGTGGTCGTTCGCCGAGGTCATGCGTCATGTCGACGCGCTGGCCGCGCTCCTCGTCGACCACTACGGCGTGAAGAAGGGTGACCGGATCGCCATCGGCATGCGCAACTACCCCGAGTGGGTCCTGTCGTTCGCCGCCATCACCTCCGTCGGCGGCATCTCGGTCTCGCTGAACGCGTGGTGGACCGAGGACGAGCTCGACTTCGCCATGGAGGACAGCGGCGCCACCGTGCTCATCGCCGATGCCGAACGGGTGGAGCGCTCGCGCGCCGCCGCCGACAGGCTCGGCTTCCGTACCCTCGCCGTGCGCACGCCAGATGGCGGCGGGACGAGAGACGGTGTCGACCGGTGGGAGGACGTGCTCCCCATCGGTGCGCCGATGCCCGACGTGGTCATCGACCCTGACGACGACGCCACCATCCTCTACACGTCGGGCACGACGGGCCGCCCCAAGGGAGCGGTCTCGACCCACCGCGCCATCGTCCAGGCGCTCATGGGGTTCGGCTGCAAGACGGCGGTCGAGCGCGTCCGCCGACCTGAGGCCGCTCCGCCCACCGACAAGCCGGCGTTCATCCTCATCGTGCCGCTGTTCCACGTCACCGGCTGCGTGCCCGTGATGCTCTCGTGCTTCTCCAGCGGCCTGAAGCTGGTGATCATGTACAAGTGGGACGCCGACCGCGCCCTGCAGCTCATCGAGCGCGAGCGGGTCACCAACTTCGTCGGCGTGCCGACCCAGAGCTGGGACCTGCTCGAGTCGCCCAAGTTCGCCGAGTACGACACCTCCAGCCTGGTGAGCGTGGGCGGCGGGGGGGCACCGGCGCCGCCCGAGCTCGTGCGGCGCGTGTCCACCAGCTTCGCCAAGGCCGCGCCCGGTATCGGCTACGGCATGACCGAGACGAACGCCTACGGCCCACAGAACAGCGGCCCCGACTACATCGCCCACCCGACCAGCACGGGACGGGCCACGCCCATCCTCCGGATCGAGGTGCGCGACGAGGCCGGCAACGCGGTGGCGACGGGGGAGCGGGGCGAGATCTGGTTCAAGGGGCCCAACCTCATCCGCGGCTACTGGAACCGGCCCGAGGCCACCGCCGAGACCATCGTCGACGGCTGGCTACGGTCGGGTGACATCGGGCGGCTGGACGAGGAGGGCTTCGTCTACGTCGAGGACCGGGCCAAGGACATGGTGCTGCGCGCAGGGGAGAACATCTACTGCGCCGAGGTCGAGGCTGCCCTCTACGAGCACCCCGGTGTCTACGAGGCCGCCGTCTTCGGGGTGCCGCACGAGCGGCTCGGCGAGGAGGTCGCCGCCGTGGTGTACCCGCGGCCGGGCCACGACGTGACTGCCGTGGCCCTCCAGGCCCACGTGGCCGAGCGCCTCGCCGCCTTCAAGGTCCCCAGCATCGTCACGCTCTACGACACCCAGCTGCCGCGCAACCCCGCCGGCAAGATCCTCAAGCGCGAGCTGCGCGAGGAGCTCCTCAGCTCCTGAGCCGGGCCTCGGCCTCGGTGAGAGCGGCGCGGGCGGCGTCGACCTTGCGGCGGGCGGCCTGGAGGCGGCCCTCGAGCCGGCCGGCTTCCTCCTGGGCCGCCTCGAGGGCGTAGGTCGCCTCCCGCACTTCGCGCTCGGCCGCCTCGCGGGCCTCGCGCTCGTCGCGGTCGGCGCGTCGCTTCCGGAACGCGTCGTCGTGGCCGCCCGGTGCGTCGCTGCCGTCGGGCACCAGCGTGAGTTCGCCGAGGTCACCGAAGCCGGTCTCGGTGATCGGCGCCGTGAGCCTGCCCTCCTGCACCTGGGCGGCCGCCTCGGCGCTGGTGACGGCAGCATCGAGGGTGGTGGCCACCTCCTCGCGTTGCGCCGACGGCGCATGGGAGGCGAGGGCCCGCACCATCTCCGTGCGTTGCCGACCGAGCGAGCGCAGCTCCTCCACGTCGTCGCCCCGCAGCGCCCGTTGCTGCGCGGCGCGCAGGCTGTTACCGAGCGACACGAGCTGCTCGACCTCCGCCGCGTGCTCCCGCACCAACCGGTTGACCACCGCGGCCGCCGCCGTCGGCCGGCGCAGCGCCTTCACCTCGGCCGTGCCCTCCTTGTCGCCGGCCGCTCGCATCTCCTTCACGAGTGCGTCCCGCGCCGCGATGAACTCGCCGATGGGCAGGGCGTACAGGGCGTCCACGCGGTCATCCACTCCCCTGGTCTACCCGGAACGGCGCTCTGCGTCGGGCCGTAGTTGACTGAGGCCATGAGCTGGTTCGATGGTGCGGGCCTCGGCATGTTCGTGCACTGGGACCACGCCAGCCAGCAGGGCCTGGAGATCTCGTG
Organism: Acidimicrobiales bacterium; assembly: GCA_035526015.1. Classification (GTDB taxonomy): domain Bacteria; phylum Actinomycetota; class Acidimicrobiia; order Acidimicrobiales; family DATLDH01; genus DATLDH01. The sequence continues at coordinate 36,911 of DATLDH010000108.1, forward strand.
GCCGCTGGTGGGCGGCGTGTTCGCCATCCCCGCGGCCCAGAAAGACGTGACGGTCGAGCAGTACCAGTCGTCGGCGCGGACGTTCGACCCCCGCGAATGGGATGCCGCCGAGCTGGCTCGCCGGGCGAGAGCGGCGGGCATGACCTATGCGGTGTTCACGGCCAAGCACCACGCCGGCCACGCCATGTTCCATACGGAGCTTTCGGACTTTTCCATCGAGCACACGCCCTTCGGCCGCGACATCGTCGCCGAGTTCACCGACGCCATGCGGGAGGAGGGCCTGCGTGTCGGCATCTACTTCTCGCTGTCGGACTGGCACCACGCGGACTACCCACCGTTCACCGAGGCCGACAAGCCCTACACGCTCGGCTTCTCTCCGCCGCTCGGCACAGACCAGCAGCACGCGGCGTATCTCGCGTTCCTGAAGGGACAGCTGACCGAGCTGCTCACGAAGTACGGCCGCATCGACCTGCTCTGGTTCGACGGTGGATGGGAGCGACGCCGCGAGTGGTGGCGGCCGGATGAGCTCGAGCGCCTGATCCGCGGCCTGCAGCCCGACATCCTCATCAACGACCGCCTCGCCGGAGTGGGCGACTTCACGACCCCCGAGCAGTTCATACCGCCCTCACCGCCGGACGGCCGGTGGGAGACGTGCATGACGATGAACGAGAGCTGGGGGCACAACCCGTCCGATACCCGTTGGAAGTCGGCCCGCCACCTCGTGCACTCGCTGTGCGAGGTCACCGCCAAGGGCGGCAACCTCCTGCTCAACGTGAGTCCGACCGGCACGGGCGCGTTGCCCGGGGCCCAGGTCGAGCGCCTCGGGGAGATGGCGCGGTGGATGGAGCTCCACGGCGAGAGTGTCCGCGGCGTGCGCCCCGGCCTCGCGCCGTGGCAGTTCTACGGGCCGTCGACCCGCACCGCCGACGGCAGCCGTGTCTACCTGCACGTGCTGGCCCGCCCGTACGAGGCCGTGACGGTGCGGGGTGTCCCCGTCAAGCGGATCACCGCGGCCCGAGCCATCGGATCGGGCATCGACCTGACGTGGCAGACGCGCACGTCGGTGATCGACATGCTGAACGCCGATCCTTCGGGCGAGGTGATGATCGAGGTGCCGGAGCACGCGCTCGACCCCACCGCCACCGTGATCGCCCTCGACTTCGAAGGCGGCGTGACGCTCTAAGGGCTCGGTAGCTCCAGCGGTAGGTCGTCGAAGCCGGCGGCGGCGCCCAGGAACGTCGAGTTGGCGATGTTCCAGTGCGTGCTGAGGTAGCTGCCGTTCACCGGGTTGGCGTGGAAGTAGTCGTCGGACCCGCAGTCGAGCAGCTCGACCCGGCCGCCGCAGCGCCTGAACGTCTTCACCCCACCCTCGCGGTAACACATGATGTCGGGCTCGTCCCTGCAGTGGGCCAGGCCGTTGGAGTTCGGAGACGAGAGCTGCACGGCCCCCATGGTGTGGAGCAGCTCGTGCGTCTCGGTGTGGGCCGAGTCGTGCCCCCAGCACGCGACCACGCTGTCGGGCAGCGTCGGGTGCGGCGACTTGAAGGCGATGGCGACCGACCCGCCGAGGCCCCAGACGGCGACCAACCCCGGTATCTGGCCCAAATTGTTGCTGTTGGCCGGAGTCGGGTTGTCGTCGGCGACCGGTATTGCGCGCGTCGTGCCGACACCGCACGGGTGGGGGGCCAGAGCCTGGCCGTCGTACCAGACGAGGTACTTGCGGTTGGCCTTGGTCATGCCCGCCGCCGCCAAGGAGTTGTAGATGCCGTTGATCTGGCCACCCATGTCCTTGCTCTTCTGGGCCGCGGCCGACTGGGAGAGGACCGTGACCGACAGCTTGCAGCCGGGCGCGTGGAAGCGCAGACCGAGCTCACGACCCTGCTGGCGTGAGGTCAGCCGGAACGTCGCCTCCATCTCGGGTGCCCACTCGTTGACGATCTTGGGGACCCATACGGCCCGATCGTCGTGGCGCCCGTCGACGTACATGTAGACGAGCTGGATGCGGTTGCCGTTGACGCCGTTGCCGTAGCACTTCGGTGCGACCCGCTCGTCGTCGACGGCACGGAGCGACGGCGCCGGGTCGGCGCTGGTGTGGAAGCACGCCACACCGCCGATGTCGAGTCGTCGCCCGCTGTAGCCGGGCCCGCACCCTTCAACGGTGCCGACGGGCCCGACCTCGTTGTCGTGGCCGACGTGGAGTGTCGCGGGGGCGGTGGCCCGGGCATCGGCCTGGGGCGCCAGCACCAACGACGCCAGCGCCAGCGCGGCCAGCACCGGGGCGAGGCGGCGGAACCTCACGCGCGGGGTAGCTCGAGCGGCACGGCGTCGAGGCCGAGGGCGTCACCGAGGAAGCTGGACCTGGCGATGTTCCAGTGGGTGGCGAGGTAGCTGCCCGTGCCGGGGTTGGCGTGGAAGTAGTCGTCGGCCCCGCAGTCGAGCATCGGGATCTTGGTCAGGCACTTGGTATAGACCTTCTTGCCACCCTCGGGGTAGCACATGATGTCGGTGCCGTCGCTGCAGTGGCCGAGGCCGTTGGAGTTCGGCGCCGAGATCTGGACGCCGCCGAGCGCGTGCACCAGCTCGTGCACCTCGACGAACGCACCCATGGCCGACTGGCCCCAACCGCCGTTGGCCCGGTCGGGCGCGGGTGCCGCAGTGCGGAAGGCGACGGCGATCGAGCCGCCGTACATCACCGGGAGGTACCCGACATTGTTCGGGTTGGCCGGTGTCCCGTTGTCGTGAAGGCTCGCGGGCTGAGGCTCGTCGTAGTCGCGGCGGACGGAGCCGGCACCCTGCGGCCCGAAGGAGGGCCCGTCGTACCAGATCATGTACTTGCGACTGGTCTCGTTGAAGCCGGCGTTGGTGAGCGTGTTGTGGATGGCCACCCACACCTTCTCGAAGTTGGCCGAGTCGGCGTCTTCGGCCCCTATCTCGAGGGTGTCGACGGTGATCTTGCAGCCAGGGGCATGGAAGCGGAGGCCGACCTCGCGACCCTGCGCCGCCGATGCCCGGCGGAACGCCGACTCCATGTACGGCATCCACTCTCCGAGAATGCGGGGGACGATCTCGGCGCGGCGGTCGGCGTGGCCCTCGCGGAACATGTAGAGGAGCTGGATGCGGTTGCCGTTGACGCCGTTGCCGTAGCACTTGGGCTGCATCTTGTTCACGCTGGGCGAGACGGCAGCCCTGGAGATCACGTCGTAGTTCTTGTGGATGCAGTCGACGCCGCCGATGACGCGGAGCGCGGTGTGGCCCGGCCCGCAGACGGCTGACGACGTCGGGTCGGCGGCCAGGTCGGCCGGGCCCGATGCCGCCGCGGTGGGATGGGGCCGGGTGGCGTGGTCGTGGTCTCCGGCATCGACCGTGACCGCGTCGCGCGTGACGGCCGGGGCGGCGGCCGGCTGGCCGGGCGCGGATCGGGCCGGGGTGCTCGTGAGTGCGGCGACGTCATCGGTGACGGGCGCGATCTCGGAGTGGGGCGCGAGGAGCAGCCCGGACAGCGCGAGGCCGGCCATCACCAGAGCTGCCCGCGTGCCTGTGCTTCCCATCTCCACCTCTGACTCGACGCCGCCGTACTGCGGTTCTGGCTATCCAAGGGTACCGGGGTGGGACCGGCCTCCCTACGCGCGGGCCAAAGCGGACATAGCGTCGGCCGGATGCGCCGGGTCCTCACCCTCATCCTCGCCGTCGTGCTCCTCGTCGGTGCCGGCTTCGCCGCCGCCACCGTGCTCCCGATCGGCTCCGACGACGACTCGGTGACGGTGCCCCAGACGCCCGGCCCCACCACGTCCCAGCCCGCAGAGCGGCCGGCCGCGCCCGTGAAGGGTGTCGAGGGCGACCTCAGCGTCACCGACGCCGACGGCGTCGTCCACGCCTGGAAGTTCCTGTTCGCCGACGACGGCAGCTACCGCCTGGACGGCCCGCCCGAGCTGGGGGGTTTCGCCTACGACGCCAGGACGGGCACGGCCACGGCCGACGGCGACGGCTTCTCGTCGCGCCAGCGCGACCTGGCCCCCGGGCCCCCCGACCCCGATCCCGAGAACCCGGCCTTCTTCGTGGACCGGCCGCTCGGCTGGCTCGTCCGGGGGCTGGCCGGCGCCGGTGACGCGTCGATCACCCGGGACACGTTCCTCGGGCGGCCGGCCTGGCGGTACCAGGCCACGTTCCCGCCCAACAAGCTGGCCGGCCCTGGCGCGCCCGACGAGGTGCGGGCAGTGGTCGACCAGCAGACCGCCTTCCCGGTGTCGATCACCCGCCTGGCGGGCGGCAACGTGGTGGAGGCGCTCACCGTCGAGCGGCTCGTCGTCGACCCGCCGCCACACCCAGAGCGGTTCGTCCTCGGCAACGAGACCGTGGCCGCCACCGACGAGGGATGGGAGCGCGTCCAGCAGCCCGAGGTCGCCGGCCGCGCCGGCTTCCGCCCGTTGGTGCCCGACCTCGGCGACGGGTTCGTCTTCGACGAGGTGGCGGTGGCGTCGAAGCCCGGCCAGACCGGCCCCGAGGGGTCGAACCCGAACCCGGGACCGGCGGTGTCGTTCTCCTACCGGCGCGGCCTCGACCAGGTCACGGTCACGACCCGGCAGACCGGACCCGATCCTCAGGCCTGGGCCGACCCGTTCGGCGGCGAGGGCATGAGCCTGCGCTCCGAGGACGTGGCCGTGACCAAAGGCGCCCTGGCCGGCAGCACGGCCCGCATCGTGCTCGACGCCCAGTCGGTGCCGCACGCGTTCATCGTCTCGAACCGCCTGGTCGTCACCGTCGGCGGCGCCCTCGACCGGGCCGGCCTCGTCGCCGCCCTGGAGTCACTGCACGAGGCCTAACCGTCCACGGTGAACCACGCCGCCTTGAGGTAGGGCGGGTCCCCGGGCCCCGTCCGGTGGTCGAGCGGCACCGTCGCCGTCTCGAGCTCACCCTGGTCGCGGGCGCCGAGGTGGGCCAGGAACTTGGCCCAGCCCATGCGGGCCAGGTTGGTGGAGACGAACACGGTGCCACCCGGCGCGCACAGGCGGACGGCGCGGCCGACCAGGGCTCCGAGGTCGCGGTCCACGGTGAAGCGCTTGGAGCCCCGCGTGCCGGTCGTGCTCGTGCTTGGCGGGTCGACCAGCACGAAGTCGAACGTGCGTCCCTTGCGCGCCAACCGGTCCATCCACTCGGCGGCGTCGCCGTGGACGAAGTCGTGGTCGGCGGGATCGATGTCGTTGAGCCGCATGTTGTCGGCGGCCCAGTCGAGCCATCGCCGGCCGAGGTCGATGCTCAGCGTCTCGGCCCCGGCGGCGGCGGCCGCCACCGACAGCGACCCGGTGTGGGCGAACACGTTCAGCACGGTGCGGCCGGCCAGGTCGGAGGCGAGCAGGCGGCGCCGGGTCTCGCGCTGGTCGAGGAACAGCCCGGTCGAGGTCGTGCTGGCGCCCAGGTCGAGCTGGTAGCGGAGCCCCAGCTCGGTGACGACGGGGCGGGGCGCCGCCGGGCCCGATCGGAGGGCGGCGGGCGGGCCGCCGCCCGGGACGCGCCGCTGCTCGTAGACGGAGGTGACCCCGCCCACCTCGCGCCATGCATCCACCCACGCGTCGGGCACAGGCTCCTCACCGGCGGTGACGGCGAGGGCGACATCGCCGAGGCGCTCGACCCGAACACCCGGGAAGCCGTCGTGGTGGCGGTCGATCCACAGCCACGCGTCGGTGTCGGCCGGATCGAAGAGCAGCTCGCGTGCCTCCCGCGCCGTCAGCGCGCCGAGGGCTGGTGTCATCGCTCCGTCGATGGCGCGGTCGAAGCTCGCCGGCCGCTCGGCGGTGACGGACACAGCAGCCCCGCCGGGGTGGGCGAACCCGAGGTGGGCCGCGTGCAGGAACAGGCGCGGTCCGGCCGGTCCGCCGTGCTCGCCGTCGCCCACCACCGGCATGCCGAGCGACGCGGCATGAACGCGCACCTGATGGGTGCGTCCGGTGCGGGGCACGGCCTCGTAGCGCTGGTTCACCCTCCCCCCGGCGACGCGGCTGAACGACGTCGACGCCGGCTTGCCGTCGATCGGTCGATCGCACTGCAGTGACGGGGCGCGCCGGCCGCCCCGGACGAGGAGCTCGTACCGCTTCTCCACCGAGCCGTTCTCGAACTGGACGGCGAGCGACCGGTTCGCCTCCGCCGTCTTGCCGAACAACAGGACACCCGACGTGGCCTTGTCGAGGCGGTGCAGGATCGACAGGGAGGTCCCGGGTCGCTGGCGTTGCACCCACTCGTACATGCCCTCCTGGGCGTGGGTGTCGGCCCGGTGGGTGTTGACACCGGCCGGCTTCTCGACGACGAGCACGTGGGAGTCCTCGAACCGCACCCAGCGCTCAGCCACGGGCACGGGAGGCGGGCGGGCCGGCGAGCAGCGCGGCGGGCGGGCCGGCGAGCAGGGCGGCGCGCAGCGGCCGCAGCAGCTCGGTCTGGGCCAGATGCTCGACCTCGACGGCGTCGCAGTCGACCCACCTGGCCGCCTCCACGAGTGCGGCGGCCATGCCGGCGACGGCGGCTTCGGTGCGCGCCGCCGTGCGCACGGCGGCATCGGTGAACGAGGCGCGCCGGACGACGAGGGTGCGGCCGGCCCGCTTCGGGTCGACGCGCCCGATGAGCTCACCGCCGTGCAGGAGGGGCATGACGAAGTAACCGTGGACGCGCTTCGGAGGCGGCACGTAGATCTCGATGCGGTACGGGAACCCGAAGACGCGCTCGCAACGGGCGCGGTCCCAGATGATCGGGTCGAACGGCGACAGCAGGGTCGTGCGGTGACGGCCGCGGAGCGATCCGGTGCGCAGCCGGTCGAGCAGCTCCGGGTCGGCCCAGGCCGGCGTCCCCCAGCCGTCGACCTCCACGGGGACGAGCCCGGCCGCCTCCACCACCGTGTCCACCGAGGCCTTCGGCTTGACCCTGAAGTAGTCGGCCAGGTCGTTGCGCGTGGCCACTCCCAGGCACCGCCCGGCGATGCGGACCATCCGGGTGAGGCACTCGTCGTCAGAGGGGTCCGCGGCCAGCAGCTCGGACGGGATGGCGCGCTCGGCCAGGTCGTACACGCGCTGGAACGAGCGACGCTCGACACACACGACCTCACCGCGACGGAACAGGGCCTCGGCCGCGTACTTCACCTTCGACCAGCTCCACCACTGCCCGCCGCCCTCCTTGGCCCCGCCCATGTCCGACGCCGTCAGCGGCCCCCGGTCGCGCAGCTGCACGCGCACCGCCTCCAGGGCCGGCTCGGCCGGGTGCCACGGCGCGTGGGCGAGAGCGCGCCGGCGGGCCGCGAACATGGCCCACTCCTCCATGGGGATCACGGCCGCCTCGTGGCCCCAGTACTCGAAGGCCCGGTGCGGTGCGCCCCAGTAGGCCTTCTCGACCGTGCCCCGCCCGACCGGGCCGAGCCGCGCGTACGGGACGAGCTCGTGGCTGCGCGCCATCACCGAAACGGTGTCGATCTGCACCAGCGCCAGTCGCCGCAACAGGGCCGGGACGCCGCCCGGCGGCGGTCGCCCGATCAGGCCCTGGGCGGCCAGGGCCAGCCGCCGGGCCTCGGACGCGGAGAGCTGCTCGATGCGCTGGAGTCAAGCAGGCCGCGTGGCGCGCACCTGGTCGACCTTCACCAGCGCAGCCCGCAGCTCGTCGAGCCATGCCGCGTCACGCTCGCCGACCTGGCGCACGCACCAGGCCAGGGCCTCGCTGCGGCTGCGGGCCACGCCGGAGGCCACGAGGGTGTCGAGCACGACGCGCTCGCGCTGGCGGAGCCTGGTCATCACCGGGACGTTGAGGTGGGTGAAGAGATAGGTCGCGGCGTCGTCGTCGCCGCCGGACCGGACGCCCCAGGACACGGCCCGTCCGAAGCGCTCCTCGGCCTCGCCGGCGATCCTGACCCTGGCGTCGCGGGTCTCCTCGCGGAAGGCCCTGACCTTGGCATCGTCCGGGAGGGTCCCGAGGACGAGGATCTCCTCGGCGTCGGCCGTGACCTCGACCGGGGCGGTGAACCACCCGTCGGGCACCTGGGACCTGAACCACTCCTGCACCGTCTGCTGCTTCTTGGTTGTCATCGTGATTACATCATTACCAGATCACGAGAAGCGCGACGAACGGCAGAGGCGCCGCCCAGGCCCACCAGCCCAGCCGCCGCCAGCGCCGCCCGAGGGCGCCCCTGGGCTCGTGCCAGCGCTCGACCCACCGGGGGGCGGCCAGGACGAGGACGGCCGTGGCGAGGGCGCCCGCCAGGCGGCTGCCGGTGGCGATGGACCAGCGGACGGCCCCCGCGGCGCCGGCGACGGCCGGAGGCACGAGCGCAGTGGCGGCGACCCGGGCCCACGGCCGGGCCGAGGCGCGGAGGACGCCGAACCCCCGGCGTCCCGACGTGGCCGACAGCACGAGGGGGACGAGCACGACGGCGAGCAGCGACGTGGCCACCGGCACCACCCATCCGGCCAGCCCGGTGGCCAGCACCGCCGGGAGCACCGAGCGCAGGATCGGCGACGACCGGTCCCAGCTCCACCGGGCGGCGCGCCGCGCCGAGCGCCGGGTCGCGGCCCGGGCCCGTCCGGCCAGCCGGACCGCGACCGGCGGCGGCGGGACCACGACCTCGCTGCGACCCGACGGCCCGGGGAACGGGTCGGGGAGGCCGCGGGCGATCTGGGCGCACCACGGGCAGCGCCGTCCGGCGTGCAGGTGGTGGGCGCTGCGCCCGCAGGTGCGCAGCCGGGCCTCGACGCGGTCGAGGGCGGCGACCCACGCCGCCGCCGGGGGACGGACGCGAGGGTGGGCGGCACCGGTGACGAAGGTCCGGCGGGCCAGGCGGCGGAGCGGGGCCGGGAGATCGCGCAAGGGGAGGGCGAGAGGCGGAGGCGCCACCGGCGACAGCCGGCGGTAGGGCCATCGGCGGGCGCGCATGCGCGCCGCCAGGTCGGGGGGCTCACCGCGGCCGCGCCACACGCCGGCGTAGGGGTGGGTGCCCTGCATGAGAAGGAGGACCACGACGACCGCCAGCGCGAAGTCGTCGCCGCTGGTGGTGCGGTCGACAGCGGCCAGGTCGACGCGCTGGAACTCCGGCGCCGTGAACTCGGGCTTGGCCACCGTGCAGCGGTGCACGACGCCGGTGTCGGGATCGCGCACCTGCAGCGAGTCGCAGTCGACGAGGGCGACCAGGGCGCGCCGGCTGACCAGCAGGTTGCTCTCGTTGAGGTCGCCGATGACGTAGCCCGCCCGGTGGAGGACGTCGACGAGGGAGGCCACGTTGCGGGCCGTGCGCAGCAGGTACCGCCAGTCGAAGGCGGGCGCCACCTGGGCCCGGCTCTGCGGGTTGTAGAGCTGGAACAGCGACACGTACTCCCGAAGGTCGACGCGCGGCATGAGGAAGCCGTCGACGGTGCCGTCGGCGCCGGTCAGCAGCTCGCGCGGCCATGCCACCGCGACCGGCCCGGCGCCGGGCGCGGCCGCATCGGGAGGGTGGGCCAGCATGACGCGCAGCTTCTCGGCGCGTGCCGCAGTCGGACGGCGGTAGCGCTTGGCCGCCAGCTGCGGCCGGCCCGGCACCGCCCACACCTCGGCCTCGCCGCCGGCGCCCAGGCGCTGGGCGGCGTGGATCCCCGAGCTCACCGGACGGCCAGGACGAGGGTGGTGTCGTCGTCGGTTCGTGCCGCCACCCGGTCGGACGCGAGGAACGACTCGAGCTCGCCGGCCTGCCCGTCACCGGCGGCGAAGTCCCACAGCGGGGTGAAGAACGGCTCGTGCGGGCGACCGGCCGCCAGGTCGAGCGCGAGCAGCTGCAGGCCATCGGTCATGAGCGCGATCCCGGTGACCGCGGCGGCGTCCTCCACCGACACCCGCAGGTCGTCGCGCCACCCGTCGGAGGTGACGAAGCAGGTCTCGTTCAGGTACTCGCTGCGTCCCGGCGGGTCGAGCAGGGCGACGCCGTCGGCCCGCCGCACGACGACGGCGCCGTCACCCACCTGGGCCACCGCCAGCACGTCGGGGAGGAGCACGGCGACCGACAAGGTGGTCGACAGGTCGGCCAGCCGGGCGCCATGCGCGACGGCGCGCCGTTGCAGGCGGCCGCGGGTGGCGTGCAGCACGTCGGTGAGCAGGTGTGGCCAGGTGACGGCGCGACCGGCGCCCTCGGCCTCGGCGATGAGCCACGCCGCGAGCTCGGCCGCCCACACGACCGCCGTCTCGGCCCCCACCGCGGCCAGACGGGCCGAGCCGGCGCCGTCGGCCACGGCCAGCACGACACCGTCGCCGCTGTCGTCGCCGATCGCCACCACGTGGTGGGCGTCGTCACACCCCCGGCCGCGCTGGCGGTGACCCGACCCGGTCACCGACGCGCCGACCACGCGCACGAGGCTCTGTCCTCCGCTGAGAGAGCCGCTCGGGCTCAGACGGCGGCCCACCCCGACACGGCGGGGAGGGCGGCCTGGTCGCCGACCTTCGACGCCGACACGTTGCGCTGGCTCTGCGAGAGCCACACGAAGAGCTCGACGAACTGCAGGCCCTGGAGGCGCAGGGGGTCGCGCACGGCGATCTGGGCGAGCACGTCCATGTTCGCCCCCTGTACGCCGACGGCGAAGAAGGCGAGCCCGTTGGCGGCCTCGGCCTCGCGCACGGCGGCGGCCGCCTGCTTCCAGTCGTCGGTGGGCTCGCCGTCGGTGACGAGGAAGACCCACGGCCGGTAGTAGGCGACGCCGTTCGCCTTGTAGTCGCGCTTGCGGTTCTCCACCATCTCCAGGGCGCGCTCGATGGCCTCGCCCATGGGCGTTCCCCCGCCGGCGTGCAGGGTCGGCGGCTCGAACTGTCCGGCGGTGATGAACCCCTCCACCGTCTTCACGCCGCCGTCGCCGAAGGTCACAACGGCCACCTCGACGCGCTGGCGGGCCAGGGCGTCGGTGCCGATGTCGGCGGCGAAGGCCCGCAGCCCGTCGTTGAGGGCGGCGATGGGCGCGCCACTCATCGACCCGGAGACGTCGAGCAGCAGTACGCACGCGCAGCGCGGCTCGGGGTTGGTGGCGAACTCGACTGCGGCCTCCAGCTGACTCATGCAGCCATTGAACCGCAGGCGGCCCCTCCGGACGCGGACCGTAGAGTGCACCCGTGGAGGTCGACCTCTCCGATCCGCAGACCTATGTCGCCGGCGTGCCGCACGACTGGTTCGCCCATCTGCGGGCTCACGACCCCGTCCACTGGCAGCCCGCTGCGCACGCCGCCCCGGGGTACTGGGCGCTCACCCGCTACGACGACGTGGTCACCGTCTCCCGCGACCCGTCGGTGTTCTCCTCCTTCGAGGGCACGGCGCTGCTGGAGGACATGCGGCCCGAGGGCCTGTGGCTCATGCGCCAGCAGCTCATCCACATGGATCCGCCCGACCACACCAACCTGCGAAAGATCGTGAACCACGGGTTCACCCCGCGCATGATCCGCCAGCTCGGCGAGCATGTCGCGGAGATCACCGCGGCGATCGTCGACGCCGTGGCGCCGAAGGGCGAGTGCGACTTCGTCACCGAGATCGCCGCCGAGCTGCCCCTCCAGGTGATCGCCGAGCTGCTCGGTGTGCCCCACGAGGACCGCTGGAAGCTGTTCGACTGGAGCAACCGGCTCATCGGTCTGGAGGACCCGGAGTACGGGGGTGGCGAAGTCGACGCCGGCGCCGCCCTGATGGAGATGTTCATGTACGCCGCCGAGCTGGCCCAGGACCGTCGGAGCTCGCCCCGCGACGACATCGTCAGCGTGCTCGTCCACGCCGAGGTCGAGGGCGCCAAGCTCACCGACACCGAGTTCAACATGTTCTTCTTCCTGCTCGTCATCGCCGGCAACGAGACGACGCGCAATCTGCTGTCCGGCGGGATGCTGGCCCTCTGCGAGCATCCCGACCAGCGGGCCAGGTTGGCGACGGAGTCCCAGCGCGCCGAGCTCCTGCCCAAGGCGGTGGAGGAGATGCTGCGGTGGGTGACGCCGGTGATGTACTTCCGCCGCACCGCTCTCCGCGACACCGTCGTCGGCGGCCAGGAGGTGAAGGCGGGCGAGCGTGTCGTCATGTACTACGGCTCGGCCAACCGCGACGAGGCCGTGTTCGGCCCGACCGCATCCGCCTTCGACGTCGGCCGCGAGCCGAACAACCACGTGGCGTTCGGCTTCGGCACCCACTTCTGTCTCGGCGCCAGCCTCGCCCGCCTCGAGATCCGCACCGCCTTCGAGGAGGTTCTCCGCCGCATGCCCGACCTCGAGGTGGCCGGGCCCGTCGAGCGCCTCCGGTCCAATCTGATCAACGGCATCAAGCACCTCCCGGTGCGCTTCACCCCCACGAACGCCTGATGCGGCGCTCACCTAGACTGAGGCCGTGACGGTCGCGGGGGCGGACGCCGGCCCGGCCGGATCCACGCCCTTCTCCCAACTCGGTGAGCGGTGGACGGAGTTCATGCGCCGTCGTCGTCGGCGCGCCGCGGCCCGGCGTCGTCGGGGTGGCAAGGGCGTCATGCTGCTCGTCAGCTGCCTGGCCGTGCTGCTGCTGGCCGTGGTGTGGTCGTTCGCCTACCTCGAGCCGTCGTCGCCGGGCAAGGAGCTGTCGATCGACCAGCTGGCCGGGCTCACCGAGCAGGCCAGGGTGAAGGCGGCGACGTTCCTCGACCAGGACGCGCGGATCGTCGGCGAGTTCGTGGGCCGGCCGGTGCTCGCCACACCGCCCCCGGCCCCGCCCACCGCCGCCGCGCCGGGCGCCAAGGTGCCGGTCTTCGGCGGGAAGTTCTGGGTCTCCTACCCGCGCAACGACGCCACGACGAGCCGCCTGATCGAGCGCATGAGCCAGTCCGGCGCCATCGTCCGCGTCGACCCGCAGACCTCCAAGGCGTCGGTCCGCATCGTGCTCACCGTGCTGTTGCCCCTCGTCATCCTCGCCAACCTGTTCGCCCTGTTCTTCGTGGCCGGTCGGGGGACGGCCACCGGCCTCGGTGACGTCACCGACTTCTCGCGCATCGGCGGCGGGCGCGGCCGCGGCGGGCGCGTGGGCCACGGCGCCATCACCTTCGCCGACGTGGCCGGCGCCGACGAAGCGGTGGCGGAGCTGGCCGAGGTCGTGGACTACCTCGCCAACCCCGACCGTTACAAGCTGCTCAATGCGGCACCACCCAAGGGCGTGCTGCTGTTCGGGCCGCCGGGGTGCGGCAAGACCCTGCTGGCCAAGGCCGTCGCCGGCGAGGCGGGCGTGCCCTTCTTCAGCGTGGCCGGGGCCGAGTTCGTCGAGTCGCTCGTCGGAGTCGGCGCGGCGCGCGTGCGCGACCTGTTCACCCGGGTGCGGGGCGTGGCGCCGGCCATCGTGTTCATCGACGAGCTCGACGCCGCCGGCCGCCGCCGCGGCGGAGGCAGCTCCGGGGGCGGCGCCGACGAGCGCGACCAGACCCTCAACCAGCTGCTGGTGGAGATGGACGGGTTCGAGGCCAGCAGCGGCATCGTCGTCATCGGCGCCACCAACCGGCCCGACATCCTCGACCCCGCCCTCCTCCGCCCCGGGCGGTTCGACCGTCACATCACCATCGAGCGGCCCGACCTCGAGCGGCGCCAGGCCATCCTCGAGCTGCACGCCAGGCGCAAGCCGCTCGAGCCCGGCATCGACTTCCATCGCCTCGCCCGCCAGACGCCCGGCTTCAGTGGCGCCGACCTGGCCAACGTCGTCAACGAGGGCGCCCTCCTCACGATCCGCGAGGGCGGCCACACCGTCGGCGCCCGCCTGCTCACCGAGGCCGTGCAGCGGGTGCTCGCCGGCCCGCAACGCCGGGGTCACCTGATGAGCGCCGAGGAGCGCCAGCGCATCGCCGTGCAGGAGGCGGGCCGCGCCATCCTCGTCGCCCTCAGCGGCCGCGGCGAGGACATCCACCGGGTGTCCATCGTGGCCCGCGCCCACGGCTACGGCACGACCCTGTTCGAGCGCGAGGACGACGCCGTCCTCCGAACCGAGGGGCAGCTCCTCCACCAGCTGACCACGTCGATGGCGGGCCGCGCCGCCGAGCTCCTCGTGTTCGGCGACGCCTCGACCGGCACCGAGAACGACATCGAGACCGCCACCAGCCAGGCGCGCGAGATGGTGGGCCGCTACGGCCTCTCACCCGCCCTCGGGCCCCAGCGGCTGCTGGCGTCGGAGGCCGACATCTACCTCGGCGCGTCCGACGGCCTGCTGCCGCTGGCCGAGCCCACCCACGACCGCTTCGATGCCGAGGTGCGACGGGTGCTCGACGCCGCCCTGGCCCGATCCGTCGCCCTGCTCCGGCGCCACCGCACCTCGCTCGACCGCCTGACCGAGCACCTCCTGGCCGAGGAGACGGTGGAGGGCGACGAGCTGCAGCAGCTCCTGCCCGATGCCGAGCCGATGGCGACCAACGGGGCCACGCCCAAGAAGGCGGCGGCGGCGCGGAAGTCGACGGCCAGGGCGCGCCGGTGAAGCCCCGCCGCGTCCCCGCGGCAGCGACCCTCGCGGCACTGCTCGTCGTCGCCGCGCTGCTCGCACCGGGCCTGCAGGCGGCCCCGCCCGAGGGGTCGCCGCCCCTGGTCGAGATCCCGCCGTTCCAGCCTCCGCCGCCGCCCCGGCCGGCCCCGGCCCGCATCACGCCGGGTGACGCCCGTCTGCGCATCCCGCCCGGCAGCGAGGTCGGCATCGTCCACCGCCTCGACCTGCCGGCCCGCCCGACACCGCTCGACGTGTTCTTCCTCGTCGACACCTCGGGCAGCCAGGAGCCGAGCATCCGCGGCCTGGCCCTCGGCCTGGCCCAGCTCACCCGCAAGCTGGCCGAGGCCGGGCTCGACGCCCAGTTCGGGCTCGGCGAGTTCCAGGACGTGTGGGCCGACTCGCCGGGCGTCCGCTATCGCCGCCGGGTCGACATCCGCCGTCCCGACCGCGTCTTCCAGTACCAGCTCGAGCGTCTCTACACCGATGGCGGCGACGAGCCCCACCTCACCGCCCTGCACCAGGTCGCCACCGGGTCGGGCTTCGAGGAGGGCGACGGCGCCGAGATCTCCAGTCCGGTCAACGGCTACAGCGAGGCCATCGAGCCCGGGCAGGGGGCGACGTGGCGCCCCGGATCGTTGCGCGTGGTCGTCATGATCACCGACGAGACCTTCAGTGACATGGGCACCGGTCCGACCCGTGACGAGACGGTCGAGGCGCTGCGCGCCGACGGTGCCCGCATGGTCGGTGTCGAGATCTGCAACCTCGAGCCCCGCGGCAGTGGCGCCAACTGCGTCGAGTCGGCCCGGGCCGCCGCCGATTCCCAGGGCCAACCGCTGGCCACCCAGCTGCGGGAGCAGCTGGAGGACATCTCCGGTGCGACCGACGCGTTGGCGCCCGCCGGCGGCGTCGACTGTCTCGACAACGGCAGCGTCGAGCTGAAGGAGGGCCATCCCCTCGTCTGCACGTTGCCCGAGTCCGAGGACGGCGACAGCGGCGTCGTGAAGATGGCGGGCCCGCTCACGCGCGTGCTCACGTCCCTCGTCGACCTGCAGCCCGTGACGCTCAGCCTGGTGCAGCCGGCCGCCTTCGACGCGCGGATCGCAGGCCAGGGCGACTACTCGCAGGTCGACGTCAAGCGCACCAACCAGCTCTCGTTCCAGACCGCGCTCGGTTGCCGGTACGACCAGGCCGGCAGCAGCGGCCGCCTGCGCTTCATCGCGCGGGTCGGGCCTCAGGTGGTGGGTGAGGCGATCGTGGACGCGACCTGTGGTGACGTGATCGTGGTGCCGACGGCGTCCGCGCCGCGCGCCGCTGTCGTGCAGCCGGTGAGCGCCCCGCCGCCGGCGCCCGCCCCGGTGGCCAGTCCCGCGCCG
>DATLDH010000119.1:0-6126 GCA_035526015.1 Acidimicrobiales bacterium
CGACGGCACGGCGAAGATGTGGAAGGCGAGCGTGACCGCGAAGCCCATCGAAGAGCTGCGCTACCGCACCGGGCTGTCGTGATCACGCTCAGGCCCCTGGCCGAGGGTGGACGGGAGTGGGCGCGCTCGGTCGTGGCCGACGGCTTCGGCTCGACGATGCAGATGCGACCCGGCCGCACATGGGAGGACGTCACCGCCCTCGAGGGCCTGATCGCCGAGGTGGATGGCACGCCGGCGGGGCTGCTCCTCTACGAGGACGACGGTGACGCGCTGGAGGTGTGCGTGATCCTCAGCGTGGCCGAGGCCAGGGGTGTGGGCACCGCGCTCATCGACGGCGCCCGCGACGTGGCGACCTCAGTGGGTTGTCGCCGGCTGCGGGTGTTCACCGGTAACGACAACATCGACGCCATCCGCTTCTACCAGCGGCGCGGCTTCGACATGGTGGCCCTGCACCGCGACTTCATGGACGAGGTGCGGACACAGAAGCCCGACGTGCCTGTCATCGGCGAGAGCGGCATCGCCATGCGCCACATGCTCGAGCTCGAGCAGCTCCTCGGCTAACCGGCGCGCCGTCCCCGGCCGGCGCCGGTCGGCCGGCGCCCCTGGCGGCCGGACCCCTCGGTCGACACCCGCTTCTGGGTGCGGGGCCGGAAGGGTGCCTTCGGGCCCGAGGCCGACGTGCTCGAAGGCGCGCTGGGCTTGCGGCGGTGGTTGCCGGGCTTGGGCGGGCGGCCGCGGCCGTCGTTGCGGGGCTCGGGGAGCTCCGGGGGCGCGGTCACGAGCGGGGCATGGGGGCCGGTGAGGGCGAGGATGCGCTCGTCGCCCGGCTTGACCGGCGTCACCGTCGGCTTGATGCCGGCCTGACGGGCCAGGGTGCGGACGTCGCGGGCCTGGTCGGGCGTGGAGATGGTGACCACGTCGCCGGCCGAGCCGGCGCGGGCGGTGCGGCCCGAGCGGTGCAGGTACGCCTTGGGCTCGGTGGGCGGATCGACGTGCACGACGAGGGCGATGTCGTCGACGTGGATGCCGCGGGCGGCGATGTCGGTGGCCACCAGCACTCGAACGGTGCCGGCCGTGAACGCGGCCAGGTTCTTCTGGCGCATGGGCTGGCTGAGGTTGCCGTGCAGGTCGACGGCCGGGACGCCGGCGGCGGTGAGCTGACGGGCCAGCTTCTTGGCGCCGTGCTTGGTGCGGGTGAAGAGCAGGGCGCGACCGTGTCCGGATGCCAGCTCGCGCACGACCGAGCCCTTGACGTCGGAAGTGACCTCGAGGACGTGGTGGGTCATGTCGGGCGGTGCGCCGTTGACATCGTCGACCGAGTGCGTGGCCGGGTTGTGCAGGTAGCGCTTGACGATGATGTCGACACCGTTGTCGAGGGTGGCCGAGAACAGCAGGCGCTGGGTGCCGCGCGGCGTCTCGTCGAGCAGGCGCTTCACGCCGGGCAGGAACCCGAGGTCGGCCATGTGGTCGGCTTCGTCGAGGACGGTGACCTCGACGGCGTCGAGGTGGCAGTGGCCCTGACCGATGAGGTCCTCGAGCCGGCCGGGGCAGGCCACGAGGATGTCGACGCCGCGGCGGAGGTTCTGCACCTGGGAGTGCTGGTTGACGCCGCCGAAGACGGTGGCGACGCGCAGCTTGTTGGCGGCGGCCAGCGGGATCATGGTCTCGGCGACCTGGCGGGCCAGCTCACGGGTGGGCACCAGCACGAGACTGCGGGGGCGGCCGGGCTGGGCGCGGCGGGCCGAGGCCTTCAGGGCGGTGACGGTGGGCAGGGCGAAGGCGACGGTCTTGCCGCTGCCGGTGCGGCCGCGGCCGAGCACGTCACGGCCGGCGAGGGAGTCGCGCAGCGTGGCGGCCTGGATGGGGAACGGCGTGACGACGCCGCGTTGCGCCAGCGTGGTGACGAGGTTGGGAGCCACGCCGAGATCGGCGAACGAGGGCTCCGCCGCGCGCAGGGGCGACGACGCGGCGGCAGTGGGGGTGTGCATGTGTCTGTAGTCCTTCGAGGTTCGGATGGCCGAGGTTGCAGGAGGCCACCGATCCGAGGACCAGCACCAAGCGCACGAGGCGCTCGCAATCGACCGCGGGCACGCCGACGTGGCGAACCGCTCCGACAAGAGTACCAGGCACGCCATGATGGCCCGATGCCGACGTATGTGGCGCTGCTCCGGGGCATCAACGTGGGCGGGAAGAACAAGGTGCCGATGGCGGAGCTGCGGGCCGTGTTCGAAGCACTCGGCCACAGCGACGTTCGCACCTACATCCAGAGCGGCAACGTCGTGTTCTCCGGTCCGAAGGCGCCCACGCCGGCCACCCTGGAGAAGGCCATCGGGGCGGAGTTCGGGATCGACCTGACCGTCGTCGTCCGCACGCCGGCCCAGTTGTCCGCCGCCGTCGGCAAGAAGAACCCGTTCCCGACGGCGAACACGTCGGCTCTCCACATCGGCTTCATGGCCGAGGCGCCGGCCGCGGCAGCGGTGAAGGCCCTCGACCGCGAGCGGTTCCTGCCCGAGGAGTTCGCCGTCGTCGGCAGTGACCTCTACCTCCACCTTCCCGACGGGATGGGCCGCACAAAGCTGCCGCCCTACCTCGATCGCCAGCTGAAGGTCCCGACGACGGTGCGCAACTGGAACACCGTCACGAAGCTGGTGGAGCTGGCCGCCTCATGAGCCCGGAACGGGAGGACCCGCCGGTCGAGGGCGACGAGCGGACGATGCTGGTCGGCTGGCTCGACTTCCACCGTGACACGTTGGCCCTGAAGACGGCCGGGCTCTCGCCCGGCGACTTCGCTCGGCGCCCGGTCGTCGGCTCTGCGCTCTCGCTGCTCGGCCTCGTGCGCCACCTCACGGAGATCGAGCGGACCTACTTCCGGCGGGTGTTCGCGGGTGAGGACCTTCCCGACCTCGCGTTCGGCGAGGACCCTTTCGGTGAGACACCCGGGGGCGACTTCGACGCGTGCGCAGCTCACCCCCCCGAGGAGGCGCTGGCGGCATGGCAGGCCGAGGTCGACGTGGCGCGCAGCATCATCCGGGGCACACCGTCGCTCGACGACCCGCGGCAGAGCGGACTGCCTCTGCGGTTCTGGCTGGTCAAGACGCTGAACGAGTACGCCCGCCACAACGGCCACGCCGACATCGTCCGCGAGCTCCTCGACGGCACAACCGGCGAGTGACGACGCGTCTTGCCAGTGCAGCCTCGACGAGCCCATCACGCCTCGCTCCGCCACCATCGCCCACCTCCGGGTCTCGGGCTGCCCATTGAGACGCTGCGTAGGGTTGACACCGGCCGCCTGGGACACGACGGTTTGTCATGAGCGGCTCAGGGGCGCCCGGTTCCGATGCAATCGCCGACGTCCGGGCGTTCTTCCGCGGCCGCGCCCTTTGCGCAGCGGTGCGCCTGGGGATTGCGGACAATCTCGACGTCGATCGGTCGCTAGAAGACCTGGCCGAGCGTGTGCACGCCAACGGCCCCGCGCTGCGCCGCCTGCTGCGCGGGCTTGCCTCGATCGGCGTGGTCGAGCTTCGCGCTGGCGACGAGGTAGCACTCACCGAATACGGACAGACGCTTCGGCATGACCATCCCGACTCGATCTGGACGACGGTCGTGTTCTGGGCTGATCTGCTGGCGGACAACTGGGCCTACCTCGACGAGTGCGTCCGCACGGGCGAGACGGCGTGGTCGGTGGCCGAACGCAGCGGCACGACGCTGCGGTTTGCCAACGAGCCGAACGCCAATGAGGTCTTCCACGGCGCGATGTCCGCCGGCAACGGCGAGGAGGCGCACCGTCCGATCGTCGACGCGTACGACTTCGCGACGACGCGCATCGTCGCCGACCTGGGTGGCGGAGGCGGTGGCCTCTTGGCGGCCGTCCTCACGGCCCACCCGGCGGCGCGCGGCGTCCTCGTCGAAGTCGCCGGCGCCCTCAATGAGGCGACGGTTCGACTCGATGCGGCCGGAGTCATCGACCGCTGCGAGCTGATCGAGTGCGACTTGTATGACGGTGTCCCTGTTGATGCCGACGTGTATGTCTTGAAACACGTTCTGCACGCCTGCAACGACGATGAGGCGCGCACCATCGTGAAGAACGTTCGAGAGCGAATGTCGGCTGGCAGCAAGCTCCTCGTGATCGAGGTGACGCTTCCCGACACTGTCACTGCGCCTGACATCGACGTAGAACAAGCGGCGATCGTCGACCTGACGATGCTCGTGATGACGGGCGGCCGCGAGAGGACGACTTCGGAATGGGCGGAGCTCCTCAACGAGGCAGCGCTTACGGTGACCACCGCAACTTCGGTGTCCCGCCCGGGACGGGAGCCGCTCACTGTGATCGAAGCGGTCCCGTCGTAGCGACAGAGCTCCGCATCCCAACTAGAAGGAAGCAACCGTTCGACGCAGCAGGTACTCCCTGAACTTGGGTGCCGTGTACTCATATTGGCCCTTGCGGACGCGGTAAAGGACGCCGGCTTCGACGAGCCGTCCGAGGAGTACATTGACGTTGCCGGGTGTCTTGTCGACAGCTCCGTTCAAGTCGAGTGTGGCCAACGGCGGATAGGGACAATCAGCCGTCGCGACAAGGACATCCTGTTCGGCCGGCGTGAGCGTCGACACGCGTGGTTCGTAGAAATCAATGTCGAGACGGCGGTAGATGTCTTCAGTGGCCGCTTCGAGCAATCGCTCGTCGAGCACGGTCAAGCCCGTTGCTTCGGCTGCATCCCAGAGTTCGGCGCCCCACAGCTGGATGAAGTACGGATAGCCCTCCACCTCGCGAACGACGGCGTCCACCAAGCGCTGGTCGGCCGATATGGCGCGGTCACGGAGCGGCTCGGCAAATGCGGCCGCCGCCTCGTCAGCACCCAGGCGGCTTACTTCTTCGCCACGGAACATCCGCTCCGTGTACGACCGGGCCCGAAGCAGGTTCCCTGTCAGGGTGGGCAGTCCGCACAGGACGAGTCCGAGCGGCAGGTCCTTTCGCTGCAGCGCGGCCACGGATGAGATCAAGAGTGAGAGGGGGTGCTCACCGCCCCGGTCGCGATCATCGCGAATCACCTGCGCTTCATCGAGCAGAAGAACGACGCCGTCCCGGCCCTTCTCCACGACGAGCTCGACGAGCTCGAACAGCTCCTTGGCTACATCGGATGTCCCGTCGAGGGATGTCGGGTCCAGGCTGACCTTGACATCGTTGTAGGTGATGCCGAGAGACCCGGCGGCGCGAACCGCGCGGCCCAGCGTTGCCTTCAGGCGCTCGGCCTTGCTCACGTCCTCGCCAATTCTCTGAGCGAGCGCCCGAACTGTCTCGGCGAGGGCCTCATCACCGTTGTGTCGAGGGTTGAGCTCCAAGAACCCTGCAGCCCAGCCGACGTCCTTGGCGACGCCCTCGAACTCGCCCAGCAAGACGGTCTTCCCGACTCCCCGTAGACCTGTGAGCCGCATGTTTGCCGGCTGCTCGGGCGCTGCGTTGAGCACTGCCCGAAAGCGGCGCAGCGGCGCGTCCCTGCCCGCGAGGTAGGCGGGTCGAGTGCCCACTCCTGGTCGATACGGATTCTTGCCCGGTGCGCCACTCATTACACTAACAGTTTAAAGACTGGCAATCTTTAAGGCAAGCCCTTTGGGACCGAAGCTTCGGGACGAGTCCTCCGCCTCAGTTGCAGCCGACTCACTCCAGCTCGTAGCGGTAGACGTTGGTCTCGCGGAGCTGGAAACCGAGGCGGAGGTAGAGGCGGTTGGCCGCCTCGCGAGATGGGCGGGAGGTGAGCTCGACGGTCTTGGCGCCGGCGGTTCGCGCTCGGCGGATGGCCTCCTCGGTGAGGTCGGCGGCCACGCCGCGCCCGCGGGCGGCTTCGTCGGTGACGACGTCCTCGATCCATGCCCGCACGCCGGTGGGGATGCGGAACATGGCGAGGGTGAGGGTGCCGAGTATGGAGCCGTCCTCGTCGCGTGCGACCAGCAGGGTGCTGGCCTCCGACCGCACGATCGCCTCGACTTGCTCGGGGCTCGGCGGCGGTGACGAGCGCGAGAGCTGCGGGATCAACCGGCCCAGTGCCTCGACGACATCGGCACTCGCCGACGTCGCCTCCTCGCTCCGCGTCTTCAAGCCCGGTCGGGGACGGGCTGGGGGGGCGGAGGCCC
>DATLDH010000128.1:0-23970 GCA_035526015.1 Acidimicrobiales bacterium
CCACATCCGGGCCACACCGACGACGGAGGACTCGTGGCCGAGCTCGGTGAGCATGCGGTCGGCCGGGCCCTTCAGGGCGGCGCCACCGACGATGGGCGACACCGCCACGACGTCGTCGCGACGGGCCGAGACGGCGGCCGCCACGCCCGGCACGTCGAGCACGGGGCCGATCGACACGACGGGGTTCGACGGGCACACGATCACGCGGGCAGCCGTTCCGATGGCCTCGATGACGCCGGGAGCGGGACGGGCCGTCTCGATTCCGGCGAACCGCACCGCCTCGACGGCGACGGAGTGGCGCCGGGCCACGAAGTAGTCCTGGAAGCCGATCTCCTCGCCGGCCACGGTCACCATCGTCCGTATCAGCTCGTCGGTCACCGGCAGGATGGTGCACCGAAGGCCGTGGGCACGCGCCAGCTCGGCGGCGACGTCGCTCACCGTCGCCCCTTCGGCCAGCCGCTGGGTCCGGTACAGATGGGTCGCAAGGTCGCGGTCGCCGAGGCGGAACCAGGCCTGTCCGCCGAGCCGCTCCAGAGCCTCCATGGCGGCCCACGTCTCGCCCGCCAGTCCCCATCCGGCCACGGTGTCATTGGCCCCGGCCAGGGTGTAGGTGACGGTGTCGAGGTCCGGGCAGATGGTCAGGCCGTGGAGCACGAAGTCGTCGGCGACGTTGACGACGGCGGTGACGAGGGTGGCGTCGACGGCGTCGACCAGCCCGGCCAGCAGCCGCGCCCCCCCGACGCCGCCGGCGAGGGCGACGAACACCGGCTCAGCGTAGGCCGCGGCATGCAAGGCTTCGGGGGTGGACGCGAGGCCGGCCGCCGCAGACGCGAAGGTCACCGCCGTGGTGGTCACCTACCGGTCGGCGGACATCGTGGGCGCCTGTCTCCGCAGTCTCGACGCCGCGGCGCCGGTCACCCGGCTGCGGGCCGTGGTGGTCGACAACGCATCCGACGACGGCACGGTCGACGTGGTGCGGGAGACGGCGGCGGCGGTAACCACTCCCGTCGAGCTGAAGGAGCGCCCGGCCAACGACGGCTTCTCGGTGGGGTGCAACGTCGGCCTGCGGCGCGCGTCGGGGGAGTGGGTCCTGTTCCTCAACCCCGATGCCGTCCTCCGGCCAGGAGTGGTGGACGCCCTCGTCGATGTGGCCAGGGCCAACCCCAGCGCGGCGATCGTGGCGCCCGCCCTCGTCGGTAGTGACGGCGCGCTGCAGCCCACGGTCGAACGCGTCTACGGCCTGCGTCGCATCGTGCTCGGGCTCTTCCGGGTCGGTGGGCCCAACCGGGCGGCGGTGCCGCCCGACGGAGGCGAGCCCATCGAGGTGGAGTGGGTCCACGCCGCGGTGATCCTCATGCCGCTGGCCGTCGCCCGCGCCCTGGGCGGCTTCGACGAGCGCTACTTCCTGTACGCCGAGGACATGGACCTCTGCACCCGGGCCCGCCGGGCCGGTCACCTCGTCCTCCTGGCGCCGGCCATCCGAGTCGACCACGTGGGTGGGGCGTCGGCGGCGCGCAGTGGGGGCGACGGGCCGATGGCGGCTCGCCGGGTCGATGGCTTCGCGCGCTATCTGCGTGCCCACGAGGGGCGGGCGGCGGCGGTCGCCTACCTCCTGGTCACCCTCGTGTCGGCGGCGGTGATGGCGGCTGCGGGCGCCGTACGGCGCCGTCCCAGCGCGGTGCACCGGGCCATGGTGCGGGCCGCCGCCCTCGGCCTCGTCGGCCGGCGTCCGGCCGAGGTGCCCTGGTGATCAGGTCGCGATGCCGAGGGCGTCGAGCAGGCCGGTGAGTCGGGGCCCGACCGCGGCCGGCGAGTAGCGCTCGGCGACCACGGCCCGGCCGTTGGTGGCCAGCCGTCGCCACTCGTCGTCGTCGGTGAGCAGCGTGGTCAGTGCAGAGGCCATCGCCTCGTCGCCGTCGGCCACCATGAGCTCGTCACCGCGGTGGGCATCGACCCCCTCGGCGCCGACCGCGGTCGTGACGACCGGCACCCCGTGGGCCATGGCCTCGGTGACCTTGCCCTTCATGCCGGCGCCGAACCGCAGCGGCACCACCGCCACCCTCGCCCGGTCGTAGAACGGGCGGAGGTCGGGCACCCAACCGGTCACCTCGATGTCAGGGTCGTCCAGCTGCTCCATCCAGCGCGGCGGGTTGCCGCCGACGACCGTGAGCGTGACGGGCCCGACCGCGGTGCGCACACGAGGCAGCAGCACGTCGGCGAGATACCGCACGGCGTCGACGTTGGGCCCGTGGCGGAAGTTACCGACGAACAACAGGCCGCACCGCGCGTCGACGCCCGGGAACGGCGGCTCGGGCATCACGTGGATCGCCGGGACGACGGCGAAGAGCGCATCGGGCACGGCGCCGCGCAGGATCGCCTCCTCCTCGGGGGTGGTGACGATGGTCGCATCGCAGTCGCGGACCAGCTGCACCTCCTCGTGGCGCAGGCGCTGGGCGAACGCCGCCGCGTTTCGGTTGCCGTCGACCTCGGCGCGGCGGGCTTCACGCACCGACTCGAGGTCGATGGTCTCGTAGGCGACCTTGGCCGACGGCGCCGCTTTCCGCACGCGCGGTAGAGCGGCGCGCGCGATGGGGCGTCGCACGAGGATGGCCAGCCGGAGCTGCGAGCCGTTGCTGGCGAGCCACGCGTCGCGCCCGCCCCGATGCGTGAGCACCTCGATGCCCGACCCGGCCAGCAGGGCGCGGTGACGCTCCTCGCCGCCACCGACCATGGGAGCGAAGGTGACGGCGGCTCCCGCGTCGGCCAGCAACCTCATCATCAGCGACAGCCGCAGCGAGCCGGTGTCACGGTCCGGCGTGGGCACGTATTTGTCGATCACCAGCACATGTGGACCGGGGCGGCGGTCGACAGCGGGGGGCGGCCCCGGCGGCAGGACCATCGCCGCGGCGCGGTCCACGAGCTGGCGTGCGACGCGTGGCACGCCACCGGACTGGACGAGGAAGCGAGCCCGCGCCGCGATCCAGGCGGCGCGACCCATCCACTCCCTGGCCGCGCCGGCCGCCATCAGGAAGGGAAGACGAGCGAGCCGTTCCGCCGGCTGATGCGCACCAACGGGGGACCCCCCGGCCCCGGAGCGGTGATGATCTCGGCCCCGCCGTCGTCGTCGCCGCCGCCGCCGGTGAACCGGCCCGACGCGACGCGCGCCCCGGTGGTGGAGGACGGGCGACCGGCGAAGAACTGGCTCCGGACCGTCCCGTCGGACCCGAACACCCGCACCTGCGGGCCCCCGCCCTCGCCCGCCCCCACGGCCAGGAGGTCATGGCCATGCTCGGACTGGAGGCCGGCGACATGGACCCCGCCCCGGAACGCCTCGGCGAACGCCATGAACTCCGCGACGGCGTTGCCGTCGAGACCGAAGACGCGCACCTGGGGTCCGCCGCCCGGTCCGGCTCCGGCCACGATCTCGGCCACGCCGTCGCCGTCGACATCGGCCGTCGCCACCCGGACACCTCCGCGGAACGCAAGCGTGAACGCGTCGAAGGAGTGGAGCAACGACCCGTCGAGCCGGAAGACGCGCACCTCGGGGCGTGAGCCGGGCCCGGGCCCCGTCACGATCTCGTCGCCGGGAAGGCCGTCGACGTCGCCGGTCGCGACATAGACGCCACCGGCGAACGACGAGGGATAGGCGAAGAACGAGCGGATCTCCACGTTCTCCTCCGTCACGATGCGCACGTGGGGCCCGCCACCGGGGCCGGCACCGAGGACCAGCTCGTCCGGACCGATCCCGTCGACATTGCCGGCCGCCACGCGCACACCGCCGCGGAATGCCTCCCCGAAGCCGAGGAACGACTTCCGGGCCGTGCCGTCGGGGTCGAAGGTCCGTACGTGGGGGCTGCCGCCGCGGTCAGCGCCGGTGACGATCTCGGGGACGCCGTCGAGGTCGAGCTCGGCGCTGGCGGCGAACACCCCACCCCGCCATGACGGGCCGTAGGCGAGGACGGCGGCCGCTCCCCACGCGGCGTCGGCGCGGATCGTGCCCAGGCGGTCGTACAGGCGTTGGCCCGGGCACCCCGTGGCCTTGCCGTCGCGGTGGCCGGAGATGTTGGCCAGCTCGACCGGGGTGCCGGTCGGGTACCGGTCGTTGCCCTTCGACACCAACGTGGAGCGACCAGCCGGGTCGGTCCCGTGAGCGGGCAGCTTCCAGGCCAGCAGCCGCCCGACCGCCTCGATGGCGTGGGGGCTGGGATCGGTGGAGGTGAAGTCGCCCAGCACGGCGACACCCGTGGAGCCGGTGTTGAGCCCTTCGACCTGGGCACCCACCACGGCCTGGTCGACACCACCGTCGCGGCCTTCCCACACCCGCCCGAAGCGGTCGACGAGAAGGTTGTAGCCGATGTCGTCCCAGCCGTTGGCGTCCATGTGGAACGCCTGCATCCCCCGGAGCAGCGACGGGACGTCGTCGGAGGCGTAGGTGTTGTTGCCCACGGTGTGATGGACGAAGGCGACCTTCACACCGTCGGCGATGGTGGGCGCCGTCCTCGGGGGACGGGCCAGCCACGTGTCGCGCAGCGCGATCCCGGGCCGGGCCACGTTGGCGGCCGCCGGTCGGCCCGCGGGCCGGAACGCGGACCCGATCGCCCCGCGCTCGCGCACGAGGTGGACGCGGAGCGAAGGCAGGGGTGGGGCGTCGATCTGGAGGCCGTCGGCGCGGTCGACCCACACCGGGCCGGTGGCCGTGCGCGCCGCGCCCGCCCTGGCCCGCTCGGCCGGATCAGGCCCCTCGTCGGCCTCGCCGTGCAGGACCATCCACGGTGACCACCCATCGGCCCGGTGGACCCGCACCCGAACGTCGGCATCGTGTCGACCGCGCCAGCTGAGCCCGACCAGCCGGAAGGACTCGAGCGAGGTGAGTCGTGCAACCGCCGCCACCGGCCGGGTGTCGACGCCCATGGCGCGCGGCCGTCCGATCGCCGGCGCCGGCAGGACGCCGACCATGGCGACGGTGAGGACGAGCGCGACGGCCAGAGCGGTCGCGCGCCGCCGGCGGTCAGCCAACCGCACTCTCCACACCCTGGAGCACGTTGTCCGACAGCGCCGCCGGCCCGCCGTAGAGGTAGGCGGTGACGATGGAGGCCCGGTTGGCGGCGAGGTAGTCGCGCACGCGCGTGGTCAGGCCCTCGGGCGGGGACAGCACCAGCGGGCCGCCCAGCTTGGCGGCGTGGGAGCCACCGGCGAGGGCATCGGGGAAGTTGGCGCCGCTGGCCACCCCTGCGGTGCGCGGGTTGGTGAAGAAGCGCTCGGCGACCAGCGCCGAGGTGTCGTACCGGTTGGCCCCGCTGATGGCGGTGGCGGTGGGGTCGGCCTGCGCGGCAGGCGCTCCCACGGCCCAACGCCGAACGCCCGGGCGACCGGCCAGGTACGCGGAGGTGGCCGGGGGCACCGTCGTGCCGTTCGTGAGGACCAACGCCCCCTTGACCTTGGCGGCGGCGGCGCCTGCACCCAGCGCGTCGGGGAAGTTGGTCCCTGTCGTGAGGAACACATCGCCCACGGTGCCGATGCCTTCGGCGATGCGGGCGGCCGTCTCGTACCGATCGGCTCCGGAGAACCGGACGACCGCGTAGCCCATGGCCCTCACCCGGTCGGCGACGGAGGCGCTGAGCGCGCCTTCGCCACCCAGGAGGTACACGGTTCGGCCCGCCGGCAGGAGCCGTCGCACCGCGGTCTCGACGCGCCCGTCGAGACCGGACGGCGGCGTCAGGAGGAGCGGCGCGTCCTTGGCCCCGGCCAGGGGCGTCCCCGCCAGCGCATCGGGGAAGTTGTCGTGACGGGCCAGCACGACGGCGCCGGCGGTGTCGGGCGCGAACGCCGCATCGGCGGCGGCGATGGCCGTGGAGATGCGATCGGCGCCCGCGATCCGCTCCACCGGGCTGATCTTCACGGGACCAGACGAATAGGTCGTGGCACTGTTCCGCGAGTCACGCAGGGTGACGTAGACCCAGTAGGTGCCGGCCGGAGTGGCGGCGGGTTGCCACCTGAAGGTGTTCGAGCCGGACACGACGGACAGACCCTGGGCGATCTGCGTGCCGTCGGCGCCGGAGTTGTTCGTGTCGATGAAGATGTCGGCCGTCGTCCCGGCTTCCCAGGCATCGTCGCGGAACACCACGTTGAAGGCCTCCGAGGCGCGGTCGTCCTCGGCGATCCTGATGTCATCGAGATGCCAGCGGCGCGCGCCGGGGTCCTCGTTCGGATCGAACCGGAGGCTGGTGATCTGGCGACCCGCCCACCCGAGGCGCGCACCGACCTGGTCCTCGTCCAGGACAGCGGTGGGCGGGTTGGACGCGAGGTCGACGACGACGCGGTTCTGGCCCTGGTAGGTGACGAGGTCGTTGAGGTCCTGGTAGTCGTTCGGTCCTCCGCCCGCGACCTGCCAGATGATCCGCGCCAGCGCGCCACCGCCGGGCGCATCCTCGAGCCCGAACGGACCGTCGTAGGAGTAGGTGAACGACAGACGGTGGAACCGGCTCCCGTCGATGGGGACCGGGCCGAGCGGCAGGGAGACCTGCGGGTCGTTCTGGTTGGGACCGCTGTTGGTCGCGCTGAGGACACCGTTGGCGAAGCTGACGTTGGTGGCGTTCCTGACTCCCACGGTGTCGGTTGCCTGTCCGAAGTCCCATCCGTCCCCGCGGACGACCGAGGCGTAGTCGGCCCCGCCGGCGGCGTCGGGTTGCTCGATGACCGGCCGCGGCGCCCCGTCGATGGTGAGAGGCGCGCTGTAGCCCGAGGTGACCCCGTTGTCGACGGCGTAGAACCGGTAGACGCCGGGCGGGTAGGCCGAGGCGTTGAACAACGTCGAGTTCTGGGCCTGCGACGTCACCGTGGTGAACAGGCCCCAGCCCGGATTGTCCGGGGTGTTGTTGGCCATCTGGCCATCGGTGTCGTAGTACAGCTGCACCGGGTTGCCGGGGTTGGAGTCGGTCCAGTCGACCCGCGCGCTCTCATCGACCTGGTACAGCCGGATCCAGTCGACCTCGACGTTGTTGTTCGCGTCGTTGCCGGGCAGGATGCGGAGGCCGGTCAGCATCCCGGACCAGGCGACGGTCGTGCTGGGGAATCCCTTGGCCAGCACGAGGTCATAGACGTGCCAACCCGCCTCGATCTGGAACGGCATGCCCCCCTGGCACGAAGCCACCCGGCTGGCGCAGTTGAACCAGAAGATCCCGCCGGATACGCGCGCCGAGCTGCGCATGGCGAACGAGATGCGCTTGTAACGGCTGGCGTCGATGGGCCGGAGCGCGCCGTCGCGGCCCCATCCGATGTCATTCGGCCACGTGAGGATGGGGTCGAAGGTGGCGCCGGCGCCGGTCGTGAACAGCAGCCGGCTGCGCTCGAGCCGGGCGTTGGAGACGTTGAGCATCCCGGCCTTGAGATCGAGCCGCTGGTCCTCGGGGTTGTCGTAGTCCCACGGGTCGTGCCAGGCCTCGGTGGCGTAGTCGGGAGCGGCGCTCACTGCGGCCGGCGCCGGCGTGGCGAAGGTGACGGCCGCCGACGCCGGCGGCGTGGCGAGTGGGGAGAGGACGCCGGCGAGCAGCGCGGCGGCGGCGACGGGGGCCCAACGGCGGGCAGGGACGTGAGTCATCGAGGGGAAGCGCTCCCGGGTCGAGGCGGCCGCACAGCCGCCGCTGTCAGCCCAGAGAATACGCTCCCCCCACTCACGTGGGCACTCACCCGGTCACCGCAATCATCGTCAACTTCAACGCGGGCGCCCTCCTGGCCACCGCACTCGACGGCCTGGGCCACCAGGGGGTCGGCCACGTCGTCGTCGTCGACAACGCGTCGTGGGACGGCTCGGCCGAGACCGCCGCCCGACCGGGCATCGACCTGGTGCGTTCCAGCCTGAACATCGGGTTCGCCCGCGCCGTCAACCTCGCCCTGGCCCGCGATGACGCCCCGTTCGTGCTCCTGCTCAACGCCGACGTCGATCTCGACGACGGCTACGTCGAGCGGCTGGTGGCCGCCTTGTCATCGGACGACAGCCTGGCCGGAGTCACGGGCGTCCTCCGGCTGCCGTCGGGCGCGATCGACTCGACCGGCATCGCCATGTCGTCGGCGCGGTGGGCCTGGGATCGCGACCGGGGCATGACCGGCGCCGACGTCACGGCCGGCGAGCCGTTCGGCGTGTCCGGCGCAGCCTGCCTGCTGCGGCGCAGTGCCCTCGACGGGCTCGGCGCCGATCCCCTGTGGAGCGAGCTCTTCGTCTACTGGGAGGACGTCGAGCTGGCGTGGCGGCTGCGCCGGGCCGGCTGGCGCTTCGCCACCGTCGCCGGCGCCACGGCCGCCCACGCCCGTGGTTCGGACTCTGCGGCACCCGATTTCGTCGAGGCGGCGTCACTCGGGGGCCGGCTGGCGACCGTCGCCCGCCACGAGGGGTTGCCCGGCCTGTGGCGTCCCGGCCCCCTCGCCATCACGCTCACGATCATGGTCAGGCTCGCCCTGCGTCACCCGCGTGCGCTGCTGCGGGCCAGGCCGGTCGCGATGGTCGCCGCCGGCCTACGCGCCCGGCGCGTCGACCGGGCCCGGGCGTGGTCGACCCTCGACCCGGCGGTCTTCACGCCCCACCCGTGGCGCCGGTGGTTCGCCGCTCAAGGGGGCCGTGCCCGTACACTGGAAGCTCCCCGGACGGAGCTGCGCTGATGCCCAAGCTGACCGAGCTGGCGTCATCACGCGAGCTCCTGGCCAATCTCACGCTGCGCGAGCTGCGCGGTAAGTACAAGCGGTCCGTCCTCGGCTGGACCTGGTCGCTGCTCAACCCGCTGGCCACCATGGCCATCTTCACGTTCGTCTTCCGGCTCTTCCTGAAGATCCAGCCGCCGGTGGGGGACCCGAGCGGGCTGCACAACTTCGCCTTCTTCCTGCTGTGCGGGCTGCTGCCGTGGAACTTCCTGGCCAACGGCATGAGCGGCGCCATCGGGATGCTGGTGGCCAACGGCAACCTCATCAAGAAGGTGTACTTCCCGCGGGAGATCCTCGTGGCGGCGTCGGTCCTGTCGTGGGACGTGTCGCTGCTGATCGAGCTCGGCGTGCTCGCCGTCGCTCTGCTGATCGTCGGCAGCATGGTGCTGCCGTGGCTGCCGGTGGTCTTGCTGCTCGTGGTCGTACTCAGCGTGTTCGTGCTCGGCGTCGGCCTGGGCCTGAGCGTGCTGAACGTGTATTTCCGCGACGTCCAGCACTTCCTCGCCATCTTCATGCAGCTGTGGTTCTACGCGACCCCCGTGGTGTACCCGATCTCCTATGTGCCGGAGCGGGCCGACGTGCTGGGTCTCGACATCCCCGTGCGCACCCTCTACGACCTCAACCCGATGGTGCGGTTCGTCGGCGCGTTCCGGAACTGCCTGTACGACCTCCGGTTCCCCGCGCTGGCCGACCTGGCCTACATGTGCGCCGCCGCCCTCATCAGCCTCGCCATCGGCGCCGCCCTGTTCAACCGCCTCGAGCCCCGCCTGGCCGAGGAGCTCTGATGGCCGCCGTCGAGGTGCGGGGCGTGTCCAAGCGTTACCGCCTCTATCACGAGCGGAACCAGTCGTTGAAGGTGTCGCTCCTGCGTGGCCGTCGGGGCAGCTTCGAGGAGTTCTGGGCGCTGCGCGACGTCACGTTCGACATCCCCGAGGGCACCACGTTCGGGTTGATCGGCGAGAACGGCTCGGGCAAGAGCACGCTGCTCAAGTGCATGGCGCGGATCCTGCGGCCCGACGAGGGCCGCATCGCCGTCCACGGCAAGGTCTCGGCGCTCCTCGAGCTCGGCGCCGGTTTCCATCCCGAACTGTCCGGGCGGGAGAACGTCTATCTCAACGGCTCCATCCTCGGCCTGGGCAAGAAGGAGCTGGACCGCATCTTCGACGACATCGTCGGCTTCGCCGGGCTCGAGCAGTTCATCGACATGCCGGTGAAGGTCTATTCGTCGGGGATGTACGTGCGGCTGGGGTTCTCCGTCGCCATCAACGTCGACCCCGACGTGCTGCTCGTCGACGAGGTGCTGGCCGTCGGCGACGAGGAGTTCCAGCGTCGGTGCGGCGAGAAGTTCGCGGACCTCAAGGCCAGCGGCAAGACGATCGTCATCGTGTCGCACGCCCTCGGTTCGGTGCGCAACCTCTGTGACCAGGTGGCGTGGCTCGAGCACGGCGTGCTCAAGGACGTGGGTGAGCCGGGCAACGTCGTCGACAGCTATGTCGGAGAGGTGCATGCCGAGCGCGCCGTCGAGGACGGCGACGGGTCGCGCTGGGGCTCGGGCGAAGGCCGCGTCGACCACGTCGAGATCCTCGACGCGGCGGGGAGCCCCACCGCCCAGGTGCGTACCGGCGACCAGGTCACGATCCGGTTCCACTACACGGCGTCCACGCCCATCGAGCGACCCGTGTTCGGGATGGCCGTGCACCGCATCGACGGCGTCCACGTCACCGGCCCCAACACCCGCGAGGCCGGGTGCGTGCCGGATCGCATCGAGGGCTCGGGCGTGGTCGATCTCCGCATCGACCGCCTCCTCCTGCTGCCTGGCACCTACGATGTGAGCGCCTCGCTCTACGACTACTCCTGCCTCCATGCCTTCGACTTCCGCCACCGCGCCTTCCGCTTCGACGTGGAGTCGGGAGAGCCCCGTGAGGAGTACGGCCTCGTATCGCTCGGCGGTCAGTGGGACGTCGACGCCATGAGGTCCACCCATGGCTGATCTGCTGGAGTTGCCCTTCGACCAGTACCAGCGGTACCAGGTCACGGCCGAGCTGCTCGGACGCCTCGGTGTCGGCGCGGGTGCGACCGTGCTGGAGGTCGGCGGCGCGCCCGGTCCGCTCGAGGGCTTCCTCCCCGACCACGAGGTCTTCGTCGTCGACCTCAACGGCAAGCGCGAGGGCCGTTACGCCATGGCCGACGGCGCCCGGCTCCCGTTCGCCGACGACACGTTCGACGTCGTCGTCACCCTCGACACCCTCGAGCACGTCCCGGCTGCGGACCGGGACGCGTTCCTGCGCGAGGCCAAGCGCGTGAGCACCGACCTGATCGTCCTGAGCGCGCCGTTCGGGGACCCGGCCCTCGAGCTGGCCGAGGACGCCGTGAACGCCTTCGTGAGGCAGCGCTTCGGGGGTGACTTCCCCACCCTGGACGAGCACCGCGACCACGGGCTGCCGGTCCTCGACGAGACGGTCGAGCGCGTCGCGAACGACGGGTGGAACACCGCCGTGCTGCCCAGTGGCTACCTGCCCCGGTGGCTCCTCGGGATGATCTTCCACCACGAGTTGCTGGCCACCGGAGTGCCGAGCCTCGGCGCCCTGCACGCCTATTACAACCGCACCGTGTCGCCGCTCGACTGCCGGGCCCCCTCCTATCGCCACGTGATCCTGGCATCGAGGTCCCGGCCCGCCGCCGAGCTGGAGGCGGCCGTCGACGGGCTGCGGAGCGACGGCGGCGAGGACGCCGCCATCGTGGCCCTCGGCGCCATCGCGTCGGCCGTGCTGGCCCAGCGTCTCGACGGCCGGCCCGAGCGGGCCGTCCAGGAGCTGGCCACCCTCGAGCGGGCCATCGCCGACGTCGAGCGCCAGGTCGTCGACCGCGACGCCCACATCGTCGAGCTCCGGCACACCATCGACCGTCTGGTCAGTGAGCGCGAGGACGCCAACAATCGTCTGGCTCAGGCCCTGAACACCCCCACCCTCGCCGACCGCGTCATCGCCCGCGCCCGGAAGGCCCGCTCGTGAGCCCGCGCACCAGGGCCGGGCTCGTTTCGGTCGTGGTCCTCAACTACCAGGGTGCGGCCGACACCATCGCCTGCCTGGGCGCCTTCGACGGCATCGACTGGCCCGGCGACCGTCTCGAGCTGATCGTCGTGGACAACGCCTCGGGTGACGACAGCGTCGAGCGCATCCGTCGGGCGTTCCCGCACGTCACCATCGTCGAGTCGGAGGTCAACACCGGGTTCGCAGGGGGTTGCAACCTCGGCGCCGATGCCGCCACCGGCCAGTACCTGGCGTTCGTCAACAACGACGCCAGGCCGGATCCCGGCTTCATCCGGGAGGCGGTGGCCGTGCTCGACCGCGATCTGTCGATCGGCTGCGTGGCGAGCAAGGTCCTGGACTGGGAGGGCAACACGATCGACTTCGTCGATGCGGCACTCTCCTTCTACGGTCACGCCTTCAAGCTCCATGTCGGCGATGCCGACAGCTCGCTGCACGACGCCGAAGCCGACGTGCTGTTCGCGTCCGGTGCCGGCCTGGTGATGCGCACCGACGTGTTCCGTTCGGTGGGTGGCTTCGACGAGCGCTACTTCCTGTTCTTCGAGGACGTCGACCTGGGCTGGCGCCTCTGGCTGCTCGGCCACCGCGTCCGCTACGTCCCGAGCTCTCTGGTGTTCCACCGCCACCACGCCACCATGAAGCGGTTCGGCCAGTGGCGCGAGCACTTCCTGCTCGAGCGCAACGCCCTCTTCACGATCTACAAGAACTACGACGACCAGACGCTGGCTCGCGTGCTGCCCGCCGCTCTCGCGCTGGCCGTGCGCCGCGGTGTCGTGCTGGGGGGCGACGACCCCGGCGCCCTCGACCTGCAGAAGGGTCTGGCCGGCGAGGGCGAGGAGCGGCTCGAGGTCTCCAAGCAGACGTTGGCGCCGGTGTACGCCATCGACGCCTTCGTCCAGGCCCTGCCGGGACTGACCGAGACGCGGCGCGCCCTGCAGGCCGCCCGGCAGCGCACCGACCAGGAGATCCTGCGGTTGTTCCGCACCCCGATGCAGCCCAACGTGGGCGACGAGGGGTTCCTCACCGGCTACCGCGCCGTCGTCGACGCGCTGGGCGTCGGCGAGGCGTTCAGTGGACGGCGCCGGATCCTGGTGGCGACCGGCGACACGCTCACGCCGCGGATGGCGGGCCCGGCCATCCGGGCCTGGCAGATCGCGTGCGCGCTGTCCTCCGAGCACGATGTCGAGCTCGTCACGCCCGGGACGTGTGAGGTCTCCCATCCGCGGTTCCGGGCCCGCTCGGTGACGGCGGGCGAGCTTCGCGAGCTCGAGCGTTGGTGCGACGTCATCGTGTTCCAGGGCTTCCTCATGCACGAGTACCCGTTCCTGCGCACGTCGTCGAAGGTCGTGGTCGTCGACATCTACGACCCGTTCCACCTCGAGCAGCTCGAGCAGGGCCGCGACCACGGGGAGGAGTTCCGTCGCGACGTCGTCCACTCGTCGACGACCGTGCTGAACGAGCAGCTCCTGCGGGGCGACTTCTTCATGTGTGCCTCCACCAAGCAGCGTGACTTCTGGCTCGGGCAGCTCGCCGCCCTCGGCCGCGTGAATGCCCGGACCTACGACGAGGACGAGACGCTCGAGTCGCTCATCACCGTCGTGCCGTTCGGTGTCTCCGACGTGGCCGCTCGCCACACGCGGCCGGCCATCAAGGGGGTGATCCCCGGCATCGGGCCCGACGACAAGGTGATCCTCTGGGGCGGCGGCATCTACAACTGGTTCGATCCGCTGACGCTCATCCGCGCCGTGGCCAGGCTCCGCGAGCGCCGGCCCGACGCCCGCCTGTTCTTTCTCGGCCTGAAGCACCCCAACCCCAATGTGCCGGAGATGCGGATGGCCGTGGCCGCCCGCTCCCTCGCCGACGAGCTCGGCGTCACCGGGACTCACGTGTTCTTCAACGAGGACTGGGTCGCCTACGAGGACAGGCAGAACTACCTGCTGGAGGCCGACATCGGCGTCAGCACCCACCTCGACCACGTCGAGACGGCGTTCTCGTTCCGGACCCGGATCCTCGACTACCTGTGGGCGGCCCTGCCCATCGTGGCGACGCGAGGCGACGCCCTGGCCGACCTCATCGAGACCGAGCGGCTCGGCATCGCCGTGCCGCCCGGCGACGTCGAGGCTCTCGAGGACGCGCTGTTCCGCCTGCTCGACGACGAGGAGATGGCCGCGCTCTGCCGCAAGAACGTGGCGCGCGTCGCCCCGCAGTTCGCGTGGGCCAGGGTGCTGGCACCGCTGGTCGAGTTCTGCCGCGCGCCCCGCCGGGCCCCGGACCTCCTCGACCCGGAGGCGGCCGCCCTGATGCGACGCGAGCTGGGCGTGCGCCGGAGGACGCGCAGTTGGCGCCACGACCTCCACGTCGGTCTGTTCTACCTCCGTGCCGGGGGCCCCCGGGTGGTGGTCGAGAAGGCACTCGGGCGGATCCGCCGCCAACTGGCTTCCTAGGTTGGCCGTCGAGGCGCTCGGTCTCGTCGACCCCCCGGGGTCGGAC
Organism: Acidimicrobiales bacterium; assembly: GCA_035526015.1. Classification (GTDB taxonomy): domain Bacteria; phylum Actinomycetota; class Acidimicrobiia; order Acidimicrobiales; family DATLDH01; genus DATLDH01. The sequence continues at coordinate 14,229 of DATLDH010000128.1, forward strand.
ACAGGCGAACCGGAAGAGCACCCCGGCGACGCCATCGACGCGCTCGACGCCAACGATCCGCCCGAGCCGCTGTGGGTGGACTTCGGGCTGGCGGTGGCCATCGCCGGTGGCGTGGTGCTGCGGTTCTGGACCGGTTCGGCGCTGTGGCTCGACGAGGCGCTCAGCGTCAACATCGCCAGGCTCCCACTTTCGCAACTGACCGAGGCGCTGCGTCACGACGGCGCGCCGCCCGTGTACTACGTGCTGCTCCACGGATGGATGCAGGTCTTCGGCGAGGGCGACGCCGCCGTCCGTGCGCTGTCGGGTGTGCTGTCGGTCGCGTCGCTCCCGCTCATGTACCTGGCCGGGCGAAGGCTCGCCGGTAGGGAAGCCGGGTGGGTGGCCACCGCCCTGCTGGCGATGTCGCCGTTCGCGCTGCGGTACGCCACCGAGACGCGCATGTATGCGCTCATCGTCTTCCTGACCCTGCTCGGCTACCTGGTGCTCGACCGGTTCCTCGCCCGACCCACCACGGGGCGACTGTTCGGGATCATGGTCGTGAGCGCGCTGCTCGTGCTCACCCACTACTGGAGCCTGTTCCTGCTGGCGGCCGTCTGTCTCGCACTTGCCGTACGCCTGGACCGTGCCCCCCGCAGTCGCATGGCAACGGCATGGGCCCTCATCGGCGTGGTCGTCGGCGCCCTGGCGATCCTGCCCTGGCTGCCGGCGTTCACCTACCAGCTGGCCCACACCGGCACGCCCTGGGCCCGGCCCCCGCGGGTGTCGTCGATCATCGGCACCGTCTTCGCCTTCAGCGGTGGGGACGAGGACCTGGCGCCGGTCCTCGGCGTCTGCATGCTCGCCGTCGGCGGCATGGGCGTGTTCGGCCGACGCCACGCAGACCGTCAGGTCGTGCTCGACCTCCGGGCCGGCGGCCCGGCCAAGGGCCTCGGGTTCGTCACCCTTGCCACCCTCGTCACCGCCATCGCCGCCGGGCTCGTCACCGGCAGCGGGTTCGCCCCACGGTACGCGTCGGTCGTGCTGGCGCCGTTCCTCATCGTGGTGGCGACCGGCGCGCAGGCACTCGCCCCGTCCGGCTTCCGGCGCGCCGTCGTCGGCGTTCTCGTCTCCCTCGGCCTGGTGGCGGGCGTGCTGCAGTCCGACACGCCGCGCACCCAGGCCCGCACCATCGCCGCCACCCTCGACGCCGAGGCCCGCCCCGGCGACCTGGTCCTGTACTGCCCCGACCAGCTGGGCCCGGCCGTCGACCGCTATCTCGCCGCCGACCTGTACCAGGTCACGTTCCCGCGACTACGCCCGCCCGACCGCGTCGACTGGGTCGACTACGAGCCGAGGAACCTGTCGGTCGCCGCGCCAGGATTCGCGGCCAGGGTCCACCGGCTGGCCGGGTCGAACGCCATCTGGTTCGTGTGGGCCTTCGGCTATCAGGGGCTCGGCGGGCGGTGCGAGCAGATCGACCAGAACCTGGCCAACGTGCGCCCGGTCCGGCAGCAGTACGTCGTGCTCGACATCGAGACCGTGCCGGAGCACGCCAACCTCACGCGGTACGCGGTTCCCGGCGACCCGCAAGCACCAGCGCCACGGCGCCGATGAGGGCGACCGCCGCCCACGTCGCCCAACCACCGGGAGGGCTCCACGCCCCCCGACCGATGAACCACACCGGGCCCCGCACGCCCACGGACTGACGCCGTCCGTTGGCGTACCAGCCGACGAGGTGCACGGTCGCGGTCAGCGCGGCGACGGCCGCGGGGAGGCGCACCGGCAGCGCGGCACCGAGCCGGCTTCGGCGCCGGGCCAGCACCTCGCCGGCCACGAGCGGGACGGCGACGACGACCGGCATGACGTAGCGACCCTGCATCCCGAATCCCGTCTGATGGATGACGGCGGCGGCCAGCCCCACGGTCACGGCGGCGGCGCCGACGGCGATGGTGACCAGGGCCCGACGCGACCGGCCACCGGCGACGAGCAGGCCGAGGGTGACCAGCACGACGAGGAGCATGCGCCATGCCGCGTAGGCGCCGGCCGGCATGGCGGCGTCGAGCCAGCCGAAGACCCCGATCTGCTGGCGGAGGACCTCGGGCAGCTCGGATGCGGCCGGAAGCAGCCGGTCGACGACCTCGCCAAGCGGGTGGGTCGGATGCGGTTGGACCGCCGCTTCCCACGCCAGGGCGCCGGCGACGGCGACGGCGATGGCGGCCGAGGCGAGGCGCGCCCGGAGACCACCGGCCCGCACGTAGGCCACCGCGGCAGCCCGACCGTCGATCGCCACCGCGGCGGCGGCACCGAGCACCAGCCAGAGTGGCCCGAGGGAGCGGGCCACGGCGAGCACGACCCCCGACGCCGCCAGCCCCGACCAGATCCAGGTCGTGTGGGCGGCGCGCCGGTCGCGCCCGAGCCGCAGCAGTCCGGCGATCCAGGCCGCTCCGGCCGCGATCTCCGCGCCGTTGGGGTTCAACGACGAGCCGAGGAAGAGCGTGGTCGGCGTCACGCCCGCCATGAGGCCGACGAGTGACCACGGGCCCAGGGGCGGCGACCATGACGCGGCGACGGCGAAGACCAGCAACGCGCCGGTGATGGCGACCATCACCGCCCGACCGGCGCGCACGCCGCCCTCCGGGGACGAGGCCAGTCGCGCGGCCAGCCCGGGCGGTGCGTACAGCGCGGGCTGGTAGGTGCCCACGTAGGTGCGGGCGGGAGACCCGCTCGGTGGCCCCGGTCCGTGCAGGCACGCGGCACTGACCTCGGGGTGGAACGAGTTGCAGATGGTCACCGTCGACCACGTCTCGCCGGCCCGGACCGAGTCGAAGGCGCGTGCGACGCGATTGATCCACGCCAGCTGGCGCGGGCCGAATTCCGGCGACTCCCGATAGGCGGCGGCGTGGCCGCGCCATTCGCCGCTGGCCACGGCGAGGGCGCGTGTCAGGTGCGCAGGCTCGTCCGGCGACGCGCCGGGTGGGTTGGCGCCCGCCCACGAGGTCAACAGCAGGAGATAGCCGACGGCCATGAGCACCGGAGGCGACATGCGGCGGGTCCAGGGGCGAGTCAGGAGCGTCGGGGGCGGGGTGATGTCGAACGGTACCCTTCGGTGTTCTCGAAACGGGCGGAGGCCACTGTTGTGAAGCGCGACATCGTGATCATCGGGGCGGGACCGGCCGGCCTCACCGCCGCGTATCAGCTGGCGGACCGTCACGGCATCACCTCGACCATCCTCGAAGCGGACTCGGTCGTCGGCGGCATCAGCCGCACCGTCGAGCGTGACGGCTGGCGCTTCGACATCGGGGGGCACCGCTTCTTCACCAAGGTCCCCGAGGTCGAGGCGTTCTGGCACGAGATCCTGCCCGATGAAGACTTCATGCTCCGGCCGCGCATGAGCCGCATCTTCTACAAGGGCAAGTACTACGACTACCCCCTGAAGGCGTTGAACGTCGTGCGCAACCTGGGCCTGTGGGAGTCGTTCCTGGCGGTGATGTCCTACGTGTGGGTGCGCATCCGCCCACCGAAGGACCAGACGACCCTGGAGGGATGGATCGCGGCCCGCTTCGGTTGGCGCCTGTACGAGACCTTCTTCAAGACCTACAACGAGAAGCTGTGGGGCGTGCCGGTGCACAAGCTGCCCGCCGACTTCGCGGCCCAGCGCATCAAGAACCTGTCGTTCATGAGCGCGGTGATGAACATGCTCATGCCCAAGCGGAACCAGAAGGAGATCACCTCGCTCATCGAGGAGTTCCAGTACCCCAAGCTGGGGCCCGGGATGATGTGGGAGCGGTGCCGGGCGCTGGTGGAGGAGCGGGGCTGCACGGTCGTCATGGACACGCGGGTGGTCGGCGTCCGCCACGAGGGGGGGCGCGCCGTCGCCGTCGTTGGGGAGGGTCGTGACGGCACGCGCACGGAGTACCCCTGTGACGAGGTGATCTCGTCGATGCCGATCCCGCAGCTGCTGCAGGCGATGGACCCGCCCGCGGCCGAGACGGTGCGGCAGTCGGCCGCCGGCCTGGGCTTCCGCGACTTCCTCACCGTGGCCCTGGTGGTGCCGGAGGAGTACAGCTTCCCGGACAACTGGATCTATGTGCACTCACGCGACGTGCAGGTCGGTCGCATCCAGAACTTCGGCTCGTGGTCGCCGTACCTGGTGAAAGAGGGGCGCACCTGCCTCGGTCTGGAGTTCTTCGTCTTCGAGGGTGACGAGACATGGAACAAGCCCGACGAGGTGCTGATCGAGCAGGGCAAGCGCGAGCTCGACATCCTCGGCCTCGTCGACCCGAGCAAGGTCGAGGCCGGGTACGTCGTGCGGATGCCGAAGGCGTACCCGTTCTACGACGAGCACTACAAGGAGAACGTGGCGCGCATCGTCGAATGGCTCCAGGACTGCGCGCCCAACGTGCACCCCGTGGGCCGCAACGGCATGCACCGCTACAACAACCAGGACCACTCGATGTACACCGCCATGCTGACGGCCGAGAACATCGCCACCGGCACGACCCATGACGTGTGGAGCGTGAACGTCGAGGAGGAGTACCACGAGGAGTCGGCCGGCGCCGGCGCCAGAGGCACGGGCCGCGACGCCCCCGTGATCTCCCGCGAGCACTACTCGGAGGACCACCCCATCAACAGGGGGTGAGACGCGACGAAGGCCGGCTTGCGCCGGCCTTCGCGGACTACTGGGTGGTGCGAGCTACGCGGCGGCGGTCTCGAGCTTCGAACGCAGCTGCTCGGTGACGGTCTTGGCCGTGGCGCGGGCGGTCTGGACGGCCTCCTTGGCCTGAGCGGGGAGGCGCTCCTGCAGCTCGTCGACGACGGGGTCGATGCGGCCCTCGAGGTCGCGGCTGAGCTTGGCGACCTTGGTGCGGAGCTCGGTGCCGTCGAGGCCGGACAGCTGCTTGGCCAGGTCGCGGCGCTGGACCTGGGCCTTCTGGAAGGCGAGGACGCCGAAGCCGATGGCGACATACGCGGTGTCCTCGAGGGTCTTGGTGAGGTCGGTGAGCTGCATTGCTGCCTCCATGGTCGTGATCTGCGAAGTGCTAGCTACTATACGCATTAGTGCTAACAGTTGCAAGCACTGATCGGGACCAAAGGGTCGAGAGTAGCGTTGGCCCCCGCATGGATGCGCCGGTCACGGTCCCCCCGGTCGTCGCCGTCCTCGTCACGTGGGAGCCCGGGCCCTGGCTGGAGGAGACCCTTGCTGCCCTCGCGGCGCAGGACTACCCCAACCTGTCCGTGCTCGTGCTCGACGCCGCCAGCACCACCGATCCCACGGCCCGGGTGGCCGCCGAGCTGCCCGGTGCCTTCGTGCGCCGGCTCGAGGCCAATCCGGGGTATGCGGCGGCCGCCAACGAGGTCCTCACCGTGGTGGAGGGGGCCTCGCACTTCCTGTTCTGCCACGACGACGCCGCCCCCGACCCCGACGCCGTGCGCCTCCTCGTGGAGGAGGCCTTCCGTTCCAACGCCGGCATCGTCGCCCCCAAGATCGTCGACTGGGAGGCGCCGGACCGGCTCCTGCAGGTCGGGATGAGCGCGGACAAGACCGGCTCGGCCGTCGCTCTCGTCGAGCGCGGCGAGCTCGACCAGGAGCAGCACGACGGGGTGCGGGACGTCTTCGTCGCCCCCAGCCCGTGCCTGCTGGTGCGGGCGGACCTCTTCGCCTCCCTCGGCGGGTTCGACCCCGAGATGACGGTGCAGGGCGAGGACGTCGACCTGTCGTGGCGGGCCCAGGTGGCCGGCGCCCGGGTGATCGTCGCCCCCGCCGCCCGGGTGCGCCACTTCGAGGCCCTCGGACGCGGCCTCCGGGTGCCACCCGAGGCCCCGTCGGCGGCCGAGGCCACCGCGCTGCTCCACCGCCTCGAGCAGCGCCACGCCGTACGGTCGATGCTGAAGTGCTACGGGCCGTGGCATCTCCTTCGGGTCATGCCCCAGGCCGTGGCCGTCGCCATCGGGCAGATGGTCGTCGCCTTCGCCACCCGGCGGCCGGCCACGGCCCGCGACGTGGCCAGGGCGTGGACATGGAACCTGGCCCGCCGCGGCGAGCTGCGTCAGGCCCGCCGCGACGTGCAGCGCCATCGCGTCCTCGGTGACGCCGAGGTCCGCCGCCTCCAGGTGCGCGGCAGTGCGCCGGTCACCAGCTTCGCCCGAGGCCACCATCTCGTGGGGGAGGACTCGGCCGAGGCGCGCTTGGTCGCCGCCGCCGGTCGCCGCCTCGCCATCGCCCTCCGGCCCGGCGCGGCCGGCACTGCCGCGCTGGTTGCCGCCGCCGTGCTCCTCGTGGGCAGCCGCGGCCTGGTCGGTGACCATCTCGCCGCCGTCGGCCAGTTCGCGCCCTTCCCCTCGCCCGGAGGGCTCCTGCGGCAGTTCGCGTCGGGCTGGCGCCTGGCCGGGCTGGGTTCCGAGGGCCCGGCCGCTCCCGGGCTCGGAGCCATCGGCCTGCTCGGTGTCCTGCTCGGCGGCGCCATGGGCCTGTTGCAGCAGATCCTCGTGCTCGGCACCATCCCACTCGGCGCCGTCGGCATCTTCCGGCTCGTTCGGCCCCTGCGCTCGGGTCGGGCCCAGGCCGCCGCCCTCATCATGTACCTGGCGGTACCGCTGCCCTACAACGCCGTGGCGGGCGGACGGTGGAGCGGACTGGTCGCCTATGCGCTGGCGCCCTGGGTCGTCGGCCGCATCCTCCAGGCAGCAGGGCGCGAGCCGTTCGCCGGGCCCGCCCGCCGCCGGCGAGACGAGATCCTGTCCCTCGGCCTCCCGCTCGGCGCCGCTGCCGTCATCGCGCCCGGTGTCGTCGTCGCCATGCTGTGGGGCGGGACGTTCCTGGTGCTCGGGCTGTGGCTCGTCGACCTGCTGAGCCCGAGCTCGTCGAGCGGGAGGCCGGGGGAGCGGGCCGGCAGCCGGAGCGACCTGCGTGCCGTCCTCGTGCTGTGGGCCGGCGGCGCGCTCGCCGCCGCCCTGCTGCTCCCGTGGGCGCTCGACCTCCTCCGCGTCCTCTGGCCCCACCCCGGGCCGCTGGCGCTGGCGCCGGTCGTCCGCTTCCAGACCGGGCCCATGGGCGCCGGGCCCTTTGGCTGGGCCTTCCTCGCCGCCGCCGCCCTGCCGTTGGCGGTCGGCCGCGGCTGGCGCGCGGGGTTGGGCGGTGCCCTGTGGCTCACCGCCATCGGCAGCTGGGTCGGCGCGTGGCTGCTCGGCCGCGGCTGGCTGCCGCTGCCCGTCGCCGACCTCGAGACCTTGCTCGCCCCCGCCGCGGTGGCGATGGCCCTCGCCACCGCCCTCGGGGCGCGGGCCTTCGAGAGCGATCTCTCCGACTACCACTTCGGCTGGCGCCAGCTGCTGTCGGGCCTGGCGGCGGTCGGCGTCGTGCTGGCGACGCTGCCGGTGCTCGGCGCCGCCGTCGACGGTCGCTGGCACCAGCCCAGGCGCGACATCCCCGGCCTGCTCTCGTGGCTGGGTGACCGGGCCGACGACGGACCGTTCCGCGTGGTCTGGATCGGTCACCCCGACGTCCTTCCACTGGCGGGCTGGCGGTTGGGCGACGGGGTCGCGTACGGCACGTCGCGGTCGGCCCCGGCCGACGTGACCGGCAACTGGCCCGGGCGGCCGGCGGGTGGCACACGCGTGCTGTCGGATGCGCTGCACGCCGCCGCCGACGGCGGCACGACCGAGCTCGGCCACCTCATGGGGCCGATGGCGGTGCGCTACGTCGTGCTGGTGCAGGCGGCCGCGCCGGGGGGCGATGCCGCCGTCCGCACCCTGCCGCCGCGGCTGGTGCGGACGATGGCGACCCAGGTCGACCTCCGCCGGGTCGAGAGCGACCCGGCCGTGGTCGTCTACGAGAACGCGGCGTGGGCTCCCCTCCGCGCCGGTCTGGGTCCTGACGCCGCCACCGCGGCCGGCGGACGCGGGCTGCGGTCGGCGGCCCGGGCCGAGCTGGCGGGGTCGCCCGTCGTCCTGCCGGGACGGTCGGGGCCGTTCGGGATCCGGGGCCGGGTGGCGCCGGGGCCGCTGCTGCTCTCGGAGACGGCGTCGCCCCGCTGGCGCCTCGCCGTGGACGGCCGCACGAGCGTGCGGCGGCGCGCCTTCGGCTGGGCGAATCTGTTCGAGCCGGAGCGGGCCGGCCGCGGCGTGCTCCGCTTCCACACGTCCCCGTTGCACTGGGCGGCCCACGTCCTGCAGGTCGCGCTGTGGGCCGTGCTCGCCTCCCTCGCCGCGCGCAACTGGCTCGACCGCCGCCGCCGGGCGTCGCCGGGCGCGCGACCGGTGCCCGATCGTGAGCGGAGGATGGGGCGCCCGTGAGCCGCTTCGACCCCGACGAAGGCCTGTTGGCCGAGGAGATGGCCGAGCGTCGCGAGCGCCGGGCCGACCGTCGCCGCCACCGCGCCCGGCGCACGCCGGAGCACCTGGCCGAGGCGCCCGGGCCGGCCCGGGCGCCGCTCATCGCCGTGTTGGCGGCCCTGCTGACCGCCGCGTTCGGCGCTGACACGCTCATCGCCGCGCACCGGGCCCCGGCGGCCGGGCCACTGGTGATGGCGCGCGCCGCCGCGCCCGGCGCCCTCGCGTCGACCTGGTACTGCGGCGGAGGGACGGCGACACCCGGCGGCGTGGCCGACGCCGAGGTCATCATCGCCAACCCGGGCACCGAGCCGTTGGCGGCCGACATCACCGCTGTCCCGAGCCTCGGGGCGCGCGCCACACGGAGGCTCTCGGTGCCGCCGCGCGGGCGGGTGGTCGTGCGCCCGCGCGAGCTGGTCCAGGCCCCGTTCGCGGCCGCCTTCGTCAGGCTCCACGGTGGCGGCGGCGTCGTGGAGGAGGGCGTGAGCGGCCCACTCGGCTTCGACCTGGCGCCGTGTGCCACCTCGGGGTCGCGCCAGTGGTTCCTCGCCGAGGGCGCGACGACGAAGGGCTCGACGTTGCTGCTGATGCTCTTCAACCCGTTCCCCGAGGATGCGATCGTCGACATGGCCTTCGCGACCGATCAGGGCCGGGCCGTGCCGTCCGACCTGCAGGGTGTCGTCGTGCCACCGATGGGACTGGTGGCGATCGACGTCGGCCAGCACGTGCGACGGCGCGAGGCGGTGGCGACCAGGGTCTCGACGCGCAGCGGTCGGCTCGTGGTGCACAAGGTGCAGACCCGCGTCGATCCGGGGCAGCGCGGCCTGAGCGTGGCGCTCGCCGCTCCCGCCGCGCAGCGCGAGTGGAGCTTCGCCGAGGGCGTCGTGAGTACCGAGATGTTCGAGCGCTTCCACGTCTACAACCCTTCGACGCGTGAGGCCGAGGTCGAGGTCGAGCTCTCGCTGGAGGAGGGCGTGGTCGAGCCGCTCGGCCTGACGGTGCCGCCGGGGGAACGGCTGTCGCTGCTGGCCAACGACGAGCCGTCGATCGGTCGGGGCGTGCCCCACGCGGCGACGGTGCGCAGCCTGAACGGCGTCGATGTCGTGGTCGAGCGTTCCCTCGACCTCACCGGCGCGCGCCCCGGCCGCACGGTCGCGCCCGGCGCGACGAGCCCGGCCACCCGCTGGTTGGCCGCCGCCGGCGTCGTCAGCGACGGGCTCGACGAGTGGATCGTCGCGTTCAACCCGGGGCCGAGGCGGGTCACCCTGTCGGTGGCGGCGATGACGCAGGGCCGCCGCGTGCCGTTGCAGGGGCTCCAGTCCGTGACCCTGGCGGCCGGACGTCGCCGCGCCTTCAAGATGAACGACCTCTTCGACCAGGCCGAGCTCTCGGTGATGGTCGAGTCGACGGCGCCCGTCTTCGTCGAGCGGGCCCT
>DATLDH010000129.1:0-10417 GCA_035526015.1 Acidimicrobiales bacterium
GACCCACTGCTCGTCGAGCGCACGCCGGGCCAGGCCCTCGAGGCGCTCGGAGTAGCCACCGAAGCTGGAGCGCACGGCATCGGTGGCCTCGTCCCACGCGTAGCGCGGCGCGTGCTCACCGCCGACGGGGCCGAAGAGGTCATACCAGGGCAGGCCACCGTCGCGGCCGAGCAGCCGGGCCTTGGCCCGTAGGTACCGACGGAAGTCGGGGAACGAGGCCACCACCGCCTCCTGCATGGCGTCGAGGGTGGCGCGGTCGACGTTGTTGTTCGCCAGCGCCGGCTCGAGGCCGTCAGCCCAGCCCCGGCGGCGGTTGAGGGTGATGGCCTCCCCCTTGATGCCGTTGAGGGCGGCTGCGATCGGCACCGCCACCGACCGGCACGCCTCCAGCTCCGCTTCATAGGCGCGACGGCGCCGATCCCCATCGGGATCGAAGGCCAGGCCGCGCACGGCGCTGAACGGCATGGTCTCCTCGCCCCCGCCGCCGTCGCCGCTACGCACCGTCGCGGTGAGTCGGGCGGTGACGTCGCGGTACAGGCGCGACCACGCGCTGCCACCGGTGAGCTGGAGATCGGCGGCCAGGCCCTCCTCGGCCTCGGTCATCTGGTGGGTGGCGCGTAGCGCAGCGCGCTCCAGGGGGAAGGCGTGGTCGGCAGCCACCGTGGAGCGGGCCACCAGCGCGCCGGGACCGAGCGACGCCACCCACGCGTCGAACCGGCCGCGCAGCCGCGACAGCTCGGCCTGCTCCGCCTGCATGGCCGAGAGCTCGGCCTGGGCCTGGTCGTCGCGCGCATCGGTGGTCACGAACGAACTGGTGAAGGCCCCGACGATGCGCAGCCGATCGAGCAGCTCGTTGGTGGCCGCGATCACTTCGTCGAATGCGGCGACGGTGGCGTCATCCACCTCGCGCTCGGCCCCGCCCCGCACGTCGTGCTCGTCGTAGAGCGCCGACAGCCGGGTGATCCCTGCGCTCACCGACTCCCGCGCCGCGGCGTATTCGCGCGATTCGAGCGAAGGGAACACATTGGTCACGTCCCAACGCGGAAGTTCGGCCCGGCGGGGACCCTCGAGAGTGGTCATGCTGCGCATCATTGCCGACGCGATCACGGCGCTCAGTGGTGACGAATCGGACCATAAGCGCTGTTATCAGGGCAAAAAATTCCGGATATGTCTCAATCCGCGGCCGAACGGGTAGCGAGTCCCGTAAGAACCTCGTCTAAGTTCGGTGGTGCGCGCGGCGGCACGCCACTCACTGGGGTGAGAAGCGAGAGCCAGGACCCACGTTCTCGTTGAACTAACAGCCAACCCAGCCGCAGTCACTGCTGCGTTACAGAAGAGGATCACGTGAGGCGAACGTTCACATCCGCAATCTCTGCACTGTTCATGGCGATGGGGCTCGCCCCGATCATGATCGCCGGCACAGCGGCACCGGCCGCGGCGGCGACGGGCCCCTACGGTGGCAACGCCTTCGTCGACCTGGTCCATCTGACCGCGGTCGAAGGGGCCCCGGGCATCCTGGCCGACGTGAGCGTGGCTCCGGCCAAGGCCGACGTGCTGTCCACCGGCCTTCCGGCGCCCACTGGCCCGGCCCGCTCCTATGCCCGCTCTACCAACCTCGACGCCGACCTCGCCGCCGGCAACATTCCGGCGACCGGCCTGTTGGTGCTGGCCGAGCAGAAGGCCCCGCCGAACAACGCCGCGCCCACCGTCGACGAGATCGGCTCGCTGCCTGCCAACCCGCTCCTGGCCGCCAGCCTGGCGAAGGCGACGGCCCATGCCCGCTGGTTGGGTGACGCCACCTGCGTGGCGCCTGGCACCCCGATCTCGCTGGCCCAGAGTGAGGTGGCCGACGCCGCCGTGGCTCCCGGCGCCGGCGGCACGTCGGTCGTGGCGCTCGACAACCAGCAGGGATCCACCGTCTACACCAAGTCCACCGTGGGCCTGGTCAATGTGGCCGGCAGCCCGAACAAGGGCGTGAAGGCCGAGGCGCTGACCCAGCTCACGGCCCTCACGTTGTTCAAGAACTCGCCGAACGAGACCACCATCAACGTCCTCGCTCCCCCTGTCGTCACCGCCGTTGCCACTGGCCAGCCCGGTGGCGCCAAGGTCACCTACAGCGAGCCCATCCTGCAGATCGTCCGGGCCGGCACCGTCGTCGGTGAGCTCAACGCCGTCGACATCAACCAGACCATCGCGATCCCGAGCGGCATCCTCAAGATCGACATCGGCACGCTCACCAAGACCGAGAAGGCCGATGGCACCGAGGCCAAGGGCAGCGCCACGCTGCTGACGGTCTCGCTCGTCGACGGCTCACCGATCCCGGTCAACCTCATCACCCCGTTCAGCATCGCCGCCGGCACCGTGTCGGCCAAGGTGCCCGCGGGTGGTGTGGAGTGCGGCGTCGCCGACAACCCGCTGCGTGACGCCCACAAGGACCTGTCGGCCGCCGATGTGTCGCCCGGCCAGACGTTCACCTACGACGTCGTCGTGCCCAACCGCGGCGCCTGCACCCTGACCAACGTCAAGGTCGTCGACACCGTCACCGGTCCCGAGGGCAGCACCATCGTGAGCACGGTCCCGCCGGCGTCGACCACCGACGGGCTCAAGCTGACGTGGAACGACATCGGACCCCTCGCCCCCAACGAGACCAAGACCCTCGTGATCACCGTGAAGGTGCCGGACAACGCGCCCCAGGGGGCGGTCTACAAGAACAACATGACCGTCACCGGCAAGTGCGACGGCGCCGATCACGAGAAGAGTGACGAGGTCGTCGGCCCGACGGTCGGACCCAATGGCACTGGTGGCTGCAACCTCGGTGACTCCAACAAGGCGGCCAGCCACAAGGAGGTGTTCCCGGGCGAGACGTTCAACTACTACATCCACGTCTTCAACTCCGGGGGCGCCCCCTGCACCGGTGTCACGGTCAGCGACAACCTCATCGCCGACGTCGACTTCGTGTCCTGCACCGATGACTGCAAGAACGCCGGCAAGGCCGTCACGTGGGCGATCGGCGATCTCGCACCGGGCCAGAGCCGGACCCTGACGGTCACGGTCAAGGCCTCGACGACCGTCGCCGAAGGCAAGCGGCTCCCCGACACGGCCATCCTCAAGGCGAGCAACGGCAGTGCCGTCACGGTCAAGGCCGAGGGCCCGCTGGTCACCAAGAGGTCGGTCCTGGCCGGTCCGAACCCGGCGCGCAGGGGCAGCGGTCAGCTGCCGGCAACCGGTGGCGGCGCGGCCGCTGCCGGCTTCGGGGCGCTGCTGCTGGGTGCCGCGGTGATGGGCCTCCGCCTGCGCCGCCGGGTCGTGCCCGGCGCGTAGCAACTCGAGGCTGAGGTGTGAAGAGGGCCGGCCTTCGGGCTGGCCCTCTTCGCGTCCTACGGCGCTATGGAGTCGAGGCACTCCAGGGACGGGGCGACCTTGGCGCGGTCGCCGACCATCACGGTGATCATGCGGCTGGGGGCGAGGTACCTGGCCGACACCTCGTGGACATCGGCGACGGTGACCTTCTCGATGGCGGCGGGGAACTCGCGCAACCAGTCGACGGGCTGGCCGGCCGACACCACGTTGGCAAGGTAGGACGCCATGCCGGCCTGGCTCTGCACCTGGAGGGCGAGGATGCCCTGGATGTAGCGCTTGGCCGACTGCAGCTCGTCGGCTTCGACCGGCAGCGTGGCCATGCGGGCCAGCTCGTAGCGGATCTCCATGAGGGCGGGCGCCGTCACCTCGGTGGCCACATCCGCGCTCACCGACAGCGACGCGGCCTGCAGGTTCTGGTCGACCGCGCTCCTCGGGCCGTAGGTGTAGCCCCGCCGCTCGCGGATGTTCTCGACCAGGCGCGAGGAGAAGTAGCCGCCGAAGACGGTGTTGGCGACCTGCAAGGCAGGCAGGTCGGGATGGCCCCGCAGGACGGCGGGCCCGCCGACGCGGATGTTGGTCTGGACCGCGTCGGGCCGATCGACCAGGGTGAGAGGGCCAGGCGGCAGGAAGGTCGGCTTGGCCAGCTCGCCCGATGAGCCGGGTCGGTTCCACGCCTCGAGTGAGGCCTCGACCTGGCCGATGGCCTTGTCGGGGTTGATGTCGCCCACCAGTACCAGCACGCTGCCGCGTGGCAACAGTCGGGAGTTGGCGAAGGACCTCACCGCCTTGCGGTCGAGCGCAGCGAGCTCCTCGGCCTCGGGCAGCACCCGGGTGTAGGGGTGGTCGCCCCAGAGCCGCTTGAGAAAGGCCTCCGCGGCGATGGTCGCCGGCTGGCTGCGGATGATCACGACCTCCTGGGCCACCCGCTCGCGCTGGAGGACGACCTCCTCTTCCGGGAAGGTGGCGGCCGACAGCACCTCGCCGAGCAGATCGAGCGTCGCCGTCAGGTTCAGCGTCAACCCGCCGAACGACACCGAGACCCGCTCGGCGTCGCTGCTCACGTGGAGGGTGGCGCCCAGCGACTGGAGGTATTTGTCGATGGCGAGGGCGTCACGGTCGGGCAGGCCCGACAGCAGCGTCTCGGCCAGCAGACGCTGACGGCCGGGGTCACCCGGGTCGCGCTTCCTGGCCACCGGCACGACCAGCCGGCCCTCGAAGCGGGGCACGCCGGGCTTGCGGATGGCGAGAGCGCGGAGCCCGTTGGAGAGCGTGCGGTCGGCGACGGTCGGCACCTTGAGCGGGCGGACCTTGCCGACGGCCGGCATCGGGCGCGCCGCGCCCCAGTCGACGAGGGTCTCGGTCATGACGCCGCCGGTCGGGTGTCGAGCACGGCGCGGTACTTCGGCCTGGTCCACTCGGCGGCCACCTTGGCCACGGCCTCGGCGCTCACGTCCATGAACGCGGCCGGGATCTCGTTCACCAGCTCACCTCTCCCCCGCTGCTGTTCGAGCACGGCGACGGTGAGGCCGCGCTGCATGATGCTGTCGATCGACCCGAGGTACCGGGCTGCCATGCGGGTGCCGACGCTGCGCACCTCGTCCTCACTGATGCCCTCGGCCACGGCCTCGATCTCGGAGTCGATGGCGTCGAGCAACGGGTCGGGCTCACCGCCGGGATAGAACGCGACGATCTGCAGCATCGTCGGGTCACGGGCCTCGAACGGGTCACCGAAGGGCCCGAGGAAGCCACCCATCTGGATGGCCGTGCGGTCCTTCTTCACCAGGCGTTGGGTGAGGCGGCCGGCCTCGCCGTCGGTGAGCACCTCACACAGCACCGCCATCGCCATGTACTCGTCGAACCTGGCGAGCGGATCGGGCACCCGGTAGCCCATGGCCACCATGGGGCTGGGGGCCATGGCGTCGGTGACGGTGCGGCGTCGCTCCTTGGTGGGCAGCGCCTCGGCGGTGTCGGCCATCGGCGGCTTGGGGCGGGCGGTGATGTCGCCGAAGTGGCGCTCGATCAGCGCCGTCGTCTTGACCACGTCGAGGTCGCCGGTGACGGCCAGCACGGCGTTGGCCGGCGCGTAGTAGCGCTGGAAGAAGTCTTCGGCGTCGGCGACCGTGGCCGACTCCAGGTCGACGAAGCTGCCGTAGCCGTTGTGGCTGTTGTTGAACCCCTTGAACATGACCTCGGGAAGGGTGAACTGCCAGCCGCCGTACGGGCGGTTGAGCACGTTGACCCTGATCTCCTCCTTCACCACCTCGATCTGGTTCTGGAGGGTCTCCTCGGTGAGCCGCGGCCGCAGCATGCGGTCGGACTCGAGGAACAGCCCGAGCTCGAGGGCATTGGACGGCAGGACTTCGAAGTAGTTGGTGTAGTCGGTGTTGGTGCTGCCGTTCATCACGCCGCCGTTGCCCTGCACGAGCTTGGCGTGCTGCAACTTCTCGAGGCTCACCGACCCCTCGAACATGAGGTGCTCGAAGAGGTGGGCGAAGCCGGTGCGGCCCTTGGGCTCGGAGCGGAAGCCGACGTCGTAGTAGACGGCGACGCACACGGCGGGCGCGGTGCGATCGGGCTGGAGCACGACGCGAAGGCCGTTGGCGAGGGTGAAGCGCTCGACCGGCAGGGTCGTGCGCGGTCGTCGGGTGGCGGCGGGCACGCCACCCGACCCTAGGGCAAACCGGTCAGCGGATTTCCACCGGGGTGCCGAGCCCCACGACGGCGGCGAGGCGCAGGATGGCGTCGTTCTGCATCCGCACGCAGCCGTGGCTGACGCCCTTGCCGACCAGCTGGGGTTGGTTGGTGCCGTGGATCGCGATCTGGCCGCCGCCGCCGCCGAAGCTCTTCAGCACGTCGCTGAATCCCGACACGCTGATCTGCATCGGGCCCCAGACCGTCTTGGGGTCGGTGTGCACGATGGCGTCGACGAAGAACTGGCCGCGCGGGGTCGGGTACTTGTCGCGGCCGATGGCGACGGGCTCGTCCATCACCAGCTCGTCGCCGTCGAACACCCGGAGCCTCAGGGTCGCCAGCTCGACCACGATGCGGTGCGACAGCGCGTGAGTGTTGACATCGGCCGCTCGGATCCACCCGGTGGAGCCGTTGGGCCGGACGTTGAGCTGGACGTGGAGCCAACCGGCGTCACGACCGATGACCCGGAATGCCAGGGGGACGTGCTCGAAGGTCGGGTTGGACAGCACCGTCACCGGCTTGGCGCGGTCGTCCGGCGTGGCGAACACCGCGACCTTCGGCACCATGGCCACGGCGCCGACATGCATGGCACGCGGGGCGGTAGTGGTGGAGGTCGGTGGCTCCGGCGCACCGGCCCCGGACCGCGATCCTGAGGCGGGCGCCGCCGTGGGGCTGCCGTCGTCGGAACAGGCCGTCCCCACCAGGAGCGCGGCCGCGGCGATCATCACGCCCAAACGCCCGCCCGTCATGCCTCCAGGGTACCGGCGGTCCCGAGTCGTTCCTCCAGCGCGGCCACACGTGCCTCGAGGGCGTCGAGTCGAGCTGCCGTGCCCGGACCGGTCGCCACCGGGTCGCGGCCGGCCGAGGATTCCCACTCCTCCGGCGAGGGCGGCGGTCCGGTGAGCAGCTGGGCCCAACGGGGCTCCTTGTGGCCGGGCTGGCGTTCCAGGCGCGCGGCCAGCGGCTCGGGGCGCCCGGCCAGGCGGCGCAGCTCGTCCTCCAGCTCGGCGACGTCGGCGAACGGGTTGAGGCGCTCGGTGCGGGTGCGCAACTCCGCCGTGGTCTGCGGTCCGCGCAGCATGAGCACGGCCAGGAGGGCGAGGGCCGGGCGCTCGATGGCGAGGGCCTCGTCGAGTGCGTGGCGCCACTTGTCGACGCGATTCGAGCGGCTGTAGACGATGCGCACG
Source organism: Acidimicrobiales bacterium (assembly GCA_035526015.1). Taxonomy (GTDB): domain Bacteria; phylum Actinomycetota; class Acidimicrobiia; order Acidimicrobiales; family DATLDH01; genus DATLDH01. The sequence continues at coordinate 7,239 of DATLDH010000129.1, forward strand.
AGCTGCTCGGCCCGCAGGTTGGCCAGGGCGTTGGACACGGTCGGCTCGTCGAGCTGCATCACGGGATGGCGGGCGGTGGCCTGGTTGCAGGCAAGGAGGAGCGCGTTCATCGACAACGGATAGTTGTCGGGGGTCGCCAACTCCTTCTCGATGAGGCTGCCGACGACGCGGGCCTGCACCGGGGTGAGCTGCACCCCGCGATCGTAGGTGGGCAGAATGGGCCCATGAACCTGGGGCTGGGGCGTCGCTCTCTCATCGCCGTCGTCAACGTCGCCGTCATCGGGGCGTGGCTCGGCGGTGCCGCCGTTCCGCCCGCTCACGCCGGGGCCTCGGTGTCGTTCACCGACCCGGCCGGCGACGCCACCGGGCTCGACCCGCTGCCGGGCAGCCAGGAGCCGGTGCTGGAGTCGACGCCGCGCCCGTCGGACCCCGAGCTCGATCTGGTGGCGGTTGCGTGGACCGCGGATGCCAAGAACGTCACTGTCCTGGCCAAGGTCGGGCAGCTCGGCGCACCCCCTGTCGGCATCGGCACCGTCTTCCGGTTCTGGTTCAGCTACTCCAACCAGCCGTTCCAGCTCATCGCCCAGCTACCGAGCGGTCCGGCCACCTCCACGACCACGACCGGCCTGTTCATGCGGGCCCGCATGCCGACCTCGGCCGAGCTCAACTGCCGCGACTGCCGGGTGTCGTACGACGCCAAGTCGAGCTCCATCAAGGTCACGGCGTCGATCGCCGGCCTGTCGGCGGGTATGCGCCAGCAGTCGGCGGCGCTCAAGGCGCTGAAGCCGGGCGCGACCCTCACCGGGCTTGCCGTGCTGGGTCAGCGCCTCGGCTTGGCCGCCGACCGCACCGTCGACGTTGGTCGCACCGTCACGGCCGACGTCGCGCGCGCCGCGCCCGGCGCGTCCCTGACGCTCTAGGCGGGATGGCCGCCACCGACTACGGCCCCTGGGAGCCGCTGACACCCGAGGGAGGAAGCGCGTTGTTCGGCGGCTGCGACGCGCAGTGGTGGATCGCCGGCGGCTGGGCCATCGACCTCCTGCTCGGACACCAGCACCGGCCCCACGGCGATCTCGACGTCCTCGTGCTGCGCTCCGACCAGGGCGTCGTCCGCGCCCACCTGGACGGCTGGGACGTCCACGCCGCCGACCCTCCGGGTCATCTGCGCCCCTGGCCGATCGGTGAGGTGCTGCCCGCCTCCGTCCACGACGTCTGGTGCCGCCCCAGCCCATCATCGCCGTGGGCCTTCCAGCTCATGATCGACGACACCGACGGTGACGACTGGCTGTTCCGTCGCGATCACCGCATTCGGCGCCCCCTCTCGACGCTGGCCGGACGGGCGAGTCGACCCGGCATGGCGGTGCTCACGCCCGAGATCCAGCTGCTCTACAAGAGCAAGGGCCTTCGCGAGAGGGACGTCGACGACTTCCACACCGCGCTGCCCCTCATGACGGCCGACGAACGCAGCTGGCTCCGCCAGGCTCTGGCCGCCGGCACGCCCGACCACCCCTGGCTCGACCACCTCTAACCGGAGGCGGAGTGCCCGCGCGGGCCGCTCCGGCCAGAATCGGGCCCGTGATCACCCATGTCGTGCTGTTCCGGTTGGCCGATCCCGTCGACCGCGACGAGGTGATCGCCCGGGTGGAGGCCATGCGGGACCGCATCCCCGTCTTGCAGTCGCTGCAGGTCGGCGCTGACGTCATCGACCCGGCCCGTCCCAACCAGGTGGCGCTGGTGACGGCCTTCGACTCGGTGCCCGACCTCGACACTTACCAGGCCCATCCCCTGCACCGCGAGCTGGTGGAGTGGATGAACGACCACGGCGTGGTGCGGTCGGTCGTGGACTTCGAGACCTAGCCGTGCTGTTCGAAGAGAGGTCCGGGTTCCCCGATGTCGTCGGTGCTGGCCGAGGCCTCGACCCCGTCGACGATGCCTAGGTCGACCGAGCTCCGAGGCTCTGCTGTCGTCCTGTGCTGCCTGTTGGCGACGTCCTGCAGTGGCGAGAGCGGAGCGCCGTCAGAGAAGGAGCTCGCGCCCCGAGGAGCGATCGTCGCCTGCCGAGATTTCTACGATGCGATGGCCGATTCTGCGGACCCCAACCTGGCCCGGGAGCGAGCGGACTACGCCGCTGACAACGCCGAGTTCGTGGCGAGCAACGACGCGGGATTCAGCGACCTCGCCACGGCGATGCGCGCCGCAGAGCGTGACTACCACGACGACCTGAAGCTGTCCCGAGCCACGCGTCAGGCACTGGACGACGTTTGCGGAGGCCCCCAGTAGGAGCCGGCACGGAGCCGGCCGGTCCGGCGCACCTAGATTCGCTGCCGTGACCACTACCGCACTGGACATCGGACGCATCGGGATCTGGACGGGTGTGCTCGATGCCGTCCCATCGGCCGAGGCCAAGAGGCTGGCGGGCGAGCTCGAGGCGCTCGGCTTCCCGACGCTGTGGATCCCCGAGACGATCGGGCGCGACCCGTTCGTCACTGCGGCCCTCCTGCTCGGTGCCACCTCCAGCCTCAGGATCGCGACCGGTATCGCCAACATCTATGCCCGCGATGCCGTGACGATGGCCAACACCCAACGCAGCCTCGAAGAGGCCTTTCCGGGCCGCTTCCTCCTCGGCCTCGGGGTCAGCCACCAGCACCTCGTCAACCGCGTCAGGAACCACGACTACAGCCGGCCGTATTCGAAGATGGTCGAATACCTCGACCAGATGGAGAGCGCGCTCTTCCTCGCGGTCGGCCCGACCGAACGACCTCCCACGGTGCTGGCCGCCCTCGGGCCCAAGATGCTCGAGCTGTCCAGGACCAAGGCCAACGGCGCCCACCCGTATTTCGTACCGGTCGAGCACACCGCACAGGCGCGCCAGATTCTCGGGCCGGACGCGATGCTGGCCCCGGAGCAGATGGTCGTGCTCTCGACCGATCGCGACCAGGCCAACGAGATCGCCCGGAAGGGCATGGCCGTCTACCTGCGGGCACCCAACTACACCAACAACCTCAGGCGGCTCGGCTTCACCGACGAGGACTTCACCGATGGCGGCAGCCAGCGCCTGGTGGATGCGATCGTGGCCATGGGCGATGTCGACGTGGTGCGTGACCGGGTCGATGCCCACTTCGCGGCAGGCGCATCGCACGTGTGCGTGCAGGTGCTCGGTGCGAACCCGGCGGATGTGC
>DATLDH010000056.1:0-7661 GCA_035526015.1 Acidimicrobiales bacterium
GGCCGCATCGCCGCCCAGACCGCCAAGCAGGTGATCCTCCAGCGCATCCGCGAGGCCGAGCGCGACCAGAAGTACGAGGAGTACGCCGGCCGCGAGGGCGACATCGTCACCGGCATCATCCAGCAGAGCGACAACCGCTACACGTTGCTCGACCTCGGCAAGGTCGAGGCCCTGCTGCCCCAGGCCGAGCAGGTGCCCTACGAGCGCTATGAGCACGGCGCCCGCCTGAAGGCCTACATCGTCGAGGTGCGTAAGACGACCAAGGGCCCCCAGATCGTCGTGAGCCGCACCCACCCCGGCCTCATCAAGCGGCTGTTCGAGCTCGAGGTCCCCGAGATCGGCAGCGGCGTCGTCGAGCTCAAGGCCGCCGCCCGCGAGCCCGGCCACCGCACCAAGATCGCCGTGTGGTCCAACGACAACAATGTCGACCCCGTGGGCGCGTGTGTCGGCGCCCGGGGCGCCCGTGTCCGCATGGTCACCAACGAGCTGCGCGGCGAGAAGGTCGACATCGTCAACTACTCCGAGGATCCGGCCGAGTTCGTCATGCGCGCCCTGCAGCCGGCCAAGGTGAAGGAGGTCCTCCTCGACGACGAGACGGGCACCGCCACCGTCGTCGTCCACGACTTCCAGCTCAGCCTGGCCATCGGCAAGGAGGGTCAGAACGCCCGCCTGGCCGCCCGCCTCACCGGCTGGCGCATCGACATCAAGAGCGAGACCCAGCTGGCCGAGGAAGAGGCCGGGTACGGCGGCGAGGAGTGGGCCGAGGGTGAGTGGGTCCGCGACGACGCCGGCGAACTGGTGTGGAAGCCGGCCGAGGGCGGCGAGGCCATGTCGGCCGAGGCGTGGTCCCACGGCGGTGAAGAGAGCGCCGCGCCCGACGGAGAGCCGGCTGGGCCGCAGGGTGATGCGCTCCTCGATGGTGAGCCGGAGGCGGCGGCAGAGAGCAACGGGTCGGCGCCGGAGGCCGATGTCGAGGCCGAGCCGGCGCCGGAGGGAGAGCCCACGGCGTAGTGCGCAGAACCTGCGTCGGGTGCCGCCGGGTGGCGGGGCCCGACGAGCTGGTGCGCCTCACGAGGACGCCGTCAGGTGAGCTCGCCGTAGGGCGCGGTCGCCCCGGTCGGGGCGCCTGGGTGTGCTCGCACGCCTGCCTCACCGAGTCGGTCAAACGGGGCGCGCTGGCCCGGGCCCTGAAGGGTCCAGTGAGCGTGTGGGAGGATGGAGGGCTGCCTGCACGGGCGAAGCTGGTCCGCGGCCAGGCACGAATGACGAAGCGAGAGGAAGACGTAGCACTTGGCAAAGAAGATCCGGGTCTATGAGCTGGCACGAGAGCTCGGCCTCACCAACAAGGAGGCGCTCGACCTCTGCACCGACCTCGGCATCGGGGTCAAGAGCCACTCGTCGAGCATCGAGGACGCCCAGGCCGACCGCGCCAGGCGCAAGGCCGACCAGCTAGGGATCCGCCGCGAGGTCCAGCCCGAGGAGGTCGTCCCGACCCCTCCCGGCCGCCGCACCACGCCGGTGGAGCCCACCCCGGTCGGCAGTGCTCCCGCCACCCCGGCGCCGGCCGCGGCCAAGACCGCCGACGCCTCGCCCGCCGCCCGGCCCACCGAGCCCGCACCGGCACCGACACCCGCCGAGCCCGCCCCGGCGCCCGCGCTCCCGGGCCGCAACATGGACGACCACCGGCTCGTCACGAGCAAGCCGGCGTCCGAGCAGCCCGAGTACATCCGGCCTGCGCCCCGCCCCGCCCCGGCGCCTCCGGTCCGGCCCGCGGCCGCGCCGATGCGGCCGGCCGCCGCGGCCGCCCCTCCCGCCGCCCCCGCTGCTCCTCCGACGGTCCCCGGCGATGCCCCGTTGCCCGCTTCGTCGCCGCAGGACGCCCCTGCCGCCGGCCCCTCGACCCCCCCGATCTCCCGCAGTGGCAAGCCCATCCCGCCGCCGCCCGGTGGCCCACCCATGTCGGCATCGGGCAAGCCCATCCCGCCGCCGCCCGGCGCAGGCGGTCGTCCCGCCCCGGCCGGTGGTCCCCGTCCCGGCGGCTTCGGCGCCGGACGTCCCGCCGGTCCCGGCGGTCCCGGCCGTCCCGCACCCGGCGGCCCGCGCCCAGGCGGCTTCGGCGTCAACCGCCCGCCCAGCACCGGTGCAGGTGCCGGAGGAGGCGGAGGCGGAGGCGGATTCCGCGGTGGTCCCGGTGGCGGCCCGCGTGGTGGTCCCGGTCCCGGCATGTCCGGTGGCACCGGTCCGTCCGGACGCGGTGGTCCCGGCGGTCGTGGCGGCCGCCCGCCCCAGCGTCGTCGTCGCCGTCGTCGCAACATCGAGGAGCTCGAGCAGCCCAACTTCTACTCGGCGTACGTCGCGTCGGATGCGCCCGTGCCCGAGGGCGAGATCATCATCGAGCGCGGTTCGAGCGCCAAGGACCTCGGTCCCAAGCTGAACCGTTCGGCCGCCGACGTGGTGCGGTTCCTGCTCCAGCAGGGCGAGATGGTCACCGCCACCCAGTCGCTGTCGGAGGACGCCATCGAGCTGTTCGCCGCCGAGCTGGGCGCCGTCATCAAGCTGGTCGACCCCGGCGAGGAGAAGGAAGCCGAGCTCCAGGCTCGCTACTTCGACGACGAGGAAGAGGAAGACCCCGACACCCTGCGGCCGCGCCCGCCGGTCATCACCGTCATGGGCCACGTCGACCACGGCAAGACCCTGCTGCTCGACCGCATCCGCGAGACCAACGTCATCGCCGGTGAGGCCGGCGGCATCACCCAGCACATCGGCGCCTACCAGGTGGAGAAGGAAGGTCGCCTCATCACCTTCATCGACACCCCGGGGCACGAGGCCTTCACCGCCATGCGCGCCCGTGGCGCCGAGGTCACCGACATCGTCGTCCTGGTGGTCGCCGCCGACGACGGTGTCATGCCCCAGACCATCGAGGCCATCAACCACGCCAAGTCGGCCGACGTGCCGATCGTCGTCGCCGTCAACAAGGTCGACCGTGAGGACGCCGATCCCAACCGGGTCATGCAGCAGCTGTCCGACCACGGGCTCGTGCCCGAGGAGTGGGGCGGCGACACGATCATGGTGCAGGTCTCGGCGCTGCAGAACCTGGGCGTCGACGACATCCTCGAGCAGCTCCTGCTCGTGGCCGACGTCGAGGAGCTCGTCGCCAATCCCGAGGGCCGCGCCCGCGGTGCGGTGCTCGAGGCCAACCTCGACACGGGTCGTGGCCCCGTCGCCACCGTCATCGTCGAGAGCGGCACGCTGCGCGTCGGCGACCCGATCGTGGCCGGAGCGGCGTGGGGGCGCGTGCGTGCCCTCATCGACGACAAGGGCGACAACGTCAAGGAAGCCCACCCGTCCATGCCGGTGCAGGTGCTCGGGTTCTCCGACGTGCCCAATGCCGGCGACGAGTTCCGGGTCACCGGCGATGACCGCACGGCCCGCACCATCGGCGAGACCCGCGGACACCGCTACCGCACCGCGGATCTCCGCCGGGTGCCGTCGCTGCCGGGCGCGGCCACCGGCGCCAAGCTCGAGGACATCTTCGAGCAGATCCAGCGCGGTGAGGTCGCCACTCTGAACCTGATCCTCAAGGCCGACGTGCAGGGCTCGCTCGAGGCGCTCACCGAGAGCCTCAAGAAGCTCGAGCGCGACGAGGTCAAGCTCGCCTTCGTGCACCGCGCCGTCGGCGGTATCACCGAGAACGACGTGCAGCTGGCGGCCGCCTCCAACGCCACCATCATCGGCTTCAACGTGCGGCCCGACCGCAAGGGCCGCGAGATGGCCGAGGAAGCCAACGTCGACATCCGCACCTACGAGATCATCTACAAGGTCCTCGAGGAGATCGAGAGTGCCATGGTCGGCATGCTCGAGCCCGAGTACGAGGAGATCGTCACCGGCGACGCCGAGGTGCTCAAGGTCTTCGGCATCCCGCGCATCGGCAAGATCGCCGGCTGCGCGGTGCGCAACGGCGTCATCACCCGTGGCTCCAAGGTGCGATTCCTGCGCGAGGGCGTCGTCATCTGGAACGGCACGATCACCTCGCTCAAGCGGGAGAAGGACGACGCCCGCGAGGTCCGCCAGGGCTTCGAGTGTGGCATCGGCCTGTCGGACTTCCAGGACCTCAAGGAAGGCGACGTCATCGAGACCTACGAGGACCGCGAGATCCCCCGGACGTGAGCGACGCCGGCCGCCTGCACGTGGCGGCCGTCCGGTTCGACCTCCACATTCCCCACAGCCACTCGCTGAAGGAGAAGCGCGCCGTGATCCGCCCGATCGTCGACGGGGCCCGCACCCGCTACCGGGTGGCGGCGGCCGAGGTCGCCGCCCACGACCAGTGGCAGCGGGCCGTGCTCGGGATGGCGGCGGTGGCGGGCACGGCCGGCCACGTCGCCGACGTCCTGGACCAGGTCGAGCGTTACGTCTGGTCCTTCCCGGAAGTTGAAGTGCTGGGAGCAGAGCGCTCCTGGTTGGAGGAGGGCTAGTGCCGGGCCGACGACGTTCGGAACCTGCCCGTCGGTACCCTCGGACGGCGAGGGTGGGGGAGGTGTTGCGCGAAGTGGTGGCCGAGGAGCTGGAGAAGGTCGCCGACGACGACGAGCGCCTCGGGCTGCTCACCGTCACCTCCGTCGTGCCCGACCGCGACCTGAGCCACGCCACGGTGTACCTGGCCTCGATGAGTGACGAGGTCGCAACCGCCCTGGAGGAGCACCGCTACAAGCTCCAGGCTGCGATCGGCCGGCAGGTGCGGATGAAGCGCACACCGATCCTCACCTTCACGGCCGACCCGGCGGTGCAGACTGGTCAGCGGGTGGAGGACATACTCCGGGGCCTCGGTGCTCCGGTAGGAGATGGTGATGTCGCACCAGAGTGATCTCGAGTTGGCCGTCGGCGCCATCAACGCCGCGCCGTCGGTCGCCCTGGCGTGCCACGTGCTGCCCGACGGCGACGCCCTCGGGTCGCTGCTCGCCATGCTGCATCTCTGCCGGGCCAACGGGAAGCCCGTGGTGGCGTCGTGGCCCGAGCCGTTCGGCGTGGCGCCGCACTACCGCTTCCTGCCCGGCCTCGACCTGGCCATGAAGCCGGCCGACTTCCCCGAGCAGCCCGACGTGATGATCACCTTCGACTGCGGCTCGGCCGACCGTCTCGGCGAGCTGGCCGGTGCCGCCGCCGCCGCCACCCAGCTGATCGTCCTCGACCACCATGTCAGCAACCTGCGCTACGGCACGATCAACGTCGTCGACCCCGATGCCGCCGCCACCGCCGTCGTGGTCCGGCGGGTGGCCGCCGCCCTCGGGTGGACGCTGACCCGCGATGCCGCGCTCTGTCTCTACACGGGGCTCGTCACCGATACGGGCCGCTTCCAGTACGACAACACGACGCCCGAGGTGTTCGAGCTGGCGCGCGAGCTGTCGTCATTCGACCTCCCACTGGCCGACATCACCCGCCAGCTGTTCGAGGAGCACCGCTTCGCCTACATCCAGCTGGTGGCCGCGTGCCTGGAGCGGGCCCAGCTCGACCATGAGCTCGGCTTCGTGGCCACATGGGTGTCCCGAGCCGACCTCGACCGATTCGGTGTCGACATGCAGGAGACCGAGGGCCTCATCGACCTCATCCGCCGCACGGCCGAGGCCGAGGTGTCGTGCGTGGCCAAGGAGACGGTCGAAGGGGTGCGGGTGTCGCTGCGCTCGGTGAGCTCGGTCGACGTCGCCGTCCTGGCCGGAAAGTTCGGTGGCGGTGGCCACCGGTTCGCGGCCGGCTTCACCCGGTCCGGTCCGGTGGAAGAGGTGCTGGCCGACGTGCGCCGCGCGTTGGCCGAACAGATTGGCTAGAGAGCCCAGCGGACTGTGCGGGCTCGCCGTCGTCGACAAACCGGCGGGGTGGACATCGCACGACGTCGTGGCCCGGGCGCGCAAGCTGCTCGGTGAGCGCAAAGTCGGCCACGCCGGGACACTCGACCCTGACGCGACCGGCATCCTCCTGCTCGGCGTGGGGCCGGCCACTCGCCTGCTGCGGTTCCTGACGCCGCTCCCCAAGACCTATGTGTGCGAGATCGTGCTGGGGCGGGCGACGACGACGCTCGACGACTCGGGCCAGACGACGGGGGAGTGGGACATGTCGTCGGCGTCGTTGGCCGACGTGGGGGGCGCAGCGGCGACGTTGACGGGACCCATCATGCAGGTGCCGCCCATGGTCTCGGCCGTGCAGGTGGACGGGCAGCGCCTGTACGACCTGGCCCGGCAGGGGATAGAGGTCGAACGCGCGCCGCGGCCGGTAACGGTTCACCGCTTCGACGTGGGCGAACCCGTCGCACCCGGTGTGTTCCCGGCCGAGGTGGAATGCTCGTCGGGCACCTTCGTGCGGTCCCTGGCCGCCGACCTCGGCGCGGCGTTGGGTGGCGGCGCCCATCTGCGCGCGCTGCGCCGCACCGCGGTGGGGTCGTTCACCGCCGCCGACGCCGTGCCGCTCGACCAGCTGACGGGCGCAGCCGTGCTACCACCCGTGACGGCCGTGCGCGACCTGCCAGTGGTGCGGGTGACCGAAGACCAGGCCACCGAGGTCGGCCACGGCAAGAAGCTCTCAGCTACCGATGTCGGAGCCGAAGGCGACGGCCCCTGGGCCGTCATCGACACGAGCGACCGCCTCCTCGCCGTCTACGAACGCGCCGACACCGGCGAAGGCGCAGCCCGCCTCCGCTCGGTGGTCACCCTCCCCACGTAGCCTTCACCCGTGGAGCTGCTCACGGATGACGGGCCGCCGGCCGCCGCGCCCGGCGGGCGGGTCGTCACCATCGGGGTCTACGACGGGGTCCACCTCGGGCACCGGGCCCTGATCGACCAGGCCCGCGGGCTGGCCGAGGCGCGCGGTGCGCACACCGCCGTCGTCACCTTCGACCGCCACCCGGCCATGGTGGTGCGGCCCGACTCGGCACCGAAGCTGCTCACGGACCTCGAGCAGAAACTCGAGCTGCTGGAGTCGACGGGCGTGGACACGACCCTCGTCGTGCACTTCGACATCGAGCAGTCACGCCAGCCGGCCGAGGAGTTCGTGCAGCAGATCCTCGTCGAGCGGCTGTCGGCGTGCGCCGTCGTGGTCGGCCACGACTTCCACTTCGGACACGAGCGCAGCGGCAACGTCGCGTCGTTGGCGCGCATGGGCGGGGAGCTGGGGTTCGACGTGCTCGGCATCCGTCTCGTCGATGACGACGACGAACACGAGGTCGTGTCGTCGACGCGCATCCGCGACCTGCTCACCTCCGGCGACGTCGAAGCGGCGTCGCGCCTCCTCGGCCGGCCACACGAGGTGCGCGGCGCGGTCGAGACCGGCGACGCCCGAGGCCGGGAGCTGGGCTTCCCGACCGCCAACGTGGCCGTGCCCGACGACATCCAGCTCCCCGGTGACGGCATCTACGCCGGCTGGTACGAGCGACCCGACGGAAGCGTGCATCCGGCCGCTCTGAGTCTCGGCCGCCGCCCCACGTTCTACGCCGATGGCCACCTGGTGCTGCTCGAGGCCTACCTCCTCGACTTCGAGGGCGACCTCTATGGCGAGGGGGCCAAGGTCCGCTTCGTCCGCCGCCTCCGCGACGAGGAGCGCTTCGACTCCGTCGACGACCTCGTCGCCCAGATGGGCCGCGACGTCGACGCCGCGCGCACCATCCTCACGAACTCGAG
>DATLDH010000138.1:0-44819 GCA_035526015.1 Acidimicrobiales bacterium
CGCGTGCCTGCGACCGTGGTCGTCGGGACCCAATGGGGCGACGAGGGGAAGGGTCGGCTCACCGACCTGATCGCCAAGGAGATGTCGATGGTCGTCCGGTACCAGGGCGGCCACAATGCCGGGCACACCATCGTCGTCGACGGTGAGCGCTTCGCCCTCCAGCTCATCCCGAGCGGGGTGCTCTACGGCCACATCACCCCGGTGATCGGCAATGGCGTCGTCGTCGATCCGGCCGTGCTGCTGGCCGAGATCGACACCCTCGAGGCCAAAGGCGTCGACTGCAGCCGGCTGCGGGTGAGCGGCAACGCCCATCTGATCATGCCGTACCACCAGGAGATGGACCGGCTCACCGAGCGCCGTCTCGGCAAGAACAAGCTGGGCACCACCCGCCGCGGCATCGGCCCCGCGTACGCGGACAAGGCGCTGCGCGTCGGCCTCCGGGTGCAGGACCTTCTCGACCCCAAGATCTTCCGCGAGAAGCTCGACGTCGTCCTCAAGGAGAAGAACCAGGTCCTGGCCAAGGTGTTCAACCGCCTGGCCATCAACAGCGAGGAGCTGGCCGACCGTTACCTCGGCGAGTACGCGCCCCGCATCGAGCCGCTCATCGCCGACACCGTCAACATGGTGCACGAGGCCCTCGACGCCGACCAGCACGTGCTGCTCGAGGGTGCCCAGGCCACGTTCCTCGACCTCGACCACGGCACCTATCCGTTCGTGACGTCGTCCAACCCGGTGGCCGGCGGGGCGTGCACGGGCGCCGGCATCGGGCCCCGCGACATCACGCGCGTCGTCGGCATCACCAAGGCGTACCTCACCCGCGTCGGCTCCGGCCCGTTCCCCACCGAGCTCATCGACGACCGCGGCGACCTCATGGTCGAGCGGGGCAAGGAGTTCGGCACCAACACCGGCCGCCGCCGCCGCACCGGGTGGTTCGACGCGGTGATGATGCGCCACGCCGTGCGGCTCAACTCCCTGTCGGAGATCGCCCTGACCAAGCTCGACGTGCTCGACACGTTCGAGACGGTGAAGGTGTGTGTCGCCTACGAGGCCGATGGCGTGCGGTACGAGCACCTGCCGTATCACCAGTCGGTGCTGCACAAGGTCACGCCGGTCTACGAAGAGCTGCCGGGCTGGAAGGCCGACCTGTCGGAGGCGACGATGGCCGACGAGCTGCCGCCGAGGGCGCGCGCCTACGTCGACTTCCTGGCCGCCCAGGCAGGGGTGCCCGTGAAGCTGGTGAGCGTCGGCCCCAGCCGCGAGCAGTTCGTGCACGTCGACGCGTAGATGAAGACAGTCGTCGTCGGGGGCGACGGGCGAGCCCACGTCCTGGCCCATGTCCTGGCCCGGACCTCCGACGTGGTGGCGACCCCCGGCAATCCCGGCATCGCCAGCATCGCCACCTGCGTGGCCACGCCCCCGGAGGAAATCGACGGCGACCTGTTCGTCATCAGCGCCGAGGCGCCCCTCGTCGACGGCCTCGCCGACCGGTTGCGGGCCCAGGGCAAGCGGGTGTTCGGACCCGGGGCCGACGGTGCGCGCCTCGAGGGCTCGAAGATCTGGATGAAGGAGTTCTTCGCCGCCATCGGGATCCCGACTGCCCGCCACGGCGCCTTCGACGACGCCGACGAGGCCATCGAGTTCCTCAAGACCTTGCCCGGCGGGTACGTCGTGAAGACCGACGGCCTAGCCGCCGGCAAGGGCGTGTTCGTGACCCGGTCGATCGACGAGGCAGTGGCCGATGTCGTCGACAAGCTGGCCGGCACCACCTTCGGCGACGCCGGTCGTCGCATCGTCATCGAGGAGGAGATGACCGGGCCCGAGCTGTCGATACTGGCCGTGTGCGACGGCACTCGCGTCGTGCCGCTCACGCCGGCCCAGGACTTCAAGCGGATCGGCGACGGCGACACCGGCCCCAACACGGGTGGCATGGGGGCCTATTCGCCCGTCCCCGTGGCCGGCAAGGACATCGTCGACCAGGTGCTGACCACGATCCTGGAGCCGACCGTCGTCGAGCTGTGCCGTCGGGGTATCGACTACCGGGGCGTCCTCTACGCCGGCCTGATGCTCACCCCCGAAGGGCCCAAGATGGTCGAGTACAACGTCCGTTTCGGCGATCCCGAGGCCCAGGTCGTGCTCACCCGCTTCGACGGCGATCTGGCCGCGTTCCTGGCCGAGGCCGCTGACGGCGAGCTGCTGACCGAGCCCCGGTTCACCGACACCGCCGCCGTCACCGTGGTCCTCGCCGGCGAGGGCTACCCCGCGTCCTCGGTCCCCGGCGAGGTCATCACCGGTATCGATGAGGCCGAGCAGGTGCCCGGTGTCACCGTCTTCCATGCCGCCACGGCGTGGGCCGACGGGGCCCTGGTCACGGCCGGCGGGCGTGTGCTGGACGTGACCGCCACCGGCTCTACGATCGGCGAGGCCCGGCGGCGCGCGTACGAGGCGGTGGCGCGCATCGGGTTCCGTGGCATGCAGTTCCGCTCTGACATCGCCGGCGAACGAACAGGAGTGAGCAGTTGAAGGTAGCGATCCTCATGGGCTCCAAGAACGACGAGCCGAAGCTGGCCAAGGCGGGCGAGACGCTCACCCGGTTCGGTGTGGAGTTCGAACAGCACGTCCTCTCCGCCCACCGGAACCCCACCGAGGTCGTGGCCTTCGTCGAGGCGGCGCGCGACAACGGGATCGGCGCGTTCATCTGCGCGGCCGGGATGGCGGCCCACCTGGCCGGCGTGGTGGCGGCCCACACGACGCTGCCGGTGATCGGGGTGCCCGTGTCGGGCGGCGCCATCAACGGCGTCGACGCGCTGTACTCGACGGTGCAGATGCCGCCCGGCATCCCAGTCGCCACCGTCGCCATCGACGGGTCGATGAACGCCGCGCTGCTGGCCATCGAGATCTTCGCCCTGACCGACGACGTCCTCACCAAGAAGCTCGAGGAGTTCAAGGCCGGGGGCTCGCGGTGACCGATCTCACCCACCTCTACTCGGGCAAGGTCCGCGACATCTACGACGTGGGCGACGGCACGCTGCTGTTCGTGGCGTCCGACCGCATGTCGGCCTTCGACGTCGTCATGGCCGAGCCGGTGCCCGACAAGGGCCGGCTCCTCACGGCCATGACCGTGTTCTGGGACTCCGAGCTGCGCGACGTGGCCCCGACCCACCTGGTGTCGGCCGATCCGGCCGATCTCCCCGCCAACGAGCTCACCGACGTGGCCGGCCGGTCCGTGGTCGTGCGCTAGGCGGAGATGCTCTCCATCGAGTGCATCGTCCGGGGCTACCTCACCGGCTCGGCATGGGCCGAGTACAAGAAGGAGGGCACCGTGCACGGCCAGTCGCTGCCGTCCGGGATGCAGGAATCCGAGGCCTTCCCCGAACCCATCTTCACCCCGTCGACCAAGGCCGAGCAGGGCGAGCACGACGTCAACATCAGCTACGACGAGGCCGTCGACCTGATCGGCAAGGAGGCGGCCGAGGAGGCCAGGCGCATCTCCATGGAGATGTTCAGCCGCGGCCGCGACCTCGCTGCCGAGCGGGGCATCATCATCGCCGACACCAAGTTCGAGCTGGGTTGGATCGACGGCCGGCTGGCGGTGTGTGACGAGATCCTGACCCCTGACTCGTCGCGGTTCTGGGCCGCCGAGGCCTGGGCGCCGGGCAGCACGCCGCCCTCGTTCGACAAGCAGCCCTTGCGCGACTGGCTGCAGGCGACGGGCTGGGACAAGACGCCGCCGCCCCCCACCCTGCCCACCGACGTGGTCGAGGCGACGCGCCAGCGCTACGTCGAGGCCTACGAGCGGATCACCGGCCGTCGGTTCGCCGACTGGCATGGTGTGAGCCAGTGACCAACTTCGACGTGATGGTGGAGGTGACGTTGCGGCCGGGCATCGCCGATCCGCAGGGTCAGACCATCGAGCGGTCGCTGCCCGCCCTCGGCTTCGAGGGGGTGCAGGGCGTGCGCGTCGGCAAGTCCATTCGGTTCTCCATCGACGCGACCGACGAGGCCGACGCCCGCACCAAGGTCGAGGAGCTGTGCCAGCGCTTCCTCACCAACCCGGTAATCGAGGACGCCACCGTTCTGGTGCAGCAGTAGTGGCCACCAGGGTCGGCGTCGTGCTCTTCCCCGGGAGCAACTGCGAGCACGACGTCATCGAGGCCATCGGCCGCCTCGGTGGTGACGCCGACATCGTGTGGCACGGCGCCACCAAGCTCGACGGCTTCGACGCCGTCGTCCTGCCCGGAGGGTTCGCCCACGGCGACTACCTGCGCCCCGGCGCCATCGCCCGCTTCTCGCCGGTGATGCAGGCGGTCGGGGAGTTCGCGGCAGCCGGCGGCCCCGTCGTGGGCATCTGCAACGGCTTCCAGGTGCTGACCGAGGCCGGATTGCTGCCCGGTGCGCTCCAGAAGAACGCCGGATTGAAGTTCCTGTGCGCCACCGTGGCGTTGCGTGTCGCGTCGACCGACTCGGTGCTGACCTCAGCGGCCCAGGGCGGCCAGATCCTGCATGTGCCCATCAATCATTTCGAGGGCAATTACACCTGCGACGAGCGCACGTTGTCGGAGTTGCGGGACCAAGAGCGGGTCGTCCTCCGCTACGTGGAGAACCCCAATGGGTCGGCCGACGACATCGCCGGCATCTGCAATGAGGGACGCAACGTGGTGGGCCTCATGCCCCATCCGGAGCGGGCCTCCGACGCCCTCCTCGGCTCCGGCGACGGCCTGGTGCTGCTCCGCTCCCTGCTCGCCGCCTAGAGCGGCGGCCGCTACTCCGAGCGGCGGATGCCGGCCTTCTTCAGCACGGCGGCGTCGACGCCGGCTTCCCGCCATGCGCTGTAGGTGATGCCCTTGCGGCGCCCGTACTCGGCGGCCGCCTGCACGAACTCGGCCTCGAGGGCGCTGAGGTCGACCGGCTTCTTCTTGGTCTCCAATTCCTTCTGCAGGTCGAGCCTCTCCTGGATCAGATGGACCCGGGACAGCGACCTCGCATCCTGCAATTGGGCCTCGACCGCATCCAACCGCTTCTGGATCGATTCCGGCGTCCTCTTGCGCCCGCGCCGGGGCCGGTGCTCCTCCAATGCGTCCATGTAGGCCCGCACCGAGCTGCCCTGTTGACGGCCGGCTTTGAGCGCGGCCTTGTGATCGTCCGACATCGGCGTCATAGCGTCATTGTCGTCGGTTCCTTTTGATGAATCAATCGAGCTCCATTTGGGGTCAACGACCCGCCTGTAGGTTGGGGCCATGGCCGACGCCGTGCACCGGGCCCTGGGGCTGACCGACGACGAGCTGGACCGCATCGTGGCGATCCTCGGCCGCGGGCCGAACCACCTCGAGTTGGCCATGTTCGCGGTGATGTGGAGCGAGCACTGCTCCTACAAGTCGTCCAAGACCCAGCTCCGCAAGCTGCCGATGGAGGGGCCGTCGATGCTGGCGGGGTTCGGCGAGAACGCGGGCGTCATCGACGCGGGTGACGGCATCGCCGTCGCCCTGCGCATCGAGAGCCACAACCATCCGTCGGCCGTCGAGCCGCGGCAGGGTGCGGCCACCGGCGTGGGCGGGATCCTGCGCGACATCTTCACCATGGGCGCGCGCCCGATCGCCGTCATGGACCCGCTGCGGTTCGGGCCGCTCGACGACGCCCGCACCCGCTGGATCTTCGAGGGCGTGGTCGACGGCATCTCCGGCTACGGCAACTCCGTCGGCGTACCCACCGTCGGCGGCGAGGTCGTGTTCGACGAGTGCTACCGCGACAACCCGCTCGTCAACGTGTTGTGCGTCGGGGTGCTGCCCAAGGAGCGGCTGGTGCTGGCCAAGGCGTCGGGTGTGGGCAACCTCGCCGTCCTCCTCGGGTCGAGCACCGGTCGCGACGGCATCGGCGGCGTCAGCGTCCTGGCGTCGGCCGGCTTCGGCGACGCCGAGGCCGAGGAGGCCAAGCGCCCGAGCGTCCAGGTCGGCGACCCGTTCGAGGAGAAGCGGTTGATCGAGGCGTGCCTCGAGCTGTTCGACAACCGGTTGGTCGTCGGCATCCAGGATCTCGGCGGCGCCGGTCTCACGTGCGCGACCAGTGAGACGGCGTCGCGCGGCGGCGTGGGGATGGACGTGTACCTCTCGGAGGTGCCGCGCCGCGAGCAGGGCATGGAGCCGTTCGAGGTCATGACGAGCGAGAGCCAGGAGCGGATGCTGGCCATCGTCACGCCCCAGGACCTCGACCAGGTCATGGAGCTGTGCGCCAAGTGGGAGGTGCGCGCCTCGGTGGTCGGCACCGTGACGGGAGACGGCGGCCGCCTCCGCATCCTCGACCGTCTCGACGGCGAGGTGCTGGCCGACGTGCCGGCGGCCTCGTTGCACGACGACGCACCGCTCTACGGCGAGGCCGAGCGTCCCGCCGTGGTGCCGTCTGATCGGGATGCGCGACGAGCCGACGATCCCGCCGCGCTGCCGCCGCCCGAGGATGTCGGCGCCGACCTCGTGCGCATGCTGCGGGACACGTCGTGGGTGCACTCCCAGTACGACAGTCAGCTGTTCCTCAACACCGTCGACGGCCCTGGCGGCGACGCCGCCGTGCTCCGGCTCAAGGCGCCGGGGCTGCCGGCGTCCGCCAAGGGCCTGGCTCTGTCGACCGACGGCAACGGACGGTGGTGCTCGGTCGACCCGCGCCAGGGCACCGCCCTCATCGTGGCCGAGGCGACACTCAATGTCGCCTGCGCGGGAGCGCGGCCGGTCGCGGTCGTGAACTGCCTCAACTTCGGCAACCCCGAGCACCCCGAGGTCATGTGGCAGCTCACCGAGTCGGTCGAGGGTCTGGCCGACACGTGCCGGGCCCTCGGGCTGCCCGTCGTCGGCGGCAACGTGAGCCTGTACAACGAGAGCCGCGGCCGCGACATCGACCCCACGCCCGTGATCGGGATGCTCGGCCTCATCGACGACCTGGTGCGGAGGCCGCCCGGTGTCGAGCTGATCGAGGGCGGTCACCTGCTGCTGCTCGGCGCGACCGAGCCCAACCTCGCCGGGTCGCGATGGGCCGACGAGGCCCACGGTCACCGCGGCGGCGTGCTGCCCGGCCTCGACCTCGCCCTCCACGCTCGGCTCCTGTCGCTGCTCGTCGACCTCGTGGCCGGCGACGTCCTGGCCGGCGTCCACGACGTGGCCGACGGCGGCATAGGCGCCACGTTGGCGGAGATGGCGCTGGCGTCAGGGACCGGCCTCACCGTCGGCGGCATCGACGGCCACGCCGCGCTGTTCAGCGAGTCGCCGTCGCGCGTCGTGGTCTGCGTGGCCGGGAGCGACCTCGACGAGGTGCGGCGCCGGGCCGGCGCCGCCGGCGTCCCCGTGGCCGAGCTCGGCTATGCCGGGGGGCGCCGCATCCAGATCGAGGGTCTCGTCGACCTCGACCTCACCGAGGTGACCGACGCGTGGCGGCGGGCCATCCCCGCCGCGCTCCACGCGGGATGATGGAGGCGTGAGCCGCACTGTCGTCCCCAACGTGCTGGCCGAGCGTTACGCCAGCCCGGAGATGGTCGAGCTCTGGTCACCGCGCGCCAAGGTCGCGTTCGAGCGGCGGTTCTGGGTGGCGGTGCTCAAGGCTCAGAGCGAGCTCGGCGTCGAGGTTCCGACCGGGGCCATCGCCGCCTACGAAGCCGTGGTCGACGACGTCGACCTCGAGTCGATCGCCACCCGTGAGCGGGTGACCCGCCACGATGTGAAGGCCAGGCTCGAGGAGTTCAGCGCGCTGGCCGGTCACGAGCACGCCCACAAGGGGCTCACGTCGCGGGATCTCACCGAGAACGTCGAGCAGCTGCAGGTCCGACGGTCGCTCGAGCTGGTGCGCGACAAGGTCGTCGCCGTCCTCGCCCGCCTGGCCGAGCGCGCCACCGAGCTGTCCGACGTCGCCA
Source organism: Acidimicrobiales bacterium (assembly GCA_035526015.1). Taxonomy (GTDB): domain Bacteria; phylum Actinomycetota; class Acidimicrobiia; order Acidimicrobiales; family DATLDH01; genus DATLDH01. Next base: position 7,886 of record DATLDH010000138.1, read on the forward strand.
TCACCGGCCGCAGCCACAACGCGGCGGCGCAGGTGACCACCGTGGGCAAGAGGCTGGCCAATGCCGGCGAGGAGCTGCTCCTGGCGCTCACGCGCGTCGAGGAGCTGCTGGCGCGCTATCCCCTGCGCGGGCTCAAGGGACCCATGGGCACCCAGCAGGACCAGCTCGATCTGCTCGACGGTGACCTGGACCGCGTCGACGCGCTCGAGCGGGCCGTCGCCGCCCACCTCGGGTTCGCCGACGTGCTGTCATCGGTCGGCCAGGTGTACCCGCGGTCATTGGACCTCGACGTCGTCGCCGCCCTCCTGCAGGTCGCATCCGGCCCGGCGAACCTGTCGAAGACCATCCGCCTGATGGCCGGCCACGAGCTGGCCACCGAGGGGTTCAAGGAAGGCCAGGTCGGCTCCTCGGCCATGCCCCACAAGATGAACACCCGCTCGACCGAGCGCATCGGCGCGTTGACCGCCATCCTCGGCGGCCACCTCGCCATGGTGACGGCACTCGTCGGCGACCAGTGGAACGAGGGCGACGTGTCGTGCTCGGCCGTGCGGCGGGTCGCGCTCCCCGACGCGTGCTTCGCCGTCGACGGCATCCTCGAGACGTTTCTCACCGTCGTCGACGAGTTCGGGGTGTTCCCCGCCGTGATCGACCGCGAGCTGCGGCGCTACCTCCCGTTCCTGGCGACGACCAAGGTCCTGATGGCCGCGGTACGCGCCGGCGTGGGGCGCGAGGAGGCGCACGAGATCGTCAAGGAGCACGCCGTGGCCGCCGCCCTGGCCCAGCGCGAGGAGGGCAGTGACGGCAACGACCTCCTCGACCGGCTCGCCGCCGATGACCGCCTCCCCCTCGACCGGGGCGCCCTCGACGCCGCCCTCGCCGACCCCGGCGCGCTGGCGGGCTCGGCGACGCGTCAGGTGGCCACGTTCGTGGCGCGTGTGGAAGCGGTGGCGGCCCGGTATCCCGACGCCGCCAAGTACCGGGGCCAACCGATCCTCTGACGCCGTAGAGTCCCGGCGGTGAAGGCCGCCGTCTACTACGAGACCGGAGCGCCCGAGGTGCTGCGGTACGAAGACGTCCCCGACCCGGTGTGCAGGCCCGGTCACGTGCTGGTCGAGGTCGAGGCCATCAGCATCGAGGGCGGCGACACCCTCAATCGTCTCGGCGGCGAGATGACATCGACACCGCACATCGTCGGCTACCAGGCGGCCGGGACGATCCGCGAGGTCGGCGCCGGGGTCGAGGACCGGGTCGTCGGGCAGCGGGTCGTCGCCACGATGGCGTCGGGATCGCACGCCGAGCTCGTGGTCGTCCCGTCGCTCGTCACCTGGGTGGTCCCCGACGGCGCCGACGTGGTCGCCGCCGCATGCGTTCCGGTGGCCTTCGGCACCGCGGATGACTGCCTCTTCGAGTTCGGGCTGTTGCAGGCGGGGGAGACGGTGCTCATCCAGGCCGGCGCCGGCGGTGTGGGCGTGGCCGCGATCCAGCTGGCCAAGCGGGCCGGCGCCACGGTCATTGCCACCGCGTCGTCACTCGACCGGCTCGAGCCGCTGAGGGCGCTCGGCCTCGACCACCCCGTCGACTACTCCCAGTCCGATTGGGTCGAGACCGTACGCGCCATCACCGGCGGCCGCGGCGTCGACCTCGTCGTCGACTCGGTGGGTGGCACGGTCCTCGTCGGCAGCATCCAGTCGCTGCGCTACCGCGGCCGCGCCATCACCGTCGGCAGCGCCGGCCGTGACCGGCGGCCGTTCGACACCTCCCTGCTGAGCGGCGGGAACCACTCGCTGACCGGCGTGTTCCTCGGCGCCGAGATCGCGTCCCCACGAGCCCAGGAGATGATCGGCCGCCAGGTCGCCGACGTCGCGTCCGGCGCGCTGACCGTCCTCGTCGACCGCACCTTCCCGTTGGCCGACGCCGCCACCGCCCACGCGTTCGTCGAGAGCCGGCAGGCCGTCGGCCGCGTCGTCCTCACCCCGTGACCGATCTCCGCGCCCTGCTCGAGCAGGCGTCCACCGTGCTGCTGGTCGACTGGTCCCATCAGGAGGTGCCGGCCACCCTCACGCGCGCCGGCTACACGGTCATCGTGCACGGCCCCGACGGCTACACCCACTGCGACGTCACCGCCACCGAGCCGAGCGACGTCACGGCCGGGACGGCCTTCCCCCTGGAGGACGGCGGGTGGCTGGTCGGCCAGCGGCTCGACATCCTGCCTGCAGTGATCGACATCGTCGCCGTGTACCGGCCCGCCGACGAGCAGTCGTCCATCGCCGAGCAGGCCATCGACCTCGGCGCCCGCACACTCTGGATCCAGCCCGGTGTCGACACGTCGCCCGATGCCCGCGGGATCGCCGAGTCCGCCGGCCTCACCGTCATCGACGGCGCCGACATCGCCGACACTGTCCGGGAGCTGCAGATCTCGGTCTAGGTGGGGATCCGGTCCCGGAGGTCCTCGAGGCACTGGTCGGGGACGCTGAGGTCGCCGCGGCCGACGCCGACGGACAGGTCGGGCTTGTAGGTGCCGTGGTGGTCCGAGCCGCCCGTCGCCACCAGGCCGTGCTCGCCGGCCAGGCCGGCCAGCATCTCCCGTTCCTCGGGCTCGTAGCGCCCGTACCAGGCCTCGAGCCCGACGAGGCCGAGGGTGGCCAGCTCGTCGACCGCGGAGGACAGGTCGGGGCCGCGGCCCAGGGTGAGGGGATGAGCCAGCACCGGCACGCCGCCCGAGGCGAGCGCCAGCTCGATGGCCGTCGCCGGTGAGAGCCGCTCCTTCTCGACGTAGGCGGGCCGGCCCTTGGCCAGCCACACGTCGAACGCCTCCTGCACCGAGGCGACGACGCCCTTGCGCACCAGGACGGCGGCCGCATGGGGCCGTCCGGCGCCGGTGCCCCCCGCCTCGGCCTGGAGCTCGTCCCAGGTCACGGGCAGCCCGAGCCCGACGAGGGCCTCGACCATCCGCCGGTTGCGTTCGTCACGGATGTCGCGCAGCCGGCCGAGCTCGTCCTGCAGGGGGCCATCGCCCAGGTCGACGAAGTACACCAGCAGGTGGAGCGCCTGGCCCTCGGTCTCGCACGACAGCTCGCACCCGGGCACCAGCTCGATGCCGATGGACTCGGCGGTGCCCCTTGCCTCGGCCAGGCCGTCCAGGGAGTCGTGGTCGGTGAGTGCGACCGCCGTGCAGCCGGCCGCCGCCGCCAGCCCGGGGATGGCCGCCGGCGGGTCCGAGCCGTCCGACACCGTCGTGTGGGTGTGCAGGTCGATCACGCGTCGACCCTATGGGAGACTGGACACGTGGCCGACCTCGCCGGGATCCCCGACGACGATCACCCCAAGGAGGAGTGCGGCGTCTTCGGCGTCTACGCCCCGGGGCAGCCGGTCGCCCACCTGACCTTCGACGGCCTCTACGCCCTGCAGCACCGCGGCCAGGAGTCGGCCGGGATGGCCGTCAGCGACGGCGACACCATCACCGTGGTGAAGGACATGGGCCTGGTCACCAACGTCTTCGCCGACGAGCGCACGCTCGCCCCCCTCAAGGGGCACATCGCCATCGGCCACACCCGCTACTCGACCACCGGCTCGAGCACGTGGCGGAACGCCCAGCCCGCCTACAAGGCGGTCGGCGAGTCCGGCTTCGCCCTCGGCCACAACGGCAACCTCACCAACACCGAGCAGCTGGCGGCCGAGTCCGGGATGCTCCCCGGCACCGTCGCCAGCGACAGCGACCTGGTGGCCGAGCTGATCGCGGCGGCGTTCCCCGCCGACGACGAGATCCGCAGCGACGGGCGTGACCTCGAGCGGGCCCTGATGGAGGTGCTGCCGCGGCTGGAGGGCGCGTTCTCGTTCGTGCTCATGGACGAGGCCCACCTCGTCGGCGTGCGCGACCCCAACGGCTTCCACCCGCTGTGCATCGGTCGTTCCGGCTCGGGCTGGGTGCTGGCGTCGGAGACGCCCGCCCTCGACGTGATCGGGGCCCAGTTCATCCGGGAGATCGAGCCGGGCGAGATGGTCATCATCGACGCCGGCGGTTGGCGCAGCGAGCGCCCGTTCGCCCCCGAGCGCGTCGACCCCCGGTTGTGCATCTTCGAGTTCGTGTACTTCGCCCGCCCCGACAGCGAGCTCTACGGCAAGGAGGTGCACGGCGCGCGCCGCCGGGCCGGCGAGCTGCTGGCCGCCGTCCATCCGGTGCCGGCCGACATGGTGATGGCGGTGCCCGACTCCGGCGTCCCCGCCGCCGAGGGCTACGCGCGCGCCAGTGGCATCCCCTACGGCCAGGGCCTGGTGAAGAACCGCTACATCGGCCGCACCTTCATCGCCCCCACCCAGGACGCGCGCGAGCGCGGCGTGCGCCGCAAGCTCAACCCGCTCCGCGACAACATCGCCGGCAAGCGGCTGGTCGTGGTCGAGGACTCACTCGTCAGAGGCACGACGACGCGGGCGATGATCGGGATGCTGCGCGAGGCGGGTGCCACCGAGATCCACATGCGGATCGCTTCGCCGCCGTTCAAGTACCAGTGTCATTACGGCATCGACACCGGCCCCCGCAGCGGCCTGCTGGCCGCCAGCCTCGAGCTCGGCGAGATGCGCGAGGTGCTCGGCGTCGACACCCTCGCCTTCCTCAGCATGGACAAACTGGTGAGCGCCATCGACGCGCCTGGCGCCGGCTTCTGCAACGCCTGCTTCACCGGGGAGTATCCGATCGAGGTGCCCGTGACCCTGACGAAGGGCGTGCTCGAGGCGCAGCCCGCACGTGCCTGAGTCGACCGAGGGCCACCGGCGGCGCCGGCGGGGGATCACCTACGCCGAGGCCGGCGTCGACATCTCCGCCGGCGAGCAGGCCGTCGAGCGCATCAAGGACAAGGTCCGCTCCACCTTCCGGCCCGAGGTCATCGGCGACATCGGCGGGTTCGGCGGGCTGTTCAGCTTCCCCAAGGACCGGTTCCGCGACCCCGTGCTGGTCAGCGCGACCGACGGCGTCGGCACCAAGGCGCTCGTCGCCCAGGCCACGGGCCGCTTCACGACCATCGGCATCGACCTCGTCGCCATGTGCGTCGACGACATCGTGTGCCAGGGCGCCGAGCCGCTCTTCTTCCTCGACTACATCGCGGTCGGCCGCCTCGACCCCGACCACATCGACCAGCTGGTGGAGGGCGTGGCCGAGGCCTGCCGCCAGGCGGGGTGCGCGCTCATCGGCGGCGAGATGGCCGAGCACCCGGGCGCCATGGAGGCGGGCGAGTTCGACCTGGTCGGCTTCGCCGTCGGCGTCGTCGAGCGCGACCGCATCATCACCGGCGAGCACCTCCGGCCCGGCGACGTCCTCATCGGCCTCCCCTCGCCCGGGCTGCGTAGCAACGGCTACTCCCTCGCCCGCAAGGTCCTCCTCGAGCTGGCCGGCCGCAGCCTCGACGACCCGGCCTACGAGGGAGCCCGCCACACGCTCGCCGACGAGCTGCTCGAGCCCTCGGTCGTGTACGCCCCGGCCATCAACGCCCTGCTGCGCGCCGTCGACGTGCGCGCCGCCGCCCACATCACCGGCGGCGGCATCGTCGGCAACCTGGCCCGGGTGATCCCCGACTCCCTCGACGCCGTGGTCCGTCGCCGTGAGTGGGAGACCCCGCGGATCTTCAGCGAGATCCAGCGCCTCGGCGAGGTCACCGACGATGAGATGGCCCGGGTGTTCAACCTCGGCGTGGGGATGATCGTGGCCGTTCCCAAGGGCGATCAGTTCCGGGCCCTCGACGTCCTGCGCACCAACGGGCACCGGGCCTCGGTGGTGGGTGAGGTCGCCTCGGGCCGCGGCACTGTGACACTGGACTGACATGTCACGTGTCCTCATCGTCGACGACGAGCCCGACATCCTCCTCATGCTGCGCGTGAACCTGGAGGCGGACGGCTTCGAGACCTCGTTGGCCGCCGACGGCGAGACCGCCCTCGCCCGCCTGGACGAGGGGAACGTCGACGTCGTCCTCCTCGACGTGATGATGCCGGTCATGGACGGCTGGGGGGTGCTGGGCGAGCTGGGCGGCCGGTCCGGTGCGCCGCGGGTGATCGTGGTCTCGGCCCGGTCGTCGGAACGGGACCGGGCCAGGGCGCTCGAGCTCGGGGCGGCGGCGTTCGTGGCCAAGCCGTTCAGCCCGAGCGAGCTGAGCAACCTCGTCACCCGCGTGATCGGCATGTCGAGTGACGAGGTCGACGCCCAGCGATCGGCCGAGCTGGCCCGCTACCGGTGAGTGATCGCGCCGCGCTGGTCGATCATCTGCTGACCCATTCGGTGCGGACGGGCGACTTCGTCCTCAAGTCGGGCAAGCGGAGCTCGTGGTTCATCGACTCCAAGCAGACCGTCGGCCGGCCCGAGGGGCTGCTGCTCGTCGCCGACGCGCTCCTCGAGGTGCTCCCCGCCGACATCACCGCCATCGGGGGCCTGACCATGGGGGCCGACGGCGTGGCGTTCGGCACCGCCGGTGTGGCCGCGGCGCGTGGGCGCCCGCTGCGGGCGTTCAGCATCCGCAAGGAGAGCAAGGACCATGGCGCCGGCGGCCGCCTGGCCGGCGCCCTCGAGCCCGGTGACCGCGTCGCCATCACCGAGGACACCGTGACCAGGGGCGCCTCACCCCTGGAGGCGGCTGCCGTCGTGCGCGAGCTGGGGGCCGAGCCGGTGCTGATCATCGCGGTGGTCGACCGCGGCGGCACCTGCGCCACCAAGGCCGCGGCCGAAGGCATCGCCTTCCACGCCCTGGTGACCGCCGCTGACCTCGGCTTCACCTACGAGGGGGGCGACGGGCCCTAGTAGGCGATGAGATCCCTCGCCGCCGCGGCGATGTCGGCGGCCTGGGGGAGGATGGCGTTCTCCAGCGTGGGCTCGTAGGCGACGTGGGTATCGGCCGCGCCGACCCGGCGCACCGGTGCGTCGAGGCAGTCGAACATCTCGGCCCCGATCCACGCCGCGATCTCGGCGCCGAAGCCGGAAGTGAGGATGTCCTCGTGGACGACGAGGGCCTTGCCGGTGTGGCGCACCGACTCCGCCACCAGCTCACGGTCCCAGGGGATGAGACAGCGCAGGTCGACGATCTCCACCGTGGCCCCGTCCTCGGCCAGCAGGGCGGCGGCCTGACGGGAGCGCTCGACGGTTGCGCCGTAGGTGACGATCGTGAGGTCGGTGCCCCGCTGGACGTAGTCGCCGCTCCCGAGCGGGATCATGTAGTCGGGCCCCGGGTACGGATCCCGCGCGTACGGCTGGCGCAGCAGGTGCTTGTGCTCGAGGAACATGACCGGGTCGTTGCACTCGAACGCGGTGCGCAGCAGCCCGGCGGCGTCGCGAGCCCGCGACGGGAACATGACGATGAGCCCGGGCACGTGGGTGAAGATCGACTCGCCGCACTGTGAGTGCCAGATCGACCCGCCGGTGAGGTAACCGCCGATCGGAACCCGCAGCACCATGGGCACGCAGAACTCACCGTTCGACCGCCAGCGGACGGTTGCCGCCTCGGTCTTGATCTGCTGCATGGCGGTCCAGATGTAATCGAAGAACTGGATCTCGGGCGCCGGCTTGAGACCGCGTAGCGCCTGCCCGACGGCCCGGCCCACGATGTTGGCTTCGGCCAGGGGCGCGTTGTAGCAGCGGGCGATGCCGAAGGCGCGCTGGAGGCCGTGGGTCGTGCCGAACACGCCGCCCTTGCCCTCGACGTCGGCCAGCACCTGCTCGCGCGCGTCGGCCACGTCCTCGCCGAAGACGCGGATGCGCTCGTCGGCGGCCATGCGCTCGTGCAGCGTGCGCTTGACGGACTCACCGAAGCTGACGATCTCGCCGGTGCCATCGTCGTTCTTCTCGGCGTCGGGGTCGATCTCGGGCACGAGATAGACGTGCTCGGTGACGCTCGCCGGGTCGGGCCGGGCCGCCGCCAGTGCCTCCTTGGCCGCGTCGGCCACGATCTGACGGGCGTCGTCGCGGATGGCGTCGACCTGGCGCTGGGTGAGGATCCCGTGCTCCACCAGCTCGTGCTCGAGCCGCAGGATCGGGTCCTTGGCCGCTTCCTCGGCCAGCTCCCCCGCCGACCGGTACTTGGTCTGGGTGTCAGCCGCCGAGTGCGAGTACGGCCGGGTCACGGTGGCATGGATGAGGCCCGGGCCCTCACCGGCGCGCACGCGCGAGATGGCGCGGGCGCCCTGCTTGCGCACCGTCATGTAGTCGGTGCCGTCGAGCTTGTGGATGGCCAGGCCGCGGAACCCGCGTACGAGCTCGGAGATGGGCGCCGGCGACTGGTCCGACGACGGGACCGAGATGGCGAAGCCGTTGTCGGCCACGAGGAACAGCACCGGGAGGTGCAGGGTGCAGGCGGTGTTGAGGCTCTCCCAGAACTCGCCCTGGGAGGTGGCACCCTCGCCCAGGGACACGTAGGTGACCTCGTCGCCCTCGGCCGAGCAGCCGGGGAGGTCGGGGCGGCGGGAGATGTAGCGGGCCGCCTCGGCGCACCCGACGGCAGGAAGGCACTGGCTGCCGGTCGCGCTCGACTGGGTCACGACGTTGAAGCGCTTGTAGCCCCAGTGGCACGGCATCTGCCGCCCGCCGGATGCCGGGTCGTCGGCCGAGCCGACCGCCTGCAGGAGGATCTCGGTCGGTGTCATCCCGAGCCCGAGCATCAGCGACCGGTCGCGGTAGTACGGGAAGAACCAGTCCGACCCGGCGCGGAGGTGGCGCGCCAGACCCAGCAGCAGGGCCTCGTGGCCGGCGCCGGAGATCTGGAAGAACACCCGGCTCTGCTTCTGGAGGCTGATCTCGCGGTCGTCGAGCGCCCGGGAGATGCATGCCAGGCGGAAGTCCTCGACCATCTCCGACTTGGGGATCCCCCGGTGGAGCCCCTTGATGCGCGCGGGCACGGGCGGCGCCTCCTCGGCCACGTCGGTCATCGTCGATCCCCCTGGGACTGGAACGTGCGGACCAGCTTGAGGCGGGCCACGTCGGCGATGCGGCGCTCGGCCAGCGCGTCGGCGGCCTCGGCGGTGGTGACGCCATCGCGGGTCGCGCCGGCGAGCACGGCGGCGGTGGTGTCGAAGATGCGCCTGACGTTGGCGTAGGCGCGCTCCTGGTTGTAGCCGATCAGCTCTTCGGCGATGTTGATCACACCCCCGGCGTTGACGATGTAGTCGGGCGCGTAGACGATGCCGGCCGCGGCCAGCTCCGACGCGCCGGTCGCGGTCGCCAGCTGGTTGTTGGCCGAGCCGACGACGGCGGCGCACGCCAGCTCGGGGATGGTCTCGTCGCTGAGGGCACCGCCCATGGCGCACGGCGAGTAGATGTCACACGGGACGGCGTGGGCCTTCTCGACGGGCACGACCTCGACGCCGAAGTCGGTGGCCACCCGCTCGGTGGCAGCGGGCACGACGTCGGCGACCGACACCCGGGCCCGCTCCTCGACCAGGTGGCGGACGAGGGAGTAGCCGACCTTCCCCACACCGGAGACGACGACGTGGCGCTCGGCCAGGCTCACGGTGCCCCACAGGTGCTGAGCCACGGCCTGCATCCCGTGCAGGACCCCCCAGGCCGTGGCCTGGCTGGGGTCGCCGGAGCCGCCGAGGGACTGGCTGATCCCGGTGACGAAGCGCGTCTCACGGCGGATCAGGTCCATGTCGGGCTGGGTGGTGCCGACGTCCTCGGCCGTGATGTAGCGGCCGCCCAGGGTGTCGACGAAGCGGGCATAGGCGCGCAGCAGTGCCTCGGACTTGTCGGTCTTTGGATCGCCGATGACGACGGCCTTTCCCCCGCCCAGGTCGAGCCCGGCCGCCGCCGACTTGTAGGTCATGCCCCGGCTCAGGCGCAGGACGTCCTCGACCGCCTCGTCCTCGGTGGCATAGGGGTGGAAGCGCGTGCCACCCAGCGCCGGCCCGAGGGCCGTCGAGTGGATGGCCACGACCGCGCGCAGGCCGCTGCGGCGGTCATGGCAGAAGACGACCTGCTCGTGGTCGTCGCCGCCGATGCGATCGAAGATGCGCACTACCCGCAATCTACCGGGCGACCAGTGACTAGTTATTTCTGACTAGGTGGAATGACGCCGGCGCGCTATTCCTCCTTTTCGGGCACCCACGTACCTTCGCGGCGAAGCGGACGAATGAGTCCCGAACCGAAGGAAGCCCCGATCATGTCGATGCCAGCCGAACAGCACGGTCCGGAGGCGCTCCTCACCCCTGCTGAGGTGGCGGCCCTCTTCCGTGTCAATCCCAAGACCGTGACGAGATGGGCCAGGGCCGGCAAGATCACGGCCATCCGCACCCTGGGCGGCCACCGCCGCTTCCGTGCCTCCGAAGTCCGCCGCAGCCTCGACGAGATGGCGCAGAGCGGGCCCTAGCCGTTTCGCCTCCGAGGGCGGCGCCTGAGTACCTTCGCCTCCCATGGCAGGTCCCTCAGCGTCGTACTCGGTCCGGATCCGGTTGGAGGTCGACAACCAGCCCGGGTCGCTCGGGCGGGTGGCCTCGGCCATCGGTGACGCCGGCGGCAACATCGTCGCCCTCGACATCGTCGAGGCCATCGGCGACCGGTTGCTCGAGGACGTCACGGTCTTCGCCACCGATCCCGACCACGTGGCGCGTATCAGCGCCGCCGTGCAGGCCCTCGACGGCATCCACGTCCGTGACGTCGCCGACCGGACGTTCCTGCTGCACGAGGGCGGCAAGATCGAGGTCCGATCGACGGTGCCGTGCGAGACCCGCGACGACCTGTCGATGGCCTATACGCCGGGCGTCGCCCGCGTGTGCAACGCCATCGCCGCCGAGCCCGACCTCGCCCACCGGCTGACGATCAAGCGCAATTCGGTGGCCATCGTCACCGACGGCACCGCCGTGCTCGGCCTGGGCGACATCGGCCCGCTGGCGGCGCTCCCCGTGATGGAGGGCAAGGCCCTGCTGTTCAAGGAGTTCGCCGGCGTCGACGCCTATCCCATCTGCCTCGACGTGCGCGACGCGGACGAGCTGGTCGAGACCGTGCAGCGGCTCGAGCCGCAGTTCGGGGGCATCAACCTCGAGGACATCGCCGCCCCCCGGTGCTTCGAGGTCGAGCAGCGCCTGAAGGACGCCCTCGGCATCCCGGTGTTCCACGACGACCAGCACGGCACCGCCGTCGTCGTCCTCGCCGCCCTGTGGAACGCGCTCAAGGTCGTCGACAAGAAGATGGAGGACCTCAAGGTCGTCATCGCCGGCGTGGGCGCCGCCGGTGTGGCCATCACCAAGATCCTGCTGCAGGCGGGCGTGCCCAACGTGATCGGCATCGACCGCAAGGGCGCCATCTACGAGGGGCGTGCCGATCTCGACGCGTCGAAGCAGTGGGTCGCCGAGAACACCAACCCCGAGCTGCGCAAGGGCGCCGTGTACGAGGTCATGCCCGGCGCCGACGTGTTCATCGGCGTCAGCGGCCCCGGGCTCGTCACTCGCGACGACCTTCGTGTCATGCACGAGGACCCCATCGTGTTCGCCCTCGCCAACCCCGATCCCGAGATCCTCCCCGAGGAGGCCGATGGCATCGCCGCGGTGATCGCGACCGGGCGCAGCGACTACCCGAACCAGATCAACAACGTGCTGTGCTTCCCCGGCATCTTCCGCGGCGCCCTCGACGCCGGCGCCACCACCATCACCGAGTCGATGAAGCTGGCGGCGGCCGAGGCCATCGCCCGCTCGGTGCCCGACGCCGAGCTCTCCGCCAGCTACGTCGTGCCCAGCGTCTTCAACCGCAAGGTCGTCGAGCTGGTGGCTCGTGACGTGGCCGCCGCCGCCCGCGCCGACGGCGTGGTGCGGCCCGGCCACCGCTCCTGACCGTCGTGGCCATCGAAGCGGTCACCTTCGACTACTGGAACACCCTCGTCGTCGACTCCAGTGACATCGCCAATCGCCGTATCGACTCGTGGCTCGGCATCCTCGAGGACGCCGGGTTCGCGGTGGAGCGCGAGGCGCTGCACCTGGAGTTCGCCGCCAACTGGCAGCGTTTCGTCGACCACTGGAACGCCAACCAGCAGTACGACGCGGCCATGGCGGCCGAGACCATTCTCGAGTCGCTCGGCCACCGCGTGCCCGACGCCATCCAGGAGTCGCTGGTCGAGGCGTTCGTCGACGCCGGTAACCACACCCATCTCGAGCTGACGGCCGGGGTCGCCGACACCCTGGCCACACTGCACGCCGCCGGCATCCGCATCGGCATCATCTGCGACGTCGGGTTCACGCCGTCGACGATCCTGCGCGCCCACCTCGAGCGGTTCGGCGTGATCGGGCTCTTCGACCACTGGTCGTTCAGTGACGAGGTCGGTGTCTACAAGCCGTCGCCGGTGATCTTCGACCACGCCCTGGCCGGCCTCGGGGGTGTGGATCCGTCGGTCGCGGCCCACGTCGGCGACCTGCGTCGTACCGACGTGGCCGGCGCCCTGGCCAAGGGGATGACGGCGGTCCGCTACGCCGGGCAGTTCGACGACGACTCGGCCGACCATCCCGAGGCCCATCACGTGATCCGCCACCACGCCGAGCTGCCCGGAGTGCTCGCCATCTAGCCTTGTGGCGTGGAGAAGACGAGGACGAACCGGGCCGAGCGCTACGACACCACCCGCTACCAGGGCGCCACCGGGCTCAACTGGTACACGTCGGATCCCAGCCTGCAGTTCCTCATGCGCTACTACATGCGCCCCGAGGAGCTGGCCTTCGTGGAGCCGCGGCTCGAGCGCCTCGGCGCCCTCATGGGCGGCGAGGTGTCGGCCCGGGCCGAGGAGACCGACCGCAACCCGCCCCGGCTCGAGCGCTACGACCGCTGGGGTCACGAGGTCGGTGACATCGTCCTGCCCGACTCGTTCCTGCAGAACCGCCGGGCCGTCCTGGACGCGAGCTTCGCCCGACCGGCGGTGCAGGCCGAGGCCAAGGCGGCCGGTGTCCGGCTCAATGCCGCCAACGCGGCCTGGAGCTACCTGCTCGACCAGGCCGAGATCGGCATGGCGTGCGCCGTCGGCACCGGATCCGACATGGTGCGCGAGCTGGTGGCGCGCTTCGCCCCCGCCGACGTGCGCGACAAGGTGCTGGAGAAGTTCGCGTCGGGGGAGTGGGACGGCGAGACGGCCCAGTCGCTGACCGAACGCACCGGCGGCTCCGACCTGGCCGAGCTCGAGACGCGCGCCACCCGCGACGGAGACGCCTGGCTGTTGAACGGCGTGAAGTGGTTCGTGTCCAACGCCAACGGCCAGGCCTACGTGGTGCTGGCCAAGCCCGAGGGCGGCAGCGACGACGCCCGTGGCATCTGCAGCTTCCTCGTGCTCCGCGAGCGGCGCGACGGCACCCGCAACGGCCTGATCATCCGCCGGCTCAAGGACAAGCTCGGCACCAAGGCGGTGGCGTCGGCCGAGGTCGAGCTGATGAACGCCGAGGCCTTCCTGCTCTCGAGCGACACTCCGGTTGCCGCGGGCGAGGGTTCGACCGAGGGATCGGTCGGCGACGGCAAGGGCCTGACGCGCATGATGGCCATGACCAATGGCGCCCGGCTCGGCATCGCCATGATGGGCCTCGGGTGTGCCCGGCGCGCGTTGGTCGAGGCGCTGCTCTACGCCCAGGCCCGCGCCGCGTTCGGGCGGCCGCTGGCCGAGCAGCCGCTGATGCGGCGCAAGCTGGCCGAGCTCATCGTCGACGTCGAGGCCAACCAGGCGCTGGTGTTCGACGGCTTCGGCCTGCAGAACCGGATGCAGGCGTCGCCCTCTCGACTCCGCATCGGCGCCCCCGTCGTGAAGCTGCAGGCGGCGCGTCTCGGCATCACCGCCGCCAGCGACGCCATCGAGGTGCACGGCGGCAACGGCTACGTCGAGTCGTGGCCGGTGGCGCGCATCCTGCGCGACGCGCAGGTCAACACCATCTGGGAGGGGCCGGACAACATCCTGTGCCTCGACGTGCGGCGCGGCATCCGCCGCGAGCGGGCCGACGAGCCGTTCCTCGCCCGCCTGGCCGAGGCGGCGGCCAACGGGGGCGACGACCCGACGGCCGCGCTGGTCGCCGACCGCGTGGCCGACCTGGCCCGGGCCATCGAGGCGTGGAAGCGGCTCGATGCCGACGACCCGGTCACCGCCGAGGCCCGTCTCTTCGCCCTCACCAACTTCATGGGCGAGGTGTATGCCGGCGCGCTGCTCGTCGAGCAGGCCGCCTGGGAGCGCAGCGAGACCGGCGGTGACCGCAAGTCGCTCGTGGCCGGCCTGTATGCCGCTCGCCACCTCGCGCCTCCCGATCCTCTACGCGGCATCGCCGCCCCGGAGGGCGGCGACCTGTCGCGCTTCGACGACCTGGTGGCGGGAGCACTCACGCCGGTCCCGGTCTGAGTGCACGCGGAGCTCAGCAGTCGCCGCATCTTCCGCCGCAGCGCGGCAGTGGTCGTGGTGGCCAACGTGGTCGGGTTCGTCGTGGTGACCGTGTACACCGTGCTGGTCTCACCCTCCGACCGCGCCGCGGCGGGATCGGCTCCGGTCCTCGCCTTCGTGGGGCCTGCGCTCTATGCCGCCGCCTGCGTGGTGTTCGGTGTCGGATGGGCGAGGCGCCGGTTCGCGCCGGTGCAGGCGGCCGTCGATGCCGCGCGGCCTCTGACAACCGGCGAGGTGGGAGTCGCCTTCGCCTTCCCTGTCGACGCCTCCCGGCTCGTGCTGACCTGCTGGCTGACCGGCGCCGCCATCGTCGGGCTGGTCGGTCTCGCGGCCGGGTCCTCCGACCAAGCAGGTGGCGCCCAGACCGTCATCGCCATTGCCCTGGGTGGCGTCACGACGGGGTTGCTGAGCCTCCTCCTGCTCGAGAGGAGGATGCGTCCGCTCTTCGCCATCGTGCTCGGCACCGAGTCGGCGCCCCCCGAGACCGGCCTCGGCATCAGGCGACGCCTGCTGCTCTCGTGGGGTCTCGGCTCAGGAGTACCGCTCGTGGTGCTGCTCGTGGCGCCGACGGGAGAGGAGGTGTCGCGCGGTCATCTCCAGGCCCTGCACTGGTACTTGGGCGTCGTGGGTCTCGGCGCCGGGGCGTTGCTCGTGATGATCGCCGCGCAGTCGGTGGCCGAGCCGGTGGCCCGGCTCCGCGTCGCCGTGCGCGCCGTGCAGGAGGGCTCCCTCGACGTGGCGGTCGAGGTCGACGACAGCGGCGAGGTGGGCCTCCTGCAGGCGGGCTTCAACCGCATGGTCGCCGGGCTACGGGAACGCGAGCGGGTGCAGGACGTGTTCGGGCGCCATGTCGGCGTCGAGGTGGCCCGGGCCGCCATAGCGGGGGACGAGGGGCGGGTCGCGGCCCGGGAGCACGACGTCACCGTGCTCTTCGTGGACGTCATCGGGTCGACCGGGTTGGCGGAGCGGCTGGCACCGGCCGACGTCGTCGCCGCCCTCGACCGGTTCTTCGCCGTCGTCGTGCAGACGACGCACGCCGAGGGCGGCTGGGTGAACAAGTTCGCCGGCGACGGTGCGCTCTGCGTGTTCGGCGCGCCCGAGGCCGACGCCGATCACGCCGCCAGGGGACTGCGTGCCGCGGTCGCTTTGCGCCGGGCCCTCAGCGCTCTCCCGGCGGCACCGGCCCGGCTCGACGCCGGCATCGGCGTCTCCTCGGGCCGGGTCGTGGCCGGCAATGTCGGCGCCGAGGACCGTTATGAGTACACCGTCATCGGCGCCCCGGTGAACGAGGCGGCCCGCCTGACCGAGATGGCCAAGGAGGTCGACGGCCGCGTGCTGGCGAGTGGCGCGGCGCTGGCCGCAGCCCCTGGTGAGGCTGCGGCCTGGCGCTTCCACGCGGTCGTCGGGCTGAGGGGCAGGGCCGAGCCGACCGACACCTTCGTGCCGACTACTGCTTGACGGCTTCGACCTCGAGGTTGATCTGGATCTTGTCGCCGACGACGGCGGGGCCGTTGGCCACCGGGATGTCGAAGGAGATGCCGAAGTCCTTGCGGCTGATCTCGGTCGAGGCCGAGAAGCCGGCGCGGGTCCCACCCCACGGGTCGGACGCCACGCCGTTGAACTCGAGGACGAGGGTCACGGGCCGGCTGACGCCCCTGATGGTCAGCTCGCCGTCGACGGCGTAGCCGTCACCGGTCGGCCGCACCGCGGTCGAGCGGAAGTCCATCGACGGGTGGTTCTCGACGTCGAAGAAGTCGGCCCCGCGCAGGTGCTCGTCGCGCTTGGCGTCGCGGGTGTCGACGCTGGCCAGGTCGATGCCGGCGACCACCGAGGAATCGAGCGGGTTCTCGGCGATGTCGATCGTGCCGCTGAAGGTCGAGAACTGGCCCCTCACCTTGCTGACGACGAGGTGGCGGACGGTGAACGACACGTCGGAGTGCGACGGGTCGATCTGCCAGGTGCCGGTGGCGATCTCGGGGCGGGCTTCGGTCGTGGTGCTCATGTGGTCACTCCTGGTTGTTGAAGGCTCAACTATCGGACGAGCGGTCCAACCTGGTTGAGAGTTCAACTATTCCCGGGTATCGTCGAGCCATGGCGCCGCCCACGAAGACCCGGTGGCTGACCCGGGACCAGCAGGTGTCGTGGCGGTCCTTCGTGGCCGCCACCCAGCTGCTGTTCGACCGCCTGGAGGACGACCTGGAGGGGGCGGCCGGGCTCTCGTTGGCCGACTATGAGGTGCTCGCCCGGTTGTCCGATGTCGGGGAGGAGGGGCTGCGCATGAGTGCGCTGGCGGGCCAGACGCTGTTCTCCCGCAGCCGCCTCTCCCACGCCGTGCGCCGGCTCGAGCAGTCCGGCCTGGTGTCCCGTGTCCCGTGCCCGAGCGACCGGCGCGGCACCAACGCCGTGCTCACCGACGAGGGCAGGGCCGCGCTGGTGGCGGCTGCGCCCGGGCACGTGGCGTCGGTCCGCGAGCACCTCGTCGACCGGCTGAGCCCCGAGCAGTTCCGCCAGCTCGGCGCCATCTCCGACGTCATCGCCGACGCCATCAGGCGCACCGGCGACCCAGCGGCATCGTGCTGATCCGGCGCCTCGGAATCGATCCGACTTCCGCGCCGCTGGCAGGCTATGACCGCGTGTATGCCTACGATCCGTTCGGCAATCGCATCGAGCTGATGCAGGAACTGGGGGAGCGGTGAGTCGTCACATTCGCGTCGTCGCGCTCGTCGGCGCCGTCCTGACCACCGCGCTGCTGGCGCCGGCCGTGCGGGCGGCGCCGGCGGTCGGTACGACCTTTCCCGCCGGGTTCCCGGTGATCCTCGACCACTCGCTGAAGGTGCCGGTCATCGGGTTCGGCTCCGACCAGGGGCCGGTGCGGCGCACGCCGGTGATCCTCCTGCACGGCAACAACGACACCCCGTACCCGACGAACTGCAACGGGGCCTACGGCGCGCCGCAGGCATTCGGCCAGTACCTCGTCGACCACGGGTACAGCCTGAAAGAGGTGTGGGGCCTCGGGTACCAGGGTGACCAGTGCGACCTGCTCACCGACGAGACCAGGCGGGCCGCCGTCGCCCACACCACCGTCGCCAACGTCCCCGATCTGCGCGCCTTCGTCAGCGCCGTCCTCCGCTACACCGGTGCGCCCCAGGTCGACATCGTCGGCCACAGCCTCGGCGCCACGCTGGCGCGGGAGTGGATGCGTCAGGACAACGCCTACCCGAAGGTGCGGCGCCTCGTCGCCATCGACGGGCCCCACCACGGGATCATCAACTGCTCGCCCGACCCGCGGAACTACTACGTCACGCTCGGCTTCGTTCCCGACAGCCCGGTGTGCCTCGAGTACGGCTCGGACCGCACCCCGTTCCTGCGCCGCCTGAATCGCGACGGCGAGACCCCGGGCCCGACGCGGTATCTCGCCATCGTCAACGCCGACAACAGCTTCGTGTACATCCCGAGCCAGGACGGCGTGCTCCCCGCCGTGCCGGCCCAGGACCGGGAGGGGTACCCGCACGACTTCGGCCGTAGTGCGCGGCTGCGCGGCGCCGAGACGGTCGAGCTCACGGGTCAGGGCATCAACGACAAGGCGCTGCTCGCCTCCCACACCGGCATCGTCGCCTCGCCGGACACCTGGAAGGCGACCCTCGAGTTCCTCACCAGGAAGTGACGAGCCGAACGGCCGATCCGGCCCACCTGGCGCTGCTGGAGTCGCTGTCGACCGACGAGCAGCCCCATTCCGGCCGGACGCTCCTCGAGCACCTCGTCGGCACCCGAGACCTGCTGGTCGCGTGGGGCAACCCGGACCATGTATGCGCCGGCGGCCTGTTCCACAGCATCTACGGCACCGCCTATTACCGGGTGCAGTCGGCCAGCCTCGACCGCCGGGGCGAGGTGGCGGCGGTGATCGGCGCGGCGGCCGAAGAGCTCGCCTACCTGTTCTGCGTGACCGACCGGCCGGCGTTCTTCACCGAGATCGCCGCCGCCGAGCCGACGCTCGAGGACCGGGTGCACGGGACCTCGGTCCCGGTCTCGCACAGCGTCCTCCGCCATCTCATCGAGATCGAGGTGGCCAACGTGGTCGAGCAGGTCGACCCGACGACGGCACGGCCCCAGACGGTCGAGCGCCTTCAGGCGATGCTCGCCGACGGCGAGGGGCACATGTCGACTGCGGCCCACGCCGCTCTCGCCGCGATGATCGGCGCCTTCGCCCGCTCCTAGGACTCGACGCGCACGACGTCGTCGACGGCACCGGTGGCGACGTCGTAGAGGAACCCCGCGATGGTCGTGACCAGGCCGAGAAAGCTCGTGTCGTGCAGGACGTCGACATCGTGGCGGAGGGCGGCGGCGTGGTCGTCGATGGCGAGGAAATCGAGGTCGGCGCCTGTCCGTGCCTTCAGGGCCTCGTCGGTGGCGCCGGCCAGACCGCACCCGGTGTGCTGCATGACGACGACGGTGTCGACGCCGAGCACGTGGGTGGCGAGGGCCAGGCTGCGGAGGACGTCCTCGGTCACGCGGGCGCCCGCGTTGCGGATGACCACGGCCTGCCCCAGCTCGAGCCCGAGGGCGGCGAGCACGTCGATGCGGGTGTCCATGCACGTGACGACGGCCAGCCGGCGTTGCGGCCGTGACTCCAGTGCCGGCCGTTCGGCGGCGGCGAAGACGCGGTTGGCGGCGAGGAGCTCGTCGATCACTGGCATGGCCCGACTACAGCACACGCTCGGCGACTACGGACCGAGGGCGCCCTCGATCGAGAGGAGGGCGTTCGCGTAGAGGTGGGGAACGTCGCGGTAGTACGACAGGCCGATGATCGCGGGGGCGATGGCCCAGCCGCGCGAGCGCGTGATCGTCGCCTCGTCGAGGCCGGTCTCGGCGAAGAAGACGGCGCGGGCCTCGCCGTGGAAGATCGTCCAGCCCGGCATGAGGTCACAGGCCGGGTCGCCCACGCCGTAGCCCGAGTCGATGGCCCCGACCAGGCGGCCGTCCCGGGCGATCAGGTTCCAGGCCAGGTCGCCGTGGAACCACACCGGCGGGCCGTCCCAGTCGGGCGCGGCCTGGGCCTCCTTCCACGCCGCCACCGCGTCGGTGGCGTCGTAGTGGCCGTCGAGCTTGGCGATCCACTCGTCGAGGGCGTCGTACCACACCCGCAGGGACAGGCCGCGGCCGCCGGTGGAGCGACCGGCGCGCGGCCCGTCGGTCGCGTCGCACGCGTGCAGGGCGCGGACGAACGCGGCCAGGTCGACTGCGGCCCGGGGGAGGTCGAGGTTGTCGGCCGTCGCCCGCTCGCCCTCGATCCACCGCACGATCGACCACTGCCACGGGTACCCCTCACCCGGTTCGCCCATGGCCACCGGGGTCGGCAGCTCGAGCGGCACCTGCGGCGCGAGGAACGGCACCCAGGTCGCCTCCTTCACCGCCTGTCTTGTGGCGTACTCCATGACCGGCATGCGCACGACGAGCTCGTCGCCCAACCGGTAGATGGTGTGGTCGGTGCCGGATGGCTCGACGAGCGCGAGCGGCAGGTCCGCCCACTGCGGGAACTGGGCACGGAGGAGCCGGTGGACGAGTTCCTCGTCGACCTCGAACTCGTCGTCGTGCCGCTTGGCCGCTGTCATCACGTGCGGGTGAAGCTGACCCGCCTCTCGCCCTTGGTGCAATCGAATTCCGACCGGGGGAGCGGGTCGTCGGCGTGGCCGGTGCGGACGCACCTCCATCCGTCGACCTCGACGGACTCGGGGCCCCCCGAGCTCGTGACCCGGCCCGCCCGGTCGACGAAGGCCTCGGCCGCGTCGCAGTCGAGGCCCGTCGCGCGGACCTGACCGGCGGCGTCCTCGCTGGCGGGCGTGAAGCCGACCGTCTGGCACTGGATGAACCATCGGTAGGACGCGCGGCTCACAGCGAACCCGCGGCCCGTGGCCCGGTGCAGGCAGCTGACGCCTCGCACCTCGCTCGCGCACTCCAGCCCCCTGTGGGCCGCCGTCCGTCCATAGGCCAGCACCGCGCCACCGCCCATGACCGTGTCCCCGGCGCACACGTGTCGGGGCCCTCGGCTGTCCAGCTCGACGCCGACGGCCCAGTCCAGCTCGCAGTCTGCGGGCCGGGGCGGGGGTTGCCAGTCCCGTTCGGCCACGTCGCACCGCACCGACCCTTCGGCGAGGTCGCCGGTGAACATGCAGCCGATGTTGCCCGACGGGGTCGTGAAGTGCTCGGGCCCGTCGTCCGGGAGCGGGTCCTGGGCCACGCCGGTCGCAAGGGTGGTGGTCGTGGACGAGGCAGGCCGGTCGGTGACAGTCGATCCGGTGGCCGCGGACGGGGCGTCATCGGCTCCACCGCCGCACGCCGGGAGCACCGCGAGAGCGATGACGAGGACGAGCGCGCGCAAAGCCATACCGGTGGTCGGGACCGGCGTCGATCCGGTGACCTCGCGCTTTTCAGGCGCGCGCTCTACCAACTGAGCTACCCGACCGTGTTACTGCGCGGTCCTGACGGGATTTGAACCCGCGACCTCCGGCTTGACAGGCCGGCGTGCACTCCAAACTGCACCACAGGACCTCGTTGCTACGCACCCCCAACGGGATTCGAACCCGTGTTACCGCCTTGAAAGGGCGGCGTCCTGGGCCACTGGACGATGGGGGCTCAGATACCGCTGAGGGACGGGTCACGATAGCAGCCGCCCTTCTCGACCTATCCGGAGAGGGCCTCGACGACGTGCTCCTGGAGCCAGCCGAGGTAGGCGTAGAGGGCCAGGGCGGGGGCGTCGTGGTCGGCCGGGTCGAGCTCGCGGTCGAAGGTCTCCTCGCTGACGTCGAGGCGGGTGCCGATGACGAGGCGCAGCTCGTTGAGGCCGCGCAACCATCCGTGCAGCTGCTCGGTGTCGACCTCGCCGGCGTCGACCGTCGCCGTGATGACCTCGAGGGCCTCGGCGTGGCGGCGGGTCAGGTCGTCGTGCATGAGGCGCTGGTACTCGGCCTCCTGACCGGCGTGCTCGGCCTCGTGGTAGGCGGGCGGGAACAGGCGCCGGAGCGACGGGTCGGTGCCGTCGGCCAGCAGCTCGATGAGCTGGCCCGGCAGCGCCCGCAGGACATCGCGCTCGTCGTCGGTCAGCGCCAGCTTGTAACGCCCCGACCGCAACCTTCGCACCAGCCGCCGGGCCATCAGGCCTGCTCCATCGTCGCCCACAGCCCGTGCTCGTGCAGCCGGAAGACGTCGAGCTCGGCCCGCTCTCGCGTCCCATGGGTGACGACCGCCCGTCCCTTGGTGTGCACGTCCATCATCAGCTTCGTCGCCTTGTCCCGGCTGTAGCCGAACAGCTTCTGGAACACGAGGGTCACGTACGACATGAGGTTGATCGGGTCGTTCCACACGATCACCTGCCACGGGCGGTCGGGCTCCACGGCGTCGTCGCCGGTGGGCTCGTCGACGTGGCGCGGCAGCGTCGGCGTCGACGTCGGGGTGGACACCCCACGATTGTGGCCGCTTATCCTCGCGGGGTGTCCCGGCTCGCGCGCCTGTCCCTCGGCACGACCGCGCTCACGTTCCTGCTGGCCGCCGCCGGCGGCCTGGTCCGGGCCACCGACTCCGGGCTCGGGTGCCCGGGCTGGCCCAAGTGCTTCGGCCGGTGGGTGCCGCCGGCCGACCACCACGCCATCATCGAGATGACGCACCGCTATCTGGCCTCGGCAGTGAGCATCGGGGTGATCGCCACCTGCGTCGTGGCCGTCCTCTTCCACCGCGACGACCGGCGCACGGTCGCCCTCGGGGGCGCCATCGTGCCCCTCGTCGCGGCCCAGGCCCTGCTCGGCGCCTACGTGGTGCACCGCGAGCTCGAGGCGTGGACCGTCGTCGCCCATCTCGGCCTCGGCATGGCCTTCGCCGCCACCCTCATCGCCCTGACCGTGCACCTCCTGGTCGTCGGCCGCGGGCCGGGAGACCCCGCCGCCACCCGGCCCCTGGGAGTCGCCGCCGCCGCCGTGTACGGGCAGCTGCTGCTCGGCTCCTACGTCACCGGGCGCCATGCCGGGCTGGCCTTCACCGACTTCCCGCTGCACGGCGGCCGGGTGATCCCCGACGGGCTCGGCCACGCCGTCCCGACCCTCCAGTTCGCCCACCGCCTCTGGGCCTATGTGGTCGTGGCCCTCGTCGTCACCGCCGCCGTGCGCGCCCGCCGCGTCCTGGGCCCTGACGCAGCCGCGGCGCGCCTGGCCACGGCCGGGGCCGGCCTGGTCTGCGTGCAGGTCGTGCTCGGAGCGCTGAACATCTGGACCCGCCTGCACTCCGCCGTCGTCACCGCCCATCTGACGGTCGCCACTTTCATCTGGGGTGCCACGTGGGCCGCCTGGCTGGTCGCCCGCCGGACCCCGCCGCCGCCGTCGGCACCGCCCCCGCCGGCCGCACGTGAGAACGTGCTCGTGGGATGAGCACCTCCACGACCACCTCGACGGCAGCGGCGACGGCCCGCGCCTATGTGGCCCTGACCAAGCCGCGCATCATCGAGCTCCTCCTCGTCACCACCCTGCCGACGATGGTCGTGGCCGAGCGCGGGGTCCCCGGTGTCTGGCTGATGGTGGCCACGCTCGTGGGCGGGGCGCTTGCCGCCGGCGGCGCCAACGCCATCAACATGTACGTCGACCGCGACATCGACAAGCTCATGGCCCGCACCGCCGGGCGCCCGCTCGTCACCGGTGCCCTCGCTCCTCGCGACGCCCTGGTCTTCGCCATCGCCCTCGAGGTGATCGCCTTCGTGCAGCTGTGGCTGACGGTGAACCTGCTCAGCGCCGTGCTGGCCGTGTCCGCCACGCTCTTCTACGTCTTCGTCTACACGCTGTGGCTCAAGCGGCGGTCGTCCAGCAACATCGTGATCGGCGGAGCCGCCGGCGCCGTCCCCGTGCTCGTCGGCTGGTCGGCGGTCACCGGCACGCTGTCGTGGGCGCCCGTCGTGCTCTTCGCCATCATCTTCGTCTGG
The DNA here is from genome assembly GCA_035526015.1 of Acidimicrobiales bacterium. GTDB lineage: Bacteria > Actinomycetota > Acidimicrobiia > Acidimicrobiales > DATLDH01 > DATLDH01. Next base: position 31,190 of record DATLDH010000138.1, read on the forward strand.
ACCCCGCCGCACTTCTGGGCGCTGGCCATCAAGTACCGGGACGACTACGCCGCCGCCGAGGTGCCCATGCTGCCGGTGGTGGCGTCGTTCGCGGCCACGGCGCGTCAGATCGTCGTGTACTCGGTCATCCTCTGGGCCCTGTCGCTGGTGTTCGCCCCGGTCGGCGACATGGGCGCCATCTACCTGTGCTCGGCCCTCGTCCTGGGGGCGGTGTTCGTCGGCTTCGCCGTGCGGCTCCAGCGCCGCCAGTCGGCCGCCGCCGCCATGGGCCTGTTCGGCTACTCCATCACCTACGTCACGCTGCTGTTCTCGGCGATGGCGATCGACAGCTTGGTCCTCCGGTAGAGTCCCGACGCCCCATGGCCCAGGACACGTCGACCGCCACCGGGAGCCCCCCGCCCAACCTCGGCGGATGGCTCGACAGCACCGACCACAAGAGGGTCGGGCTCCTCTACGTGTACGCCGCGCTCGGGTTCCTGGTGATCGGCGGCGTGGCCGGCTTCCTGCTCCGGGCCGAGCTGGCCGAGACCGGCAACCAGTTCCTCGGCGACGACTACGGGCGCACGTTCTCCCTGCACGCCACCGTCCTCGGCGTGCTCTGCCTCCCCGCCCTCTGGGTCGGCATCTCCAGCCACCTGGTGCCGTTGCAGATCGGCGCATCCCGGGTCGCCTTCCCCCGGGCCCTCGCCTCCTCGTTCTGGCTCTACCTCACCGGTGGCGTGCTGCTGATCGGCACCTACGCCAACGACGGGCTGCGCATCGCCGGCGTCACCGTGAGCGCGCCGCCCGCCGCCCCCAAGGGCGGCGCAGCCGCCGCCAACACGCTGTGGGTCACCGCCCTCGGCATGGTCGGCGTCGCCTCGCTCATCGCCGCCGTCGTCCTGGTCACGACCGTTGCGACGCTGCGCGCCCCGGGGATGCGGTTCGAGCGCCTGCCGCTGTTCACCTGGGCGACGTTCGCGTCGGGACTGGTCGTGATCCTCGCCACGCCCGTGCTGCTGGCCGGTCTCCTCGTCGCCTACCTCGACGTCCACTTCGGGTCGCGCCTGTTCGTGAGCGACGGCGGCCCGGCCCTGTGGCAGCACACGGTGTGGCTGTTCGGCCGCCCCGAGGCCTTCCTCCTCCTGCTCCCTGGTCTGGGCGTGGCGTGTGAGGTCGTGGCCACCCACGCCCGTCGTCCGCTCCTCGGGTTCGCCGCCGCGCGCGCCGCCCTCCTCGCCTTCGCCGCCCTCAGCCTGCTCGCCTGGGCCTCGGGGCCGAGCGCCGTGCGGGCCATCGCCCCGCCCACCTCCACCGTCGCCACCGCCCTCGCCGCACTCCCCCTCGGCGTCCTCGTGCTCGCGTGGCTCGGCACCCTCGCCAAGGGCCGGCCGCGCATCCACTCGAGCCTGCTGTTCGTGGCCGGCGCCGTCGTGCTGCTCGGGTTCGCTGCCTTGAACGCCGCCATCGCCGCCGTCGTCAGCGTGCACGGCACGGCCTGGTCCAACGGGTTCCTCCACGCCGCGCTGTTCTCGCCGCCGCTGCTGCTGGCCGCCGCCGCCCTCCACCACTGGGCACCCAAGCTCTGGGGCCGCCAGCTGCCGGGTGGCGCCGCCGCCCTCACCGCACTGCTGCTCACCCTCGGCTCGCTGGTGCACTCCGGCGCCGCATTCCTCCTGGGCTACGACGGCCAGCCCTGGCACGCGGCGGAGGGCGACGGTGATGCGTTCACCAACCTCAACCGCCTCGCGTCGCTGGGCGGGGCACTCACCGTCCTCGGGGTCATCCTGCTGATCGTGAGCGTCGCCCGCGTGGCCGGCGCCAGCGACACCGACGACGCCGCCGACGACCCCGACACCGTGTCGGGCCTGACGCTGGAGTGGGCGGCACCGTCGCCGCCGCCGCCGCACAACTTCGACGAGGTTCCCGTCGTCCGCTCGGCCGAGCCGCTGTCGGAGGTGCCGGCATGACGACCCTCGCCCTCCCGCCCGCCGGCCGCGAGCGACCCAACCGCATGCTGCACGTCGGCGCCCTGCTGGCAGGCACGTCGCTCCTCATGGCGATGGGCGCCCTGATGGCCGCCTATGTGAACGTGCGCGACGCCGCCGACCGGTGGCCGCCCAAGGGCGTGAAGGTCGACAACTACCTGGGCGCCATCCTCCTCATCACGCTGCTGCTGTCCTCGGCGCTCGCCGAGTGGGGCGCGAGTGCGGCCCGGCGCTCGCTCCGCCGGCAGGCCCTCGCGGGCCTCGCGCTGACCGCCCTCATGGGGCTCGCCTTCCTCAACGGGTCGTGGTACCTCGGTAGCCGGTTCGGCTTCGGGGTCGACTCCCACCCCTACGGGGCCATGGCCTATGCGTTCGTCGGGCTCTCGGCCGTCGCCACCCTGGCCGGGATCGTCGCGCTGGCCGCGGCCATGGTGAAGGTGCTCGCCGGCCAGGCCGACGGAGGCGACTCCGATCCGGCGCGCGCCGCCGCCTCCTTCTGGCACTTCGTCGTCGGAGCCTGGGCCATCGCCTACGCCGCCCTCTTCATGGTGAAGTAGGAGACCGTGTTCAACCTCGCCACCAAGTTGCTGTTCGCGCTCGCCGGCCTCACCCTCGTGGGCGCCGTCGTCTACGCCGTGGCCGACGACGACTGGTCCGGCATCGTCCTGCTGCTGTTCGTCGCCGCCACTGCGGTCGTCCTGGCGCTCGTCCTGCGGGCCGCGGGCGGGAGCGGCCCGACCCGTGACGAGACCGACGCCGTCCCCGCGCCCCCGCCGATGGGGGCCAGCGGGGCGAGCCTCTGGCCCGTCCTCGTGGCCCTGTCCGTGGGCATCGTGGCCGTGGGCGCCGCCGTCGGCTCCGGCCTCCTCGCCGTGGCGACGGTGGTGTTCGTCCTGTGCCTGCTGGGGTGGTTGGCCCAGAGCCTGGCCGAGCACCGCCTGTGGGACAACAGCCAGGCGCAGCGCCTCGCCGACCGCCTGCTCGTGCCGGTGGGCCTCCCCATCGGGGTGGTCCTGCTGGTCGGTGTGATCGTCATCAGCCTGAGCCGCGTGCTGCTCGCCCTGCCCAAGACGGGCTCGACCGTGCTGGCCCTGGCCGCCGCCGTGGTGATCCTCGCCGCGTGCACGCTCGTCGCGGCCAGACCGCAGCTCGGCTCCGGTGCGCTCATCGGCCTGGCCATGTTCGCGGCCGTGTCGACGATCGCCGGCGGCATCGCCGGAGCCGTCGCCGGCGAGCGGGAGTTCTCCCACCACGCCGAGGGCGGCGGCGAGCGCCCGGCCGAGCACGACCCGCAGGAGCCCGACCGTGACGACGCCGGCCAGTCGACCGAGAGCCCGGCCGCCCACCCGGCGACGACGGTCGTCGGCGACCAGGCCACCGGCAAGCGATTGGCTCCGAGCGGCCCGGTCGAGATCGCGGCCAAGGCGATCGAGTTCGACAAGACGTCGATGACGCTGCCCGCCAGCGGCGGCGAGATCGAGTTCCACAACGACGACGCCGCCATCCCCCACAACGTGTCGCTGTACCCCGCCGCCACGGGCAACACCGGCCCGCCCGCGTTCAAGGGTGACGTGTTCAACGGGCCGTCGATCAAGACCTACGAGCTCGGCACACTCGAGCCGGGCGACTACCTCTTCCAGTGCGACATCCACCCCACCATGAAGGGCAAGGCTGTCGTCGCCTGAGCGGAGGGGGCGCCCGCCGCTTGCCGCGGTCCTCGCCGGCGTCGTGGCGCTGGCCGTGATCGTCGGGGTGGTCGTCGCACAGCAGGGGAGCCCGTCGGGTGCCGGTGGAGGGCTGGACCCCGCCCCTGCCATCCGCCTTCCTTCGGTGCGGGGCGGCCCCGCCGTCGATCTCGCCGGCCTCCGGGGCACGCCGGTGGTGGTGAACTTCTTCGCGTCGTGGTGCGTGCCGTGCCGCAAGGAGCTGCCCCACTTCCGCGCCGCGTCGGCCCGGCTCGAGGGCAGGGTCGCGTTCGTCGGGGTCGCCCACCAGGACGACGCCGATCTGGCCGACCGGCTCCTGCGGGAGTTCGCCGTCACCTATCCCGCCGGCAACGACCCCGACGGGGGAGTGGCCCGTCGCTACCACCTGCGGGGGATGCCATCCACCGCCTTCGTGACGGCCGACGGGAGACTCTTCGGCGTGGCCGCCGGGCAGCTCGACGACGCCGAGTTGGCGGGCTGGATCGACAGGTTGCTACGCGCGGGGAAGCCCTAGCCGTGGGAGCGCGACCGCCGCTTTGCACCCCCCGCGGGTTTCGGGGAGACTCCCCGCCGGCTCGGGAGGGTCTCGAAGCCTCGGCGACGACAGGTGATGCCTTGCGCATGAAGTTGAGGTCGAGCCGCCTCTCGCTGCTGCTCGTCGGCATGGCCCTGGCCCTGTCGGCGTGCGCCTCCGACGCCCCGCAGGACTTCACGAAGCCCGAGGGCCCGATCGCCAAGCAGGTCGATCGACTCTTCGACCCCGTCTTCGCCGTCGCCGTGGTGGTGTTCGTGCTCGTCGAGGGTCTCGTGCTCTACGTGGCCATGCGGTTCCGCGAGCGACCCGGCCACGACGACGCACCGACCCAGACCCACGGCAACACGCGCCTGGAGATCACCTGGACGATCATCCCGGCGTTGCTGCTGGCCGTGATCGGTGTGTTCACCGTCGTCACCATTCTCGACATCAACAAGGTCGACGCCACCGGTGAGGCCCTCGAGGTCGACGTCTACGGCCACCAGTGGTGGTGGGAGTACCGCTATCCGGGCGAGGGCGTCATCACCGCCAACGAGCTGCACATCCCGACCGGCCGCCGGGTCGAGCTCAAGCTCCAGTCAAAGGACGTGATTCACAGCTTCTGGCCTCCGAAGCTGGCCGGCAAGGTCGACGTCGTTCCCGGCCACGTGAACCACATGGCCATCGAGGCCACCGAGCCCGGCACGTACTACGGCCAGTGCGCCGAGTTCTGCGGCCTCTCGCACTCGCGCATGCGACTGCGGGTGGTGGCCCACTCGCCGGCCGAGTTCGCCACGTGGCTGGCGGGCCAGAAGCAGCAGCCCGCCAAGCCCAGTACGTCCGACGAAGGCGCCGCGCTGTTCCAGAGCAAGGGGTGCGCCGGCTGCCACACGGTGGCCGGGTTCACCGCCGGTGAGATCGGGCCGAACCTGACCCACCTGTACTCCCGCAAGACGTTCGCGGGAGCCATCTTCGACCTGAACGAGCAGAACCTGCGCACCTGGCTGCGCGACCCCCAGGGTCGCAAGCCGGGCAGCCTCATGAAGCTGCCCGTGAAGCTGAACGAGGAAGAGATCACCAAGCTGATCGCCTATCTGGAGACCCTCAAGTGACGACCGTCCTCGAACCCGACACCGACACCACCGACGCGGTCGAGGCGCCGGCCGCCCCCGGCGGCGGGCTCATGCGCCGCCCCAGGCGGATTACCGGCGCGCTGTCGTGGTTCACGACCATCGACCACAAGCGGATCGGCATCCTCTACGGCGTCACCAGCTTCACGTTCTTCCTGCTCGGCGGCATCGAGGCACTCCTCCTCCGCCTGCAGCTGGCCAGGCCCAACGGCAACGTGCTCAGTGCCGAGATGTACAACCAGCTGTTCACCATGCACGGCACGACGATGGTCTTCCTCGTCGTCATGCCGCTGTCGGCCGCCTTCGCCAACTACCTGATCCCGCTGATGATCGGTGCGCGCGACGTGGCGTTCCCCCGCCTCAACGCGTTCAGCTACTGGTGCTTCCTGCTGGGTGGGTCGTTCCTGTACTCGAGCTTCTTCCTGGGCGGCGCACCCGACGGCGGCTGGTTCGGCTACGCGCCAAACACCAGCATCACGTTCTCGCCCGGCCACAACATCGACTTCTGGGTGTTCGGGCTGCAGATCCTCGGCGTGGCGTCGACCACCGGTGCGGTGAACCTCATCGTGACCGCCCTCAACATGCGCGCGCCGGGCATGACGCTCCTGCGCATGCCGATCTTCGTGTGGATGAGCCTGGTCGCCCAGTTCCTCACGCTCTTCGCCCTGCCCGTCATCACCATCGCCCTGTTCCTGCTGATGTTCGACCGGCTGTTTGGCGCCAACTTCTTCAACCCCGGCGCCGGCGGCGACCCCGTCCTGTGGCAGCACCTGTTCTGGATCTTCGGGCACCCCGAGGTGTACATCCTCATCCTCCCGGCCATGGGCATCGTGTCGGAGATCATCCCGGTCTTCGCCCGCAAGCCGTTGTTCGGCTACGCCGTCATGGTCTTCTCCGGCGTGGCCATCGGCTTCATGGGTTGGGGCGTATGGGTGCACCACATGTTCTCGGTCGGCCTCGGGCCCTACGCCGTCTCTGCGTTCTCGGTGTCGACGATGTTCATCGCCGTGCCGACGGGCGTGAAGATCTTCAACTGGCTCGGCACGCTGTGGGGCGGCTCGTTGCGGTTCACCACGCCGATGCTGTTCGCGGTCGGGTTCATCGCCATGTTCACGATCGGCGGGCTCTCGGGCGTCACCCACGCCATCTCGCCCCACGACCGGCAGCAGACCGACACCTACTACGTGGTCGCCCACTTCCACTACGTGCTGTTCGGCGGCGCCCTGTTCGGTCTGATGGGCGGCTTCTACTACTGGTGGCCGAAGGTCTTCGGGCACATGCTGAGCGACCGGATCGGCAAGGTCCACTTCTGGCTGTGGTTCCTCGGGTTCAACCTGACGTTCGGCCCGATGCACATCCTCGGCCTCCAGGGCATGCCCCGGCGCATCGACACCTACGCCGAGAAGATGGGCTTCGACGCGTGGAACATGGTGGCCACGGTCGGCGCCTTCGTCATCGCCCTCTCCGTGCTGGTGTTCCTGGTCAACGTGGCCGTGAGCCGGAAGAACCGCACCGTTGCCACGGCCGATCCCTGGGACGGCCGGACGCTCGAGTGGAGCATCCCGTCGCCGTCGCCCTATTACAACTTCGCCGACGTGCCCCAGGTGCACTCGCTCGACGAGTGGTGGCACCGCAAGTACACCGAGGACGACTCGGGTCGCCTCGTGCGGCTTCCCGAGCAGCCGCCGGAGCCGCGGCTGGCCACCGACGAGGAGGTGGCGCGGATCCACCTGCCGTCGCCGTCGTACTTCCCGCTCATCGCCGCATTCGGGCTGCCGGTGATGGCCTACGGGATGATGTACAAGGCCTACGCCGTGGCGGTGATCGGGGCGGTCATCCTCATCGCCGCCATCTACGCCTGGGGCTTCGAGCCGTCGGCCGAGCCCGAGGAGTCGTCATGACCGCCACCACCACGGCCCACGACGACACCGCCCACGACACCCACGGCGCCCACGTCACCAACACCGGGCTCAGCAACGAGAAGGTCGCCATGTGGGCCTTCCTCGGCAGCGAGTGCCTGCTGTTCGGCGCCCTCATCTCGACCTACCTGCTCTACCGCGGCCGCAGCGTGTCCGGGCCGCTGCCCAAGGACATCTACGACATCCCCTACACCTCGGTCAGCTCGTTCGTGCTGCTGATGAGCTCGGTGACAATGGTGCTGGCCCTGGCCGCCGTGCAGCGCGGCGACGAGCGCCGCAACCGCGTCTGGCTGACGGCGACCGCCCTGCTGGGCGCCAGCTTCGTGGCCGGTCAGGTCTACGAGTTCACGTCGTTCATCCGCGAGGGCCTGACGATCAAGACCAACCTGTTCGGCAGCAGCTTCTACGTGCTCACCGGCTTCCACGGGGTGCACGTCACCCTCGGCATCGTGATGCTGCTGTCGCTGGTGAGCATGTCGTTGCGGGGGAGGCTCACCAAGGAGCGCTCCGAAGTGGTGGAGATCGTCGGTCTCTACTGGCACTTCGTCGACGTCGTCTGGATCGTCATCTTCACCGTCGTCTACCTCATCCCGTGACGGAGGCCGTATGAGCACCGCAACCGACCACGACACCGAGGTCCACGGTCACGGGCTGCACCCGACGGAGAAGCAGTACGTCGTCATCGGCCTCATCCTGGCCGCCCTCACCAGCGTCGAGGTCGGGCTCTATTACGTGAACATCGGCAAGGCCAACACGCCGGTCCTGCTCATCCTCGCCATCGTCAAGTTCGCCATCGTGGCCATGTACTTCATGCACCTGAAGTTCGACAACGCCATCCTGCGGCGGCTGTTCGTCACCGGCATCGTCACCGCCATCGGCGTCTACACCGTCTACCTGATCACCCTCGGCGCCCTGTTTTGACCTTCGGCGCGGCGACCGTCTCGCCGTGGGTGTGGCACGCCCACCCCGAGGTGTGGCTGCTCGTCGTCGTCGCCGTCGCCGGCTATCTGTGGGCCGTGCGCCGGTGGGCGCCGGCCGGGGAGCAGGTCGGTGCCCGGCAGCAGCGTGCGTTCCTGGCAGGAGTGGCCGTCCTCTTCGTGGGCGCCGGCTGGCCCGTGCACGACCTGGCCGAGAAGTACCTGCTGTGGGTCCACATGACCCAGCACCTGCTGTTCACCCTCGTGGTGCCGCCGCTCCTGCTCATCGGCACACCGGGGTGGCTCCTGCGCAAGGTGCTCGGCCCCGTCCTTCCCCTCGTGGCCTGGATGGCGCGGCCGCTGCTGGCCGGGCTGGCCTTCAACGCCGTGATCATCCTCAGCCACTGGCCGGCGGTGGTGGACGCCACCCTCCGCAACGAGCCGCTGCACTTCCTCGCCCACCTCGTGCTGTTCACCTTCGCCACCCTCATGTGGCTGCCCGTGCTGTCGACCATCCCCGAGATCCGTCGGCTATCCGAGCCGGGCCGCATGGTCTATCTGTTCCTGCAGTCGGTGGTGCCCACGGTGCCGGCGTCGTTCCTCACCTTCGCCGAGCGCCCCATCTACCGGTTCTACGCCGACGCGCCCCGCCCGTTCGGGCTGAGCGCGGTGGGCGACCAGCAACTCGCCGGCGCCATGATGAAGCTCGGCGGCGGCGTCGTCCTCTGGGGCGTGATCGTCGTGATCTTCTTCCGCTGGTACGCCGATGACCAGCGCGCCCAGAAGCGCGACGCCGTCCTCACTTGGCGGGACGTCGAGCGCGAGCTCGAGCGCACCACCCCCCGCGCCTGACCGCCGTCATTCCCAGCGGAAGGTGACGGCGGCGGCGGCCGGCGCGAGGACGGCCCACGTGACGAGGACGAGCCAGACGCGGCCGGGGACGGCGGCCCCGGTGAAGGCGGCGTGGAGGCCGTCGGACAGCGCGCCCGAGGGCAGGGCGCGGGACACGCTCCGCATCACCGACGGGAGGCGCGTCAGCGGGATCACCATGCCGCCCATGAGGAGGAGCACGAGGTAGACGGCGTTGGCCGCAGCCAGCGTCACCAGCGCCTCGAGGCGGCCGGCCATCAGGAGCCCCAGCCCGGCGAAACCGATGGTTGCCAGCAGCACGGCGGCGAGGGCCGCGGCCGCCGTGCCGTCGGGCCGCCATCCCAGCGCGGCGCCGACGGCGACGAGCACCACGACCTGGAGCACCTCGACGGCGACGACGCCGGCGGTCTTGGCCGCGATGAGCGCGGGCCGCCCGAGCGGGGTGGTCCCCAGCCGCTTGAGGACACCGTAGGAGCGCTCGAAACCGGTGGCGATGGCCAGGCTCACCATCGCCGTCGACATCACGGCCAGTGCGAGCACACCGGGCACGAGGAACGCGACGCGGCCCTCTCGGCCGCCGTCGATGGGCAGCACATCCACCAGCGAGAAGAACACCAGGAGACCGACCGGGATGGCGATGGTCAGCAGCACCGACTCGCCCCGCCGCAGCGTCATGGCGATCTCGGCCCGGGCCTGGGCCCGGAACGCCCTCACGAGCCGTCGCTCCCGGTGAGGCGGAGGAACACGTCCTCCAGGCTCTGCCGACCGGCGCGCAGGTCGCCGAGGGGGAGGTCACGTTCGGCCAGCCACGCCGTCAACGCCGCCACCCGTGCCGGCGTCGCACCGGCCGCCACCGTGTACTCCCCGAGGGGGCTCTCGGTGACGGGGGCGCCGAGGGCGGCGCCCAGGCCGGCCACGTCGAGCCCGGGTGCAGCGGCGAACCGGATCTCGTCGACGCCCCCGGTCGTGAGCTCCTCGGGCGTGCCGAGGGCCACCAGTCGCCCGCGGTCGATGATGGCCACGCGGTCGGCGAGGGCCGTGACGTCGTCGAGGTCATGGGTCGTCAGCAAAACGCACGCCCCTCCGTCCCGCAGCGTCCGGACCACATCGCGCACGACGCGCCGCGCGCCAGGGTCGATACCGGCGGTGGGCTCGTCGAGGAACGCCACGGCCGGCCGCCCGACCAGGGCCAGGGCCAGGGCGACCCGACGCTGCTCGCCCCCGGACAGCCTCCGCCACGGCGTCGTGGCCACGTCGCGGAGGCCGACACGGTCGAGCAGCTCGTCGGGGGCCACGGGGTCGTCGTAGAACGAGGCGAACAGTCGCAGCGCGTCGCGTGCGTGCATGGCCGGATAGACGCCCCCCTGCTGCAGCATCACGCCGATCGACGGCGCCACCCGGCGACGGTCGGCGACGGGGTCGAGCCCCAGGACGCGCACCTGCCCGTCCGTGGGGGTGCGGTACCCCTCGAGCGTCTCGACGGTCGTGGTCTTGCCCGCCCCGTTTGGGCCCAGCAGGGCCAGGACCTCGCCGCGCTCGGCCGACAGCGAGAGGTCGTCGACGGCCACGCGGTCGCCGTAGGTGACGCGCAGCGAGGAAACCTCCAGGGCCGGCATCGGCGGCACGCTACTTTTTCCCATGATCGATGTGCGCCTCGTGCGGACCGACGCCGACGCCGTCAAAGCCGCCCTGGCGCGCAAGCACGTCGATCCCGCCGAGGTCGATGCCGTCTTCGAGCTCGACAGACAACTGCGCGACGTGGCGGCCCGGCGCGACACCCTGCGGGCCCAGGTCAACGCCCTTTCCAAGGACGTCGGGACGGCCCGTCGCGAGGGCGACACGGCCAAAGCCGAGGAGCTGGCGGCGCAGAGCCGGGCCCTCGGCGAGGAGGAGGGCGCGCTGGCCGAGCAGGCCGCCGGCCTGGAGGCCGGGCTGCGCGCCCGACTGCTGGTGCTGCCGAACCTGCCGGCACCGGATGCTCCCGACGGCGAGAGCGAGCACGACAACCGCGTCGTCAGGACCCATGGGGGCCGCGACGACTACGCGCCCCATCAGCGGGTGGCCCACTGGGACATCGGCGACCAGCTCGGCATCCTCGATCCCGAGCGCGGCGCCAAGATCTCGGGCTCGATGTTCCCCGTGTTGCGGGGCGCCGGCGCCGCCCTGTCGCGCGCCCTGTGCCAGTTCGCCCTCGATCTCAACGCCGACGCGTGGGAGGAGATCCGTCCGCCCACACTCGTGCGCAGCGAGACCCTCACCGCCAGCGGCCAACTGCCCAAGTTCGCCGATGACGCGTACGCCGTCGAGCGCGACGACCTCTGGGTGATCCCGACCGCCGAGGTGCCACTCACGTCACTGGCCCGCGACGAGGTGCTCGACGTCGCCGACCTCCCGTTGCGGCTGATGGCCTACACGCCCTGCCTTCGCCGCGAGTCTGGCGCCGCCGGCCGTGACACCCGCGGCCTCCTGCGCAGCCACGAGTTCGACAAGGTCGAGCTGTACGCGTTCGCCACCGAGGAGCAAGCGCCCGCGCTGCTGGCCGACATGCTCGAGCGGGCCGAGCGCGCCCTGCAGCTGCTCGGTCTCCAGTACCGCGTGCTCGACATCTGCACCGGCGACATGGGCCTGGCCCACCACCGCTCGTTCGACCTCGAGACCTACGCCCCCGGATGCGACCAGTGGCTCGAGGTCTCGTCGGTCTCCTGGGTCAGCGACTACCAGGCCAGGCGCGCCAACGTCCGTTACAAGCCGGCCGAGGGCGGGGGCACGAGGCACGCGCACACGCTCAACGGCTCGGCCCTGGCCGTGCCGCGGGTGTGGGCGACGATCGTCGAGACCTACCGCCAGGCCGACGGCTCGGTCGCCGTGCCCGAGGTGCTCCGCCCCTACATGCGGGGCGTCGAGGTCATCGTCCCCGTTTGAGAATGGTTCTCACTCCCGCCTAGAGTCGCCCGGGTGAACGAGGTCCACGAGCTCGTCGGCGAACGTCTGCGCCAGATCGATCAGCGCTACACGAGCGGGCGCCGCGCCCTGGTCGACCTGCTCCTGGCCGCCACCCGCCCGCTGACCCTTCCCGAGATCGTCGCCGGGGGTGCCGTCGCCCAGAGCTCGGCTTACCGGAACCTGGCCGTGCTCGAGCAGGCCACCGCCGTCCACCGCATCGTGGCCGGACCCGACGAGTTCGCCCGGTACGAGCTGGCCGAGGACCTGACCCGCCATCACCATCACCTGGTGTGCACCGCGTGCGGCGACGTGGCCGACTACGCCATGCCCGCCGCCGTGGAGCGCGCCGTGGCCCGCGCCCTCGAGCGGGTGGCGGCCGACACCGGGTTCGCGCCCGAATCCCACCGCCTCGACCTCGTCGGGAAGTGCACGCGGTGCGCGTGAAGGCCGCGGTGGCTGCGGTCGCCGCGGTGCTGTCGCTGGCCGCCTGCGCGCCTGATCAGGCGAAGCCGACGGGGCGACCGGTCGTGGTGGCGTCGTCGTGGGCCGTCGGCGAGCTGGCCCGCGCCATCGGCGGCCGCGAAATCGACGTCGTCGATCTGCTGCCGGCCGGCGTGGAGCCTCACGACGCCGAGCTGAGCCCGCGCCAGGTCGACCTCCTGGAGGACGCCGACCTGATCCTGCACCTCGGTTCGCGCCTGCAGCCCGCCGTCGCCGAGGTGGCGGGGCGCCAGGCCGACGGCCAGGCGGTCGACCTGCTCGGGGGGAGGACCGGCGATCCCCACGTCTGGCTCGACCCGCTGCTCTGGTCCGAGGTCGCCCATCGGGTCGGCGCGCAGCTGGCGGCCATCGGCGCCGACGGTGCTCCCGCGCGCGCCACGGGCTACCGCGCCGGGCTGACGAGGATCAACGACCGGTTCCGCACCGGCCTGGCCGAGTGCGACCGGAGGGTGTTCGTGACGCCGCACGACGCCTTCGGTCACCTGGCCCGCCGCTACCGGCTGGTGGAGGAGTCGGTCACCGGCATCGACCCCGAGGCCGAGCCCGACCCCCGACGCGTCGCCGACCTGGTCGACCTGGCGCGCACCGCCGGCGTCACCACCGTGTTCCACGAGCCGGGTGTGCCCGACGGACCGACCCGTCCCGTCGCCGGCGAGCTCGACGCCACGCTGGCGCCGCTCGACCCGCTGGAGGTCGGCGCCCCCGGCACCTACGAGTCCCGCATGGGCGCCGACCTCGCGGCGCTCACCTCCGCCCTCGGGTGCCGTACGCCATGACGACCAGCACCACTCCCGTGCTCGAGGCCGACGGTCTCCGCTTCGCGTTCGGCACCGGCGACCTGGTGGTCAGCGACGTGAGCCTCACCGTCGCCGAGGGCGAGTTCGTCGCTCTCGTCGGCCCGAACGGCTCCGGCAAGTCGACGCTGCTGCGGCTGCTCATGGGCCTTCTCGAGCCCGCCGCCGGCACCGTCCGGCTGTTCGGAGAGCCGCCTCGCCGTCTCGGCCGAAGGTGGCGACTCGGCTACGTGCCCCAACGCCCGGCCCTGGCGCGCGACGTCCCGGCCACGGTGCGCGAGGTCGTGGCGGCCGGTCGCCTCGCCCGCCGCTCGTGGTGGCGCCCGTCGTCGGCCGCCGACCGCCACGAGGTGCAGCACGCCATGGAGT